>JAFMLE010000018.1 GCA_017852395.1 Flavobacteriaceae bacterium
AAAGTGGTTGGACTATTATAAGGACCTTCCGACACCTAGAAAGGAGTATGCTGCATTTATCTCCAATACGGATGAAAAAATTGGCGCCGTGCTAGACTATTTGGAGCAACACCAGCTGCGAGAAGACACCATCATAATTTTTCAATCCGATCATGGACACTCTTTAGAAGAACGGGCCTTTTGGGGCGGTGGTAGCGCTGGTATATTCCGGGGGAGTAAATTTAGCCTCTTTGAAGGCGGCATCCGTGTGCCAGCACTAATCTCCTATCCCAAAAAACTACCCAAAAATCAAACAGTTGATGTAGCTTGTATCGAAATGGACTGGTTTGCTACCCTAGCTGCACTTACCCAAACACCAATAACCGAAACGATTGATGGACAAAATCTGCTGCCGCTGATCGAAAACCCAAAACTACCCTCCCCGCACAAGGTCATGCACTGGCAATTTGGCAGCTATGACGATTCTAAAGCACAATGGGCCATTAGAAAAGGAGATTGGAAGCTGATCGGTAATCTCAATGAACCACGAGGTAAAAATCAAAAGAATTTTAAGGCTGATCTTTTTTTGGTCAACCTCAATGAAGACCCTAGAGAACAGCATAACCTTGTAGATCAAAAACCACAAATAACTTCCGAACTTTTAGAACTTCACCAAAAGTGGCTCAAGGAAGTGAAAACAGAAAAAGGGATTTAGCAATTCCCTATCGGAAACGTTCCAAAACAAATCCAATAACGATTAATAGCAATCCGAGGATAAGGATTCTGGTTTTATTGTCTTGCAAAAAGTCAAACAAAAAAAGGACTACTGCTAGAGATACTAATCCATAGCCTATAGCTTTTAGGAGATGATTCATAGGTTTAAATTTACAAAACCTGATGAAAAAACCCTTCGAATGTCGGATCCATTATTGATATAATCGGATCCAGTCAATTTTCATGTCTATGGGCAATTCTTCGGGCTGGGTCACCTTGCCAGGCCACCCCTCGAGTTGCTGACTCAGAATCACAAAAAAGGGCTGATCAAACGGCCACTGATAGGTACCCGCTCCTTGAAGTTTGTGATATTCAAAATTGGTGCGATCGTTGATGCCAAACGTGATTTTTTCTTTTTCCCACGACACCCAAAAGGTATTGTACTCCGTGGGGGCAAAGGATATGGTATCGTAGCGTTTGAGATTGTCCAATTTGAGGTTCAGATTCCAATGCGAATGAATGGTTTGATAAACAAATGGATCATGATTGAGTCTTTCCATGATGTCAATTTCACCATTGTGCTGATCTGGATAAATACTCTTTTCTGGAATGAGCCACAAGGCGGGCCATGCGCCAAATGCAGGGTCAAGTTTGGCGCGGATTTCTAACCGCCCATACTGAAACGCAAACTTATGTTGCGACCACAATCCTCCAGTATGGTAGGGCCTGTTGTCCCAAGCTGTGGTGTCTTTGTTTTTAAGGGCCTTTAGATTTACAATTCCGTTTTGAAACGTAATGGTTTCTGGATTGTCGGCAGACATATAACTGGACCAGCTGTTTGTGAAGGCCCGCCACGCATTTCTATCTTCTAAAAACTGTGGATTACGGCTTATGATTCGTTCTGACTTGTACAAATCGATGGGGTTCCAAAACTGTGTTTGCAGCGAGTCAAAAGCATCTTCCCAAACCAATGTCCATGTGCTGGGATCACCTGGATGTTCTTTTTGTTTATAAATGTATTGATCTACAAGTGTATAGGCGCGTTGTTCACAAGCGGCAACCAAAAAAATAAGTAGGAGTAACATATACCCAAAAAATAAACGCTGTTTTTTCATTAGAATAGTGCCTGTTAAATTCTCTAAATAGAAAAATACAAAAATTAGCTATTTAAACGCAGTACGTATGCCCTCTCTATTGTTGGAGGCTGGAAAGCAAAAAGGGTGATTTTGTGGCAAAATGGACGCAAAAACCTTGATTTTTGATCAAAAAACGTCCAAAACGGGCTAAAAATTGCTTTTTTTAAGTTTTTTGATTCTAGTAAATATTTTTTCTTAACGCTAAAAACAAGCCCACGTTTACTACCGCTAGTAGTAGAATCAAATACGGAATAAAACCATCTACATGAGTGCCAAAAAAGAATTCCCAAACTGCCGCTAGCATCAGAAATAGCAGCACCCCCAACAGGGCTGCGACAAAAAGCAGAGCTGTTTTTTTCACTTATTAAAAATTTATAGTTCGGGCACTACTACAGCATGATCTTCATAATAGGCTTTTTCTGTTTTGAGTGCCTGGTGCATTTTTTCAATAATGGTTTTATAATTTGGATTATTGAAGTGATTGATGCTTTCTTTGGGGTCTTCTAGGAGGTCATAAAACTCCCAAGTAGGGGTAGTCGCTTCTTTACTGGCGCTTTTCATACCTAAGGGCTCGCCGTAGTAATAAATCAATTTGTAACGTTGACTGCGGACGCCAAAATGTGCTGGGCGGTCTGGGCTGTGCTCCCAATAGCGGTAATAGGTGTACTCCCTACCGGGGGTTTCTGGATTTTTGAGAAGGGTTCTAAAACTTTTTCCTTGCATCGCATCGGGTTGGTTTACTTGAGCATAATCCAAAATCAACGCAGGAATATCGATATTCATTAATAACGAAGTGTTTCTTTCGCCTTGGGGCAGGTCTTTGGGATAACGAACAACAAAAGGCATGCGCGCGGACTCTTCGAGCATCATCCGTTTGTCAAAAAAGCCATGCTCGCCCAAAAAATAGCCTTGATCTGAGGTATAGATGATAAGGGTATTATCGAGCTGGCCGCTTTTTTCTAAGGCTGCTAGTATTTTTTCGATATTATCATCTATGGCTGCGCCACATCTTATAAAGTCTTTTACAAATTTTTGATAGGATTTTTTTCGGATACCAATACTGTCGAGTCCATCGATTTCGAAAGGCATCCCTGGGTAATCGGTCCAATATTTATCGGGTTCTGCCTGATAGCGCAGCCATCTTTTGGTCAAATTATCCAAAAGTTGCCCTCTAAAGGTACGACCTGTTTCTGTTGGGTAGGGTTCCAGTAACGATTGGGGTTCGGGCAATGTTATATCTTCCAATAGGGTGGCATGCCGTTCGGGATAGTGAAAGGGTTCGTGAGTTGCTTTAAAGTGCGTCATCAGAAAAAAGGGTTGGTCGTCTGACTGTTGTGCCATCCATTCGATGGATTCGTCTCCGATAATGTCCGAGGAAAATCCCTTTTGTTCTTTTCCGCCCTTCCAACCGTATTCCCAATTTTCAGCCGTCTTAAATACTGGGTCAAAATAACGCCCCTGACCGGGCAAAACTTTATAATAGTCAAAACCTGTGGGTTCTTCCTTGAGGTGCCATTTGCCAATAATCGCGGTACGATATCCTGCAGAAGACATGATTTTAGCAATGTTTAGTGTGTCTGGCGATAGGGCGTCGCCAAGAGTATAAACCCCATTTTTGTGACTCATGTTCCCGGTCAAAATGGCTGCACGAGAGGGTACACAGATAGCGTTGGTACAAAACATATTGTCGAGGGTGACCCCTTCTGAGGCCAGTCGTTTTATGCCTGAGTTTTTTACATACTCCGAAAGCGCCCCACCGTATATCCCCCAAGCTTGAGAGGTGTGGTCATCAGACATAATAAACAAAATATTGGGCCGCTTTGGAGGCTGTGTTTCACACGAAATCCAAAAAAGACTGAGAAATCCTAGTATCAAAAAGCGTTTGGCAGAGTACATAAAACTTTAATTTTAAGTAAGATAGGTACAATTATGGAAATTTAAAAAAACTAGTCCGCGACCACTACACTAAATCCGCAATTGATGTTTCCCGTTTCTTTGTCAACATAGAGTTCTCGGTCTTTTTGCGTTCCGTGGCAGGTGTTTGGCGAGCAAAACAACGAGCCTCCAGCCAAACGGATTTGCTCAGAATTGATGGGTGCAGTGATGTCCCAAACATTGCCCACTACACTTACACTGTCAACGGGTGAAATGGGGAGTGTATTGTCGGATACGATTACTCTGTGGTCTTCGGCGACAAACTTCCAATATTCTTCATAGGTCGGCAAGTGTACCCCTGCCCATTTGCAATAGGCGACAGCATCGTTGTAGCTAACTTGTGTTACCGGAAGGGTTTTTTTTCTTGGGGCATGTACGCCATCTGGCTGTGTCCAAATGGCATTTTCTACCAATTTGAAATTATAGACATCGAGTTGTACGATGGACCATCCATATCGCTCAGCATCCGTAATATACCCTGTTTGCGAAACAAATTTTTCAAAATCAGCGACCGAAACAGGCACCAATCGCTCATTTGTACTACAGCCAACCAAAACCAGTAGTAGAATTAATAAATGATAAATGCGGATCAAGCGTATGTTCGTTTTTTAGGTGTTCTTAAAATTACATAATCTCAAAAGCAAATGGGTTTTTATCCCACAAAAATTGATGCGCTACAAATTGTTGTATTTTTGAATAAAATAACCATGGAAAATAAAGAACAAATCGTAAAAGATTGGCTTACACGCTACACCGGGGTAGCGCTTGAAGATTTTGGAAAGTATATTTTGCTAACCAATTTCCAAAAATATGTTCATTTATTTGCCGAAGCTACGGGTGCAACCATACAGGGCACTGACAAACCGATGCCTTCTGCGACCTCACAAGAAATCACGATCATCAATTTCGGAATAGGAAGCCCCAACGCGGCATTGATCATGGATTTATTGACCGCAATAAATCCATCTGCAGTCTTATTTTTAGGAAAATGTGGTGGCCTGAAAAAACGCAATCAAATTGGGGACTTCATATTGCCCATTGGTGCAATTCGGGGAGACGGTACTTCGGATGATTATTTTCCCAAAGAGGTTCCTGCCATGCCCTCTTTTGCACTACAACGCGCAATTTCATCAACCATAAAAGACCAGGGGTTCAATTATTGGACCGGTACCGTATATACCACCAACCGAAGGGTTTGGGAACATGATGAATCATTTAAAGCCTATCTTGAAAGCCTCAGAGCGTATGCCATTGATATGGAGACAGCCACGCTATTCATTGTAGGTTTTCATAATAAAATCCCCACAGGTGCTTTGCTTTTGGTAACTGACCAACCCATGATTCCTGAAGGCGTAAAAACCTCGTCAAAAGATGAAAAAAATTCTCAATTGTTCGACCAAAAGCATGTCCAAGCCGGCATTGATTCGTTAAAACAACTTATCAATCGTGGAGATACCATCCGACACCTAAAATTTTGATTGATGGCTTCCGAAAACTTACAACACAAAATTGACAGTGCCTACAATAAAATTAAAGAACACATCCACCGTACACCCATACTAACGTCTCAATATTTGGATGATTTATCGGGCGCGCAGTTATTTTTTAAGTGTGAAAATTTTCAAAAAATAGGTGCGTTCAAAATGCGTGGCGCCCTTCATGCAGTTCTTACAACCCCAAAAGATGAACTAAAAAAAGGATTTGTAACCCACTCGTCTGGTAACCATGCTCAAGCCTTAGCACGCGCGGCTCAGATTGCAAAAACGACCGCCTATATCGTGATGCCAAAAGGAGCGCCAGCAATCAAGGTAAAAGCTGTAAAAGGCTATGGAGGACAGGTGACACTTTGCGAAAATTCGGAGCAGTCACGTATCGAAACCTGTCAACAAATCATCGATCAAACTCAGGCTACTTTTGTCCATCCCTACGACAGTGATGCCGTAATTTTGGGGCAGGCAACCTGTGCCAAAGAAATTTATGAGCAATGCCCAGCTCTTGACGATTTGATTTGCCCCGTTGGTGGGGGCGGACTCGCATCCGGGAGCATTCTTGCGACAAAAGCGTTTTCTCCAACCACACGAGTTATTCTTGCCGAGCCAAAAAATGCCGATGATGCCTACCAGTCCTTTACACAAAAAAAGCACCTAAAAGTGATCCGCCCAAACACCATAGCTGATGGACTCAAAACTTCTTTAGGAAAACGCAATTTTAAAATTATCCTTGACGGCGCAGCAGCAATTTTTACGGTTTCTGAAGAAGAAATCATACACGCCATGCAACTCATCTGGGAACGACTCAAAATAATCTGCGAACCTTCTTGCTCACTACCTTTGGCAGTGGTACTCAAAAACCCTAACGAATTTAAAGGAAGAAAAATTGGGTTGATTCTTACGGGAGGCAATGTCGATCTTTCTAATCTGCCTTTTTAAGTTCGTTTTTAAAAATTTTACCATCCTTCATAATCAGCTTTAAGTGCTCTTTGGGATCGGTCAATACACGAATGTCTTCAAGAGGATTGCCCTCATAAATCAATAAATCAGCATAGGCTCCGGCAACAATTACACCCAAAGGTCCCTCCAAATATGGATTGGTTTTGCCAGACAGGGCCAAAAGTTGGGCATTCCCCGAAGTTGCTTGCTTGAGAACCTCAACGGGAGTGTACCACTTTGTACGAGCAGTAAACTCCATCAATGCTAATGATTCGAGCCCGAGACCACCATAGGCGTCTGAGCCAAACCCCATTTTAATTTGATGCTTTTTGGCCAAATCCATTTGTCTTTTGGTTCCTTCCAAAACAATCTTTACTTTCTTTAGAGTCTCTGGCGGAATTTGATCCTGTCCAGGAGCCCAAAAATCTGCGGGAGCATCGATCCAGTAGGCCTGTGGCACCAGCCAAGCATTTTTTTCTTTAATCTTTTTGATTGCCGTTTCGTTTAGCAAATGACCATGGTCCAAACATTGGACACCTGCTTCCAAGGCCCGTATGGCGCCTTCAGAATTATAAATATGAACCGCTACATAGGTGTCCCAATCTTCGGCGGCTGAGACTGCAGCTCGAAGTTCATCGACTGTAAACTGTACGGAGTGAATTGGATCAAAATCGGAATCGATCCCTCCACCAGCCATCACTTTGAGCTGTGTTGCTCCTTGTCTTAAATTTTCACGAGCAGCTTTCAATACTTCAGCACGCCCATCAACTACAAAAGCCCAACCCAAAGCATCTATAGGGTGCATGATGTTGCCATACCAGTAGGTGCTGAGCTCGTTGGCCGTTCTCGAATCTCCATGACCCGAAGTTTGTGATATAAACGCCCCCGAAGGAAAGATCCTTGGGCCTGGAACCAAGCCCTCGTCGATGGCTTTTTTTAGACCAAATACAGGCCCTCCCAAATCACGAACGGTTGTAAAACCTTGCATCAAAAAGTTTTCAGCTGAAGCTGCTGCCCTTAACGCTGTGTACATCCAATGAGCTTGACCACGTATGGTTTGCATTCCCATTGTTAGGGCCAAATGCACGTGTGCATCCGATAGCCCCGGTATAAGTGTTTTGCCTTGAGCGTCAATAATCTGTGTGCCCTTTGGCGCTTTGATTGTCGGAGCAACCTTTACGATTAGATGGTCTTCAATCAATACGCTGGTGTTTGGCACTACCCGATCACTTGTACCATCCCAGACCTGTGCATTTGTGATTAAAATTGTTTGTTGTGCATAGGTTTTGGCAACTAAAAGTGATAATGTGGTTAAAAGCAGTATGTGTAATTTCATCTTAATAATCGAGTTTAAATTTTTTCATCAACTTGCGATAATTCATTGCGACTGCATCAAATTTTAGATGCAGTTCTTCTGCAAAGTCAAAAGGTACTTGCTCCGGACGTTGAGACTCTACAATACGTTTGTCTTGATCAAAAATTACTTGTTCAAATTCTTGCAATACAGTGTCTGGCTCATCGTGATTATAGTTTCTACCGATTATACAGTATCCCCGACATTTGTTTTTTGAAATTGGTTGGGATACAAAAAAATAAACCATGCCCTTGGTGCCCCCCCATCCCAAACGTAAAACAATGGTGTAGGGCAGGTGCAATTGATAGGCACTTCGGCGTTCGGGTAGTACAACTTTTTCGTTGGCAAAAACCGGAAACTCTTCAGAGTTTGTAGCTTCGGGCCGCACGATACTATAATGCAATACCGTGCCCGCTGCCGTTACTTTACAATCGGGGACCAAAGGGCGCTCGGGGTCGCCGAGTAACCCGGGATGCACCCAGGGGAAATGACCAAAATCTGTAAAATTTTCGACCTGACGTGAGCTGTCGCTATTCCAGTCAAACGGCCCGGTATCCACCCACTTCCAATCTTGATGGTTGTACTCTGGAATTTCAGGCAATGAAAAATGAGGATCCGCTAAGGCGACCCAAATCAATCCATAACGTTCTTGACATTGATAGACGGGGGTTTTGGCTTTTTCGGGGATTTTGACATCGGGTGCTTGTGGGATATGAACACATACTCCTTTTTTGTCAAACCGCCATGCATGATAGGGGCAAACCAGACAATCGTCTTTTACCCATCCCAAAGACAATGCAGTACCACGATGAATACAAAGATCTTTCATGGCATGCGGAATGCCATCTGCACTGCGCCAAATCACGATGGGTTGGTCTAATAAAAAAGTGCCTAAGGGTTGCTCCTTGGAGATGGATTTGCTGTAAGCCACAGGATGCCAACACGATTCGAGCTTTTTAGGAAATGCATTTTTCATTATTTGTTATAGAGATCTACGGTCTTTAGTAAACTTATGCAATTGTAGTGCCTTGTCAAAATTTTGTTAGCTTTAAGTAAAATCAAATTCGTTGAAAAAAATTGGGTTTTGGTCCAGTACTGCTTTGGTAACGGGCAATATGATTGGATCAGGAATTTTTTTGTTGCCTGCAACTTTGGCCTATTATGGAGGGATTAGTCTTTTGGGTTGGGTCTGTTCTTCTATAGGGGCGCTGTTACTCGCCGCAGTGTATAAACAGTTGAGCAAACTGCATCCCCAAACTTTGGGAGGGCCCTATGCCTTTACAAAAATTGCCCTAGGAAATTTTATGGGGTTTCTTGTTGCCTGGGGCTACTGGGTTTCTATATGGTGTACCAATGCGGCTATTGCTGTTGCATTTGTAGGTTATTTAGGCGTTTTTTTTCCTGCCCTAACAAAATCTCCCGTATGGGCCATTGGTGCTGGACTGAGCGTGCTATGGTTTTTTACTTGGGTCAACTCCTTACAACTCAAAAATGTTGCTTGGGTTCAACGGCTAACAACAGTTCTGAAGCTAATTCCAATTTTTTTGATTGGCTTTATCGGCATCTGGTACATCGATTTTGGTAATCTCAATTTGATCAACCGCAGTTCAGAAAGCAATTTTGCAGCGCTAACAGCAACTACAACACTAACTTTGTTTGCCTATCTCGGATTAGAATCTGCGACCATCACCAGCGCCAAAGTAAAAAATGCTGCCAAAACTGTGGGCCAAGCCGGCCTGTTTGGCACCAGCATAACCATCATAACCTATATCTTATGTTCTGTGGCCATTATGGGTATTATTCCTCCAGAAACGTTGTTGCTTTCTACCGCTCCATTTGCCGATGCTGCTTTTGTATTTTGGGGACTTTCTTCAAAATATATTGTTGCGGCAGGTGCCATGTTGGCAACTTTGGGGGCCCTAAATGGATGGATTTTAATTCAAGGACAGATCCCCATGGCTGCAGCGCACGATCAACTATTTCCAAAATTTTTTAAGAAAAAAAACAAAAACGGTGCTCCCCAACAAGGGATTATTGTTTCCAGTATTTTGGCTTCCATCGTTTTGATGTTTCGCTATTCGGATCGATTGGTCGATACCTTTGCGTACATGATGAATCTATCTACACTTTCTGTATTGACGCCTTTTTTGCTCTCTGCCCTTAGTCTGATTGTGTTGCAAAACCAAACAAAGAACAACCCCCATAGGGGGCTGACAGTTATTGCTGTGTTGGCCATGTTTTTTTGTGTATGGGTGATTTTCGGCACGGGCCTTGAAGTGCTTCTTTCGGGGCTATTACTGCTATTGGTCGGTGTTTTATTGTATGGTTTAAAAAACTTTGGGGGGCCCAGGTAGTTTGATTATCGGCGGCTTCTTTTTTTTCCCTTTCCGCGGTCTTTACTTTTTTTCTCCTTTTTGAATCCTCCTCCGGACCCTTTTGGAAATCGCGTTTTTCGGCCTTCTGTAATCTCAAGATGAATCTTTCGTTGATCCAAAATCAAGCCTTCAAATGCATTGAGTATCAAGTCTTGGTGCTGTATCTCGGTGGTAAAATAGGAAAAGCTCTTAAATACATCTACATGAAAAATAGCCTCTTTGTCAAGGTTGGTCATCGAGCGAATAAAGTCCTTAAGCTCGGGCCAATCATAGTTATCACGGCTCCCCAGATTGATATAAAATCGAACCTGGTCTTTGGATTTACTTTTTGGTGTTTCAGAAAACTCTACGGTTGTGTCAAAAGACGCTTTTTGGGATTTTTTCAACTCAATCATTCCAAACTCTTTGGACAACAGTTGTTGTATCAAAACCTCTTTAGGCAGTGCTTCAAATTCGTGATAAACCGCCTCCAAATAGGGTTCTAAGGCCGGTTGATAAGGGGTGTTTTTTATGGACATTGACCAGCGTTGTATCTGGCTTTCAAGCATCTCTTGTGGTGAAGGCAATTCTTGGTGTTGGGCCTTGGTTTGAAGTTTATTTTCAATCAATTTAAGTTTTCTTAAATCGCCCTTGGTTACCAACATTATAGAAATTCCCAACTTCCCAGCGCGCCCTGTACGTCCGCTTCGGTGCGTATATACTTCGACCTCATCGGGCAGTTGGTAGTTGATCACATGAGTAATGTCCTCGACGTCAATTCCTCGAGCCGCAACATCGGTAGCTATCAGAAGTTGGATTTTTTGTTGTCTAAAGGACTGCATGACCGTATCACGTTGTCCTTGACTCATATCGCCATGTAGGGCCGCCGCTTTGAAACCATCTTGTACGAGTCGATCGGCTACTTTTTGGGTTTCGATTTTGGTTCGGCAAAAAATACACCCAAAGATATCGGATGTTATGCTTACTATAGATCGTAATGTTTCATAACGATCACGGCTGTTTATTTTATAATAATGATGTTCTACCGTTTTGGTCCCTGCATTTTTGGTGCCAACAGTTATCGATTGGGGCTTGCGCATAAACTTTTGGGCAATGCGATCCACTTCTTCGGGCATAGTCGCCGAAAAGAGCCAAGATTTTTTGTCTTTGGGCGTGTGGGTCAAAATGTCTTGTATGTCGTCATAGAAGCCCATATTCAACATTTCATCTGCCTCATCCAACACACAATATGCCAAAGCGCTGATATCGATCATTTTTCTTCGTATCATATCCTTGAGTCGGCCTGGTGTTGCAACGATAATCTGAGCGCCTCTTTTTATTTTTTTGGCCTGCTCAGAGATGTTTGCACCGCCATAGATGGGCACAATTTTGATTTCGGGCATGTTTTGACCGTACAAACCAAGTTCATTGGTGATTTGTAAACACAACTCTCTTGTTGGTGATAAAATTAGTGCTTGAGTCTGCCGAATACCGGGGGTTAAACGTTGCAAAAGAGGCAATCCAAAAGCGGCTGTCTTTCCAGTTCCTGTTTGAGCCAAAGCCACCAAATCGTTTTCGGTCTCGAGTAAGACTGGTATAACTTTTTCTTGTACGTCAGTGGGGGAGGTAAAGCCGAGTTGTTCTACGGCTTTCAATAGTGGCGCAGATAGACCTAACGCCTTAAATGTTGTCATAATATATAATCTGGGTGCAAAGGTAGTCTAATTTAACTGAAACAGAAGTTTGACTGCAAAAATCTATTTTAAAAGAAAAATTAAAACAGGCCTTCTTTGAGTTGGCCTGCGGCATAATCGACTGCTCTTGCGGTAAGTGCCATAAAAGTCAGGGACGGGTTTTGAACCCCAGTAGAACTCATACAAGCCCCGTCGGTTACAAATACGTTGGAGCAATGATGCAACTGATTATGACTGTTGAGCATTGATTCATTTGGGTCATCTCCCATACGAACACCCCCCATTTCATGAATGTCAAGTCCTGGAGCTTGGTGTGTTTCATACGCGTTAATTTCTACACAACCGGCTTTTTGCAACATGGCAACACCCTGTTCTAAAAAGTCATTGAGCATTTTTTCGTCATTGTCCGTGTACCCTACATCGAGTGCGGGTTTGGGAATCCCAAATTGATCTAGTTGCTCGGTCAAATATACCCGATTGGATTTTATTGGAATGGTCTCTCCTTGCATCATCATATAGATGGACCACGGGCCTGGACGGGCACTATTTTGAATAAACTCCGTGCCAAACTGCGGCCCTTCTTGTTGTTGAGACCACCCCTCACGTGTTGCGGAGTAAAACATCATATACCCACCCTGAAAATCTGCATCGTTGGTGTTTTTGTTTCTAAATGAAGGGATCATTATGGAGGTTGGGCGTCTTCCACGGTAATAACTATCTGGAGCACCATGGTGCTTGGCGGTAAGCTGGCCTCTATAGTTGTGAAAAGACAAATAACGCCCCAACAAACCGTTGTCATTTCCCAAACCATTAGGAAAGCGTTCTGAGGTCGAATTCAACAATATGGCATTGGTGTTGATCGTGGCGGCATTTACAAAAATCACTCGAGCCGTATAGCGTTTGATGGTTTTGGTGTAGGCGTCAATAACTTCTACCCCTGTTGCTTTTTGAGATTCTGAATCGTAAAGAATTTTTGAAACAACTTGATGTGTCTTGAGGGTCAAATTACCCGTTTTATTAGCCCAGGGTAAGGTAGAAGAATTGCTGCTAAAATACGCTCCCAAAGGACAGCCTCTTTCACAACGTGTACGTGCCATACAACGATTGCGTCCTTGTTTTAGATGAACTTCTTTGGTGTCGGTTAGATGCGCACAACGGCCGATGACGGCCGTACGATCCGAAAAATTTTTTTTGATCTTATCTTGGATGTACAGTTCGATGGCATTCATTTCCCAAGCGGGTAAAAATTCACCATCAGGGACTTCTTCCAATCCATCGTTATTGCCACTGACCCCAATAAAACGTTCGACATGACTGTACCATGGAGCTAAATCGTCATAACTGATGGGCCATTTTATTCCATAACCATCACGATGGGGGCGCTCAAATTCAAAACGACTCCAACGTTGCACTTGACGTGCCCAAAGCAAACTTTTGCCCCCCACCTGATACGCACGTATCCAATCAAACGGGCGGTCTTGTTGATACGGATGCTCGTTGTCTTTGACAAAAAAATGTTCGGTTGCACGCCCATAGGCATAACAGCGAGACACAATCGGGTTGGCTTGTTTTTCTTGCTGTGTAATCCGCCCATGGTATTCCATTTCCCAAGGATGGGTATGCGCAGTCGGGTAATCTTCTACATGCTTTATTTGACGTCCTCTTTCAAGAACCAATGTTTTAAATCCTTTATCACAAAATTCTTTTGCTGCCCAGCCACCCGAAATGCCAGAGCCAATAACAATTGCGTCAAAATCGGTTTCTAGTGGGTCCATATACGACTGTTTTTGTCTCGTGCAATTTGCCCTTGATACCCTCCAGGTATGGGCAGGTATTCGAGAACTTGGGTTGCACCGTATTCGCTATTAAAGAAATTGAAGAGTACCACGCTTCTTACGCTTTTGGCAAATGAAAACGCATTAGCAAAAAGGGGTTGCTTTTTGTCGAAAAGACCATTCATAACTGCTTTTTGTTGTTCTTGTGATGCGGCTTCAAACGAAGCATTAAACTTTTTTTTACAGTATTGCTGTAGTGTGAGACACCCTTTTGAGAGGTCTTCTTGGGCTTCTTTGGTCAAACAATTTTGGATGAAACAAGCTGCTGAGATTCCATAGATACTTTGTGCTGAATTGCCTTGGTAAAAGGTGCCCAAAAGTTGGCTTGAAAATGCTTCGAAAAACTGAATATGATCTTCTTGAGTGGTGTCCAAAGGCTCGTTTGCCCAAAGTTTTTGTGGCAACAATGCCGCGCCAAGGCCCGTATGTAAAAGCAATACAAGGGATTCTCTTCTATTCATAAAATATATTTTTGAGGTTGCCCTTTACGAAGCTACTAAAAGCCGCTGACATTTGAACTGTTAAAAAAGAAAAAGCCCAAATAATTGGGCTTTCGTATGCGTGAACCTTAAAAACGATTATTCAACCGCTTTTAGCGTTTCAATGATTTTGGCTTCGAGTTCCTCCATCAGTTCGGGATTATCTTCAAGAAGGGTTTTGACGGCGTCTCTGCCTTGCCCCAATTTAGTATCCCCATAGCTAAACCATGATCCGCTTTTTTTGATGACTTCAAAGTTGACACCGAGGTCAATGATTTCTCCAATCTTAGAAATCCCCTCTCCGTACATGATATCAAACTCTGTGGTTTTAAACGGTGGGGCTACCTTGTTTTTGACCACCTTGACACGGGTACGGTTTCCGGTGACTTCTGCATCAGTATTTTTGATTTGTGTAGACCGTCTAATATCGAGTCGTACAGAGGCATAAAATTTTAGGGCATTACCGCCGGTAGTGGTCTCGGGGTTGCCGAACATAACGCCAATTTTTTCACGCAACTGGTTGATGAAAAAGACCGTGCAATTGGTTTTGCTGATCGATCCGGTCAACTTTCGTAAGGCTTGTGACATGAGTCGCGCGTGTAGGCCCATTTTAGAATCCCCCATTTCGCCTTCAATTTCGCTTTTGGGCGTCAATGCGGCAACGGAGTCAATGACAACGATGTCAATGGCGCCAGAACGGATGAGGTTGTCGGCTATTTCGAGTGCTTGTTCTCCATGATCGGGCTGGGATATGATCAGTTCACCGATATCTACACCTAATTTTTGGGCATAAAAACGGTCAAAGGCATGTTCGGCATCAATAAAAGCGGCGATACCTCCTGCTTTTTGACACTCTGCTATGGCATGTAAGGTTAGGGTAGTTTTCCCGGAAGATTCCGGTCCATAAATTTCAATAACTCGTCCTTTGGGATATCCGCCAACCCCCAGGGCGATATCGAGCCCTAATGATCCTGATGAGATGGCCTCAATTTCTTCTATTGCCTCGTCTCCGAGCTTCATTACTGCACCCTTGCCATAGGTCTTATCCAACTTGTCTAAAGTGAGTTGGAGTGCTTTTAGTTTTGCATCTTTTTGATCTGCCATAGTTCTTCTTTTGTTGCAAGGTACTATTTCTACAAACCCAGTCCAACAAGACGTTGGGTGTATTATTAACAACTTTAAAAATATGAAGATTGAAAAAAACGCGCACTTTTAACAAAAAAAACCTCCTAGAGGAGGCTTTTTTTTTAACAATTTTCTTTTTCGATAAAGGTTAGAAAATCAAATCAGATGTTTTTTTGACGCTGGTTGTTTTAAAAAGTTTAAAAGGTGTAAAAAAATAATCTTGGCGTGTTTTGAGTCTTCCAAAATCTGAGTATTTTAAAAAATATTTATAGTAGTATGGGAATTTGGATACCGGTTGTCTTCACGGCAATGCTGTTTGTTTTGATCGCTTATTTTATCAACCAAGAAAACGCCAAATATCTGTTGGCGGGATACAATACCATGTCCGAAGAAGCGCGTTCAAAATTTGATATTGTAGGATATTTAAAATTCTTTAAGCGGTTTTTTTATCAGCTGGCCGGCTTTTCGACGCTCATTTTTTGCGGGGCCTATCTGTTATGGGACGAGCGTGACGCCTTAATTATTTGGGCCATTGCAATCACTCTCCCACTCTTTTATTTGCTCTACAAAGGCCAACAGTTTAAGAAAAATTAACGCTACAACGCGTCAATTTGATAGGTATATTTTATTGTAAAAAATTGAGTTTGTTTTGGCAATTCTAAACTTTGATCTTCGATGAGGTTGAGCACAACAAAAAGTCCGGTATTGGCATTTTGCAACCATCCAAATCGTGCATTAACTGAAGTGATGTCAGACAAACTGTTGCGCTGTATCAAACTCTGAACAAACATCCGTGGCGTAAAACTATAGCTCAATCGAGTTCCGCCTACAAAGGCATTGATGTCTCCATTGGGCAGTTCTAGTTGGTTGTAATTGAGGTTGAGTGCTACATTAAATTTATCACCAAATCGTGCGTTGATGGTGTTAGAGGTAACCACTCGGTTGCCGCCATAATAGCCGCCAATTACGGTTCTGTTCGAAAGATTGATTTTGGCATTGGGGTTGGTGATAACCACCAATTGCAGTTCTTCGTGTTTGTAGAGATTGGTATCAACGGTCACCCCCGAAATGGAAAATGGAGTAAGCACACCCTCTTGGGTAAAATTGATTCCAGTATGCACCTCAAATCCACTGGGCCACACCCAATGGTTGTCGACATGGGTAAAGCTGCTGATCAGTTGATTGTCAAAATTCCAATAACTGCGGTAGGAGATATGGGGCCGTACTTCGAGAATGGGGCCCAAATTTTCGGGGCGCCATTGTTTAAAGATCAAAAAATCGGGCTTTTTAAAGGCCGATCGGAGTAGAAAACCAACCTCGGGGTTGAAACCTTCACCTACTTCGGTATAGCCCGCGCGGATATTCCATCCGTCCCAATTATAAATTCCGTTGATCTGAAAAGCATGATCGTCTGTGGTAATTCCTGGAGTAGCACTTTTGGAAACAAAGCCGGTGATTTGTGCTTTTTTGCCAATTCCTAATTTCCCATCAAGGGCAAATACCTGATTGTCATCGCCACCCAAAGTTCCTAAAGGGCTTTTGCCAACAAATACCCCTCCAAAAGAAGAACGGCTTTTTGCAAAATCATGGTTGATCCGAGCTACCGAATAATTGTTCTCCGGAATGGCTTCTCCAACAGCTTG
This sequence comes from Flavobacteriaceae bacterium, assembly GCA_017852395.1. GTDB lineage: Bacteria > Bacteroidota > Bacteroidia > Flavobacteriales > Flavobacteriaceae > RFYP01. The sequence continues at coordinate 16,678 of JAFMLE010000018.1, forward strand.
GGTAAACATGCTTAGTAGGCCAACATTAGTCTGCCCAATTTTCCCGGATACCCGTGCGCCCCCTACAATAGGGACCAATTCTCCAGCGTCTCCTATGCCTATACGTCGGCTAAAAAACAAGTCAACTTCTCCGGGGCTTCCCACGGTAAACTGTCCTGCGTTTTCTAGAAAAAAAGCTCTTTTTTCGGGAAAAAATAGGTTAAATCGGTCCAAATTGACTTGTTGTTCATCGACCTCCACTTGCGCAAAATCCGTGTTATAGGTCAGGTCCAAGGTCAGACCTGGGGTTAGGCTGTATTTGACATCCATCCCAACATCTCCCGTCGTTTTGGTCTGCACTGTTCCTTGTTGTGTTCGCGCGTTTTGGCCCAATACATAGGGTATAACTTTTAGGTTTTTAGGGCTTTTAAGTTCCAAGCCGCTCATCTTTCCGGCCAAAGAAAGACGCTTGATGTCAAAACCCAAAGGCAAGCTGGCCCAATAGGCGGTCTCTGTGTTTTTGGCAATGTTGCGTTGAAAATTGATCCCCCAGGTCACCGATTTGCCACTCGTAAATCGAATTGAATTTAAGGGAATTGCAAACTCAGCACTCCAACCAAAAGCACCCAGTTGGGTTTTGACTGTCCAGCTGGCATCCCAATTGATGTTGGTGCCCCCTACTACACCGCCTTGTTGTCTGTTGGCATTGAAATTGCCTTGTCCCTCACGATCGATCTGAGCATCGTATTCCATGCCGCTCGAGTTGGTGCCAAACAAAAAACCGTTTTGTTGATCATTGTACGTATCGATAATAAATAAGAAACTATCCTCATCATTGAGATCGGCATCACGACGCGAGTCCGAAACGACAATTTTGTCCGGGTTTTGATCAAAACAAACCACCGCTACATAAAATGTTTTGTCGGTGTATGCTACTCGAATGTGTGTTTTTTCGCTAATGGCTGCTCCATAACGCGGACTGGTTTGTACCAAATCTGTTATTGGGGTCAGTTGCGCCCAAACCGGGTCATTGATTACTTCACCATCAATTTGTGGGGCTTCTTCTAAAGCTGTGGCTTCAAAATTGGGTCGCACCATGGATGCTGTGTTTTGGGCAGCAACGATAGATGCACTAAACAAACCAACAAGTATTACCAAACTCCGTAGCATATCTAAAAATTTTAATTGCCAATGTACATTTTTTTTAAAAGGCAGAATCCAATTTTTCATATTAGCAGCTTACTCTTTAGAGAATCTCAATCATTTTACCATACAAAATGGCGGTAGTAAACTGCTTTTACGTTCAGGATTTTAACTTCCAAAAAGTCCGAATAATCAGTCCAATACACCCGAAAAATACAACCCCTTACATTCTCAATTTTTAGGAAACCATGGAATGAATTACACGTAATTTGTAACGTAAAAACTCTATATTTAGGGACCAATACATAAAAAATGAAAAAAATTACAAAACTTCTACTTGCAGTAGTTTTGATGCTGCCTCAAGTCAATACTGCACAAAATCTTGATGAAATTCTTGATAATTATTTCGAAAACACTGGCGGACGTGCCCAATGGGATGCCCTTCAAGGCATTAAAATGTATGCCAAAGTAAGTCAAATGGGCTTAGAAATTCCATTAGAAATTACACAGCTAAAGTCCGGAAAACAAATGACCATAATCAATTTTCAAGGACAACAAATCAAACAAGGTGTGTTTGATGGAACAATTTTGTGGAGCATCAATATGATGACACAAAAGGCAGAAAAAAGTGATCAAGAAGCGACTGATAATATTAAAAGAGAAATGGGGGATTTTCCAGATCCTTTTCTCAACTACAAGCAAAAAGGATATACCGCAGAATTGTTAGGCACCGAAGAAATTGACGGTGCGGCATGTTATAAAATAAAACTGACCAAAAAGCCCTTAATTATTGACGGCCAAGAAGTCGAAAACATCTCCTTTTACTTTTTTGACATGGACAATTTTGTCCCTATCGCTGTACATTCAGAAATCAAAGCTGGAGCCGCCAAGGGGCAAATGAGTGAAATCAAAATGAGTGATTATCAAGAGGTTGAAGGCTATTATTTCCCTTTTTCTATGATTCAGGGGCTCAAAGGACAAGAGGGGCAAGCCATCTCATTTGATCAAATAGAAATCAACCCACAAGTCAACGATTCAGAATTTACTTTTCCAGAAGACCCCTCGGGTTCAAACTAAAAATTAGACCCATGAAACGTTTATTAGTTATAGGAGTTTTGGCACTGCTGGTCACTACTCCCCAAGCATTTTATGCACAAGAGTCAAGCCTCAACCTATCAAGCTATTTTGGTGATTTACGCGCACGGCATATCGGCCCTGCAATTATGAGTGGTCGTGTTATTGATCTAGAATTGCACCCAACCAATCCGCGGATTATCTATGCAGGTACTGCCGGCGGTGGGGTTTGGAAATCCAATGATGGAGGGGCGACTTTCAACCCTATTTTTGAAGAATACTGCCAATCTATTGGAGCAGTAGCTATAGACCCATCGGACCCAGACAATACCGTATATGTTGGTACAGGAGAAATATGGACTCGAAACAGTGTTTCTATAGGTGATGGCCTCTACAAGACAACAGATGGCGGCGCTACTTGGAACAAATTGGGTTTCGAAAAGTCCGAACGGATTGCCAATATCATTATCAACCCCAATAATCCCAACGAACTATATGTGGGGGTATTAGGGGCCTTGTGGTCAGACAGTGACCAAAGAGGGGTTTATAAGTCTGAAGACGGTGGTGCAAGCTGGACCCAAATATTATATGATGGTCCAGCAACCGGATGCGCCGACCTGGCAATGGACCCAACCAACCCCAATATTTTGTATGCCTCCATGTGGGAGTTTCGAAGAACGCCTTGGTCGTTTAATTCTGGAGGAGCCAAAAGTGCACTCTATAAATCTGAAGACGGTGGTGCTAATTGGACCAAAATCCATCAAGGCTTTCCAAAAGGAAAACTTGGCCGCCTCGCCATAGCAATTGCACCCAGCCAACCCAATATCCTATACACCGTAATCGAAGCCGAAGAAAAAGATAAAAAAGGCTTATACCGAAGCGATGATGGCGGCGCTACTTGGAAACAAAGCAACAACGATTTTGGAATCACAGTGCGGCCATTTTATTTTTCGAGAATTGTCGTCGATCCTAAAAATCCTGATATAATCGTCAAAGGAGGTTTGAGCGGTTCGATTTCTAGAGACGGCGGAAAAACCTTTAAAAATCTTGGCTATATGCATAGTGACATCCATGATGTCGTCTTTGGTGTTAAAGATTCTGATCACCTCTTTGCAGCAACAGATGGTGGCGTTTATCGTTCGTGGAACGGTGGAACTACTTTTGAAATTGTAGAAAACCTTCCCTTATCACAATTTTATCATGTAAGTGTCGATGATCAAGAGCCGTATAACGTCTATGGCGGATTACAAGATAACGGCTCATGGTTTGGGCCATCTTCAGCGCCAGGTGGTGTTCGGGGTGCTCTATGGACCTCTGTAGGGCAAGGCGATGGTTTTCGTGTATTGAAGCACCCCACACAAAACATCATCTATTCTGAAATGCAAGGTGCCGAAAATGTTTGGCGCTTTGATGTAGACAACGGGCTGATCAAAACCATACAACCTCTTCCCAAAAAAGGACAGCCAAAACTGCGGTTTAACTGGAACGCACCCATGGCCATAAGCGAACATCAACCCGATCGCTTTTATATGGGAAGCCAATTTTTGCACCGCTCTGAAGATCGTGGTGAAACTTGGGAAACCCTATCACCAGACCTCACAACCAACGACCCTGCAAAACAAAACCAAGAAGATTCTGGAGGGTTGTCTATGGACAATTCTGGGGCGGAAAACCACACCACTATTTTTACCATTACCGAATCCCCCTTGGACGAAAATATTATTTGGGTGGGCACCGACGACGGCAATGTCCAACTCACTCAAGATGGAGGAAAAACCTGGACCAATACCGTTGGCAACATAAGTGGGCTCCCAGCCAATACTTGGACCTATCACATAAAAGCCAGCGGCCATGACAAGGCTACTGCCTATGTCGTATTTGAAGGGCACTCTACCGGAGATATGACACCTTATGTTTATAAAACAACGGATTTTGGCGCCTCTTGGAAAAATATTGCCACGGACGAAATTAAAACGTTTGCCCGCAGTTTGGAAGAAGATCCCATCAATCCAGACTTGTTATTCTTAGGCACCGAAATGGGCCTCTACATCACCAATAACGGTGGTGAAAGTTGGAGCCAGTTTACCAATAACGTCCCTCCAGTAGCTATACATTATCTAACCCTTCAAAAACGCACCAATGACTTGGTTATGGGAACGCATGGTCGTGGTGTGATCATTATTGATGATATCGCACCTTTGCGCCATATCAATTCACAAAACCTAAAATCTAAACTCCACTTTTTTGAAGCCAAAGGGCTACAAATGAAAGACAGTGGAGACGGATTTGCAGATAATTTTGGTACTGAAACTCAATTTGTAGGAGAAAATCCCTCGCGGGGAGCCAAATTCAGCTACCTACTCCCCAAACGACATACTTTTGGAAAAATGACCATGGAGGTCCAAGACCTTCAAGGACGAAAAATAGCAACCCTTAACCCCAAAAAATCAAAAGGAATCAATACCGTTACTTGGAACTATACACTCAAACAACCCAAAGTAGCAAAAGGAAAAACGCTTGATTTTGGTGGTTTTACATCCCCTCGAGTAGCTGCTGGTCGATATAAAGTTGTGATCACTAAGGGCAAAGACACCTTTGAACAAGAATTTGAACTTACTAACGATCCAAAGACCAGTAAAGATCCTTCATTTTTTGAAGAAAAACACCGCATAACTATGCAGCTTTATGACATGACGCAAGAGCTGGCCTATATGGTTTATCAGGTTGATCTTTTGCTAGAACAGGTCAAAAGCAAACGAACAAAAGAAAAACTACAGGCACTAAAAGAACGTCTGGTCATCACCACAGGCGATAATTATGTGGGTGCAGCAGAACCCCAATTGCGTGAAAAAATGTCCAGCTTGTACAGCAAAGTCGCAAGCAGTTATTCCAAACCCTCTCCCAATGAATTGGAATTTTTGGAAGTTATTACCGAGCGTTTTGATGCCGCAAAGCAAACTTTTAATACTTTGAAAAAAAGAGCTAACGTTGCTTTAGACAACATCCAATCCTATGAAGCATTTATCAATGAATAATTTTTTATTCGCAAGTCTTGTTCTTCTGTCCTTTTGGGCACGTGGGCAAACAACGGTGGACACCCTTCATTTTGATACCAAGAACAAAAAAACCCTTTTGGTTTTGACCATAACTGAAGGTTTTGTTCATACAGAAGCTATCGCCATTGGCAAAATAACCCTAACCGAGTTGGGTGATCAAAACCACTACAACATCCTACATGCCTCCAAAGGGGCTGCGGTGAGCACAGATATATTTTCAAAAGTAGATGCGGTAGTATTTTTATGCACCACCTTAGACATTTTTGATGACATACAACAACAAGCTTTTGAAGCGTTTATCAAAAATGGAGGGGGTTATGTTGGCATTCATTCTGCTGCTGACACAGAGTATGATTGGCCTTGGTATGGCAAATTGGTCGGAGGATATTTTATTTCTCATCCAGCGGGTACCCCTAATGCACAAATTGAAACCGTAGATACCGATAATTCAATCACCAACCACCTCCCCAAAAATTGGACGATTGAGGACGAATGGTACAACTATAATTTTACAAATGATCAAATACAGGTACTACTCTACCTCGATGAAAACTCCTACACTGGAGGGACCAATGGCGACTACCATCCCATTACCTGGTATCATGCCTACGACGGCGGGAAAGCTTTTTATACCGGTTTGGGGCATTGGGAAAAAACCTACGGTGACGCGCGTTTTATAACGCTTTTGAAAAAAGGAATTCAGTATGTCCTTGGCGAATAATCGCTTAAAATTTGATCTTACAGGGCAAATCATACGCCTGTGCTTTTTGCTGTTTATCATCCTGCGTTTCACTTCGGCTTATAGTCAGCAAAAAGCAACAACCAGTCGCGGACTTGAACGGCCTGCTGTACTAAACAAAAATTTGGCCCTTAGTGCCTTACAGGCACAAAACCGACTTTACGAAACCTTTGGGGTTCATCCTATGGACTTGGACACCTTGATTGTTCAACACCGGGCGCGCTATGTTGAAATCGAGGGACGACAGGGTTTTATCGGCGACTTAGGGTATTGGCGCTTTTATGGGCTTTTGGATTTGGTCACCCAAAAATTTATCCCCCTCAAAATACCGGTCGTTCAACCTAGAGAGCGCTATAAAAAAAAGGTAGTGGAATATCTCCCGATGATTGAGGCTATTTTGGTACAAGAAAATTTATATCCCTTGGATAGCCCGTTTATGATCACTAACGTTTATGGCGATTATCGGGGGCTGTATTTTGACCTTATCATTGAGACGCTAGAAGAGTCACTATTGCTCAAAATAGACCACCGTTTTACCCCTGAAACCACTCGGGTTATATTGCTTGAGTAAGACTTATTGTTTGCGCTTCCATTGCTGGGTACGGCCAATAAACGAAAAGCCAATATAGCCTCTTACCAAAAGGGTATTCTTATCTTCCAATTTTAGCGTGCAATCATAATATTTGCCATTGGCTGGGTCGAGTATTTCCCCGTCAGACCAACTGTCACCATCGGGTTCGAGGCCATTAATGATGAGCATACCTTCTATGGGTTGACCCTGTTTGTCATCTTTGCACTCGGTACATCTTTTTCCTTGATCTTCTTCTAATAGGAGGCGATCGATACGGGCATAAAGCCGGTTTTGTTTGATAAAGACCGTAACTTCGGATTTTTCCTTTCCGGTTTCGTCATCGATAGTTACCCATTTGCCTGTTATGGAAAGATTTTGAACAACGGTAAAAAAAGTGCTTAGAAGAAGACTTAGTAACATGTGGTGTCCTTTTTAATTTAAGAAATAATTGCAAGTGGTGCCGTGTTTTTCCATTGGCCTCTTGTAAAATCCGGAAACTGTTGTGGTTGTCCCCCAGAAGCCACCGAAGCTTCGCTTAATGGAGAAACAGCGCTCCAGAAGCACCCTTCATAGAGGTTTTGGTCCAGGGGTTGTCCTTGTTGCAAACATTCGACGATACGGTACATCATAATACCGTCCATACCTCCATGGCCGCTTCCTTTGGCTTGGGAGTTTAACCGTTTGTATAGGGGATGATCGTATTTTTCATAAACGGCAGCCATGGCCTCGCCTTGCACCCAACTGTGGTGATCTTTGGTAATCCCCAACACACCACCTTCGAGTGCAACTCGAGTTGGAAAACCTGCCAATGTACCTAGTGTCCCTTGAATCAAGTTGAGCCTCGAATAGGGTCTTGGGCTGGTTTCGTCCCACTGCACCATGACCGTTCTTCCTAATTGGGTTTTGATTATTGAGGTATTGAGGTCACCGCCTTTATAATTAAGCTGATTCCACTTGTGATCCTCGGGATAATTTTTTTGGGCATAGGCTTTGCGTCCTAAAGCTGGTGTCGAAAAAGAAACCAATGTGTCAAAAGTATCTTCACCACGAGCGAGATTCATATATTGAGCTACCGGACCCAGGCCATGGGTTGGATACAGGTTGCCGTTGCGATTTGCATAGTGATAGGTTCTCCACGAACCCGTACCCCGCTCTTGTTCTTCCATTTGCCACCGCAATTCATGGATATATGCAGCTTCGGCATGCAGAAGATCTCCTAATAGCCCTTGACGGCAGAGGTTAAGAAATAGCAATTCGTCTCTACTATAATTAACATTCTCCATCATCATACAATGCTTTTGGGTTTTTTCTGCAGTATTGACAATGGCCCACAACTCATCGGTTGTCAATGCTAGAGGGACTTCTACAAAAGCATGTGCACCAGCCTCCATTGCGGCAATGGCCATCGGCGCATGATTGGCCCAGTTGGTACTTATAAATACAACATCGGGACGAACTTCTTCAAGCATTTTTTTCCAAAGTGTATCTTCACCAGCATACAGTGCTATCGGGTTGTTATTTTGAGGTTGTTCTTCTTGAACAATTGCCGCAGCTTTGTCGACATTGTCTTGATACAGATCTGAAATGGCAACCACCTCGGTTTGGGTCAGTCTCGAAAAATTGCGAATGTGTCCTTTTCCTCGGTGCCCCACTCCAATAAAAGCAGCACGAATGGTTTCTAGTTTTGGTGCCGCAAAACCACCTAAATAAGCGCCTTGGGCTGGATTGGCTGTGGTTTCTTCTTGACAACTACTTGCTCCCAGTACGCTCATTGCAGCGGTCGCCAAAGAAGTTTTTTGAATAAATGATCTACGATTGATGCTTTTCATATGGTATATGTTTATATGGACGAACTTTATAAATATATTGGTTTTGTTTAAATTTCAACCATGATTTCAATTGAAGTTCCTGGGCGCATTTGTTTTTTTGGTGACCATCAAGACTATTTGGGTCTTCCCATCATTGCAGGCGCCATCGATCGAACGATTTCGCTAACAGCAACCCCTCAAGAAGTTCGCGCTTTTACCCTGACCTTGCCCGATCTAAATCAAACACGTAATATTGACTTAGATGATACATCTCCATTAGAACCCAACGATTATTATCGATCTGCGCTGCACACGCTTTCCAAATACGGGGTTTTACCCAACCAAGGCTACGCTGTTACCATCACAGGCAATCTTCCTATCAATTCGGGACTCTCAAGTTCTTCGGCCGTTATCGTCACATGGATCCGATTTTTGATTTGTGCTTTTGGCAAAAATAAATCCTTTAGCTCCCGTCAAATAGGACAATGGGCGTTTGAAAGTGAAGTGCTCAATTTTAACCAGCCTGGAGGAATGATGGATCAATATACAATTGCACATAAGGGTTTGGGGTTTTTAGACACAACCACGGGCAATTGGACTCCTCTTAAACCAAATCTAGGCAGCTTGGTCGTTGCTGTTTCAGGAATCGAAAAACAAACACTGGGGGTGCTGGGTAATGCGAAAAAATATACACTTGAAGCCCTAAAAATTGTTCAAGAAAAAGATCCTTCTTTTATACTTCAAAAAGCCCAATCAAAACATTATGGGCAATATAAAGCATGGCTTCCTAAAAAGCTTCAGCCCTATTGGTATGGTGCAATAGAAAACTACCAAATCACCCTTGCTGCATTTCATGAATTACAATTGCAAACCCCCGATTTTGAAAAATTGGGGCAACTGATGAATGCCCATCAACAAATTTTAAAAGAATGCATACAAAACACCCCAGACGCTATGGACAAAATGATGCAAGCCGCACTTCAGGCTGGAGCACTCGGCACTAAGATCGTGGGCTCCGGCGGTGGAGGTGCAATGGTTGCTCTAGCCACAAAATCGACACAACAACAAATCTGCGAGGCCTTTCTTTCTCACGGTGCGCAAGAGGCCTTTAGCGTAAACCTAACCCCACCAGATGCTGACTCCTAAAAAAAATTTGGTGATCATGGCCGGCGGAGCGTCCTCAAGAATGAAGCGCTCTTTAGCTTCGGTTTCGTTAGATCCTGATGTAGCAAAAACGGCCCTCGAAGTTCACAAAGCGCTGATCCCCTTGGGAGAAAAAAAACAACCACTACTCTACCACCTCCTCAATCATGCCCAACAGGCTGGCTATCAAAATATTTATCTGATTGTTGGGGCCAATGACCACCATTTTTCGACTTGGATAGCCGCCCTATCAAATACGAACCCAATAAAGAAACTCCATTATTTTTTGGCAGAGCAAAAAATCCCCGATGGTTTTTCTAAACCCTTAGGAACTGCAGATGCATTGTATCAGGCGATGGAGCAATTTCCCGAATTAAAAAAAGAAACGTTCACCGTCTGTAATGGTGATAACCTCTATGATGTTTTAAGTCTGAAACAGTTATTAGAAAAAAGATCCGCCCCTCATGCGGTTATTGGATACGACCGAGAGGGTTTACAATTTGACCAAGAACGCATTGCCAAATTTGCCCTGATGCAAGTCGATGCTCAAAATTTTCTTTTAGACATTATCGAAAAACCCGCATTGCCTCTTTTAGCACAATTTAAAGATCCCTTGGGCGTATTGCGCGTAAGCATGAACATCTTTAGTTTTTCGGGACAGGCCATTTTTCAAGCACTCAAAAATTGCCCAATGCACCCTGAACGACAAGAAAAAGAATTGCCCACCGCAGTCAAAAATACCATAGAGCAAAATCCCAAGAGTGTGTGCGTTTATCCCATAAAAGTACATTTACCCGACCTGACCAGTGCCGAGGATTTGAAAGCATTCAATTTTTAGCCGGTTTTTCGTGTTGGCAAAAAGGGCGCCAAAGGCAAAGATGTTTTTTTGTTAGATAAAACCTCTTCAACCAACTTGCCGGTTGCAGGCCCTAAACTCCAGCCCATCATGGCATGTCCGGTAGCCAATGTCAAGTTTTTGCAATTGGGGTGTTTGCCAATATAAGGCAATCCATCTGGAGAGAGTGGGCGCAATCCACAGCGTGCGTCGTTAAGATGCTTTTGACTCAAATTTATATTTGGGTAAAAAGCATGCACCCCCTTGGCAATTGCCGCTACCCGACGTGGTACAATCTTATGATTGATCCCCGAAAGTTCCATAGTCCCGGCAAAACGCGTAAATCCTTGCATTGGGGTCACCGCGATTTTGGGTTCTAATAAAATGGCGGGGAGCTGAATTGCTGTGTCCTCTTTTGTGTGAATTTCATAGCCTTTACCAGCCTCCAGCGCAATACGGACCCCCAAAGGGCCTAACAAATCTTGAGACCAGGTGCCTGCGGCCATCACATATTCTTCTGCTTCTATTGACCCCTTTGATGTATGCAACATGCTGATTTTTTGCTGGTCATGGGCAATGCCTGTTAGCGTGGTATTTGATCGGCATTCGACCCCCATTTTTTGGCATTGCTCCAAAAGTTGCTTCATAAAGAGTGATGGTGTGGCGTGGGCATCACATTTGTAATAAAAAGCGCCTGCAACGTTCATCTCGACTTCGGGTTGCAGTTTGTTTAATTGTCCTTGATCAAGTTGGGTCACTTCGAGTCCCAAATTGCGGGCCTGATTTACAACCCATGCTTCTTCTTTTTCGGCTTTTGAAGATTGGTAGGCCATGAGCAACCCTTTGGATTCTAATTGAAAATCAAATGCATCTGAGTTATATAATTCAAAATATAAATCTTTGCTAAACAGATTTATATCTCGTATTACTTTAAGTGATTTATCAACATGGTTTTGATTGCTAGCCCGCATAAATTTCCATCCCCAGCGGAGCAAATTAGGATCCAACCGCGGTTGAATATAAAAAGGGCTGTCGGGTCTAAACATCCATTTGAGCCCTTTTTTTACCATTCCTGGGGCCGCTAAGGGGACTATATGACTCGGCGTCAGATAACCTGCATTGATATGTGATGTCCCGGTGCTAAAATCTCCTTTGTCAATTACCGTTACTTGATGCCCGGCCTTTTGAAGATAATACGCACAACTGAGTCCCACGATACCGCCTCCGATAACAACAACCTTTTTTTGCATACTAAATCAATTGAAACCCATCAACATACGGGTCGTTATCATCTAAGAAAATCGTGTTATGACCTGTTATATAGGCACGGCCAGCAATGGATGGGACGATTCCACGATAAGGTCCCACAGCAACTTCGGCGGTTACTTTACCTTCAAATTGAGAGCCGATGATGCTTTCATGAATAAACGTTTCTCCAAGCTGCAATCGGCCTTTGGCAAACCATTGCGCCATGCGAGCAGAAGTGCCTGTCCCGCAGGGTGATCGATCAATGGCTTTGTCTCCATAAAAGACCGCATTTCGTGCAGTAGCTTTAGGGTCTATAGGTGCATTTGCTGTCCACAAAATATGACTGCACCCTTTGATATTGGGGTCTTCGGGGTGTACGATAGTATGTGCTTTATTGATTGCTTTTCGCAATGCGCGACTCCAACTTATCAATTGATCAGCGGTGTAGTGCTCAATACCTTTAAAATTTTCTTGAACTTCTACAATGGCGTAGAAATTTCCACCATATGCAACATCGATTTTTAAAGGGCCAAGCTCTGGTGAATTAACGGTGATCTCTTCGAGGGCCAAAAAGGCAGGGACATTTTTGAACTTAACGCGGGTTACTTTGCCTTGAGATTGCTCATAGGTCACTGCTACTAAACCAGCAGGGGTTTCCACACGAAGTGTACCACTTTGATGTGGGGTTACAAGCTTTTCTTCTATAAGAATGGTTACTGCGCCAATAAGACCGTGTCCACACATTGGTAAACAACCACTGGTTTCGATAAAGAGGATGGCAATGTCGTTGTTGGGATTAGTGGGGGGGTAGAAAAAACTACCGCTCATCATATCATGCCCTCGGGGCTCAAACATTAGACCGGTTCGGATCCAATCGTATTCTTGGAGAAAATGCAAGCGTTTTTGCATGATTGTTTCGCCGGTCAATTCGGGGCGTGGTCCCTTAATTATTCGTACGGGATTGCCCGCTGTATGTCCATCGATACAGCTAAATTGTAGCGGTTTTTTCATTGGTTATCACGGATGTATTGTTGGACATCTTGTTCCATCATCGGTAGGGTTAGGGTGCCATTTTGCAATATCACTTCGTGGAAGTCACGAATATCGAAGGCTGCGCCCAATGCCGCTTTGGCACGTTGTCGCAGTTCCATGATTTTGAGTTCTCCGATTTTGTAAGAAAGTGCTTGCCCGGGCCAAGAAATATAACGGTCAATCTCGGTATTGATTTCGTGATGTGAGAGTGCCGTATTTTCAGTCATAAAAGCTACGGCCTGTTCTCTTGTCCAACCCAAGGCGTGCATTCCGGTATCGACCACCAAACGACAGGCGCGCCACATGGAGTAGGTGAGTTGGCCAAAACGTTCATAGGGAGTGGTATATATACCCATTTCTTCGGCTAATTTTTCGGTATATAAGCCCCAACCTTCTCCATAGGCCGACAAATAAAGATTGCGTCTAAATTGAGGAATGCTTTCGGGCAGTTCAGAATTTAAAGCCATCTGCAAGTGGTGCCCCGGAACAGCTTCATGTGCAGAAAGTGCCGGCAAAACATAGCGTGGACGGCTTGGTAGATTATAGGTGTTTACCCAGTAATATCCTGGGTTTTTACTGTTTTTACCTGATGGGATATAGCGCCCACCAGTATATTTTGGGGCTATAGCATCCGGAACAGGTGCCACGCCATAAGGTTTTCTGGGCAGGGTTTTAAAAAAACGGGGCAGTTGCGCATCCAATCGTTTGGCGATACCTCGAGCTTCAAGCAACAACTGATCAGCAGTGTCGGCATAAAAACGCGCGTCGGTTCTTAAAAAATAAAGGAAGTCAGAAAAGCTGCCTTTAAACCCTACTTCATCGATGATTTCGAGCATGGCTGCCTTAATTTTTGCCACTTCTTTTAAACCAATTTGATGCACTTCCTCTGCAGTAAGAGGCAATGTTGTATAATGAGCAATTCGGTTTTGATAATATGCCGTGCCATTGGGAGTAGCGCTTGCGCCAATCGATGTTCTGGTCTGGGGTAAATACTCGGTATCAAAAAAGGTTTTAATTTTTTGAAAAGAGGGCACCACCATCGTTTCGACTACTTGCTCACCGGCCTTAAAAATCGAATCCTTGGATGCTGTATCCAATTCTAGCGGAAGTTTTTTAAAAGGTGAAAAATAAAAATTGGCTGTGGGATCACTGGTTATATGATCTTCGTAAGAAGAGGCATAGCCGTTAAAAATCACCTTTGGCTGGCTGATGCCCGCATCGAGACCCTTGCGTAAGAGTTCGAGATGTTGGTCGACAAAAAGTGGAATTGCCTTTAGGATTTTTAAATAATTGAGGGCGTCTTCTTTATTGGTTATTGGACGTACGCGGTACACCAAACTGTTATGCATTCCAGAATCGGAAAGTAGGGGGTTCCAATGCTGCTTATATTGGAAAAAGCTAATGTGATCTTCTAAAGCAAAAAGCAACAACTCAAACGATCGTTGATCATCACGTGCTAAATTTTTTTGGTCGATTTGCTCCAAAATGGATTTTTGAGCTACACAAAAGTCATAAAAACGCTGGTAACGCGCTTCCGAAAAATCACCCAAAGGAAATTTTTCTCGATCGTAGGATTCATAGGATTCGTAATTAGATATAACTTCATTAAGTAATTGTTTATCATCTTTTAAACTAGAGCAAGATAAACTTATTATAGAAATTAATATTAGGGCAATAATTGCGGTTATAACGGGTCTTTTGTCCATAGATTATTACAATTTCTTTCGATGTTAAGCGGATTGTGATCTTGAAGCGCTTGGGGTAAATTTTCTTGCGGAGCATCTTGATAACAAACAGGGCGAAGCCATCGCAATATGGCGTCACTTCCTACTGCCGTAAAACGACTGTCTGAGCTGGCAGGATAGGGGCCTCCATGTTGCATGGCTGTGGTTACTGCCACCCCGGTAGGGACGCCTTCAAAAAGCAAGCGGCCAACTTTTTGGAGCAACAATTGTTGCATTTGAGGAAATTTTTGATGGTCCTTGGCGGTACCTAAAAGAGTGGCGGTTAGTTGACCTTCCATTTTTGAAATGCTTTGCGCCAGTTGTTCTGGAGTATCGTGAACTACCAAAAGTGTAAATGGGCCAAACACCTCTTCTGAAAGGGCCAAATGTTTTTGAAAAGACGTTGCGTGGATTTGCCCTAATGCTGGGCCATTTGGCTCGTTTTGAATCAGTTGCAATTCTGAGTACTTGCCCTTTAAAGCGTTGAGCTTTTCCTGATAGGCTTGGGCGATGTTGGGGTGCACCATCACTCCCACTTTGGCGGTAGCAAATACCGATTTTAATTTTTCTAAAAAAGCTGCTGTTGGTGCTCCAAGAGTAAAAATCAATCCAGGGTTGGTGCAAAACTGGCCATTGCCCAACAAAACAGAGTCTGCAATCGCTTGAGCTAAATCAGCTCCTCCGTCCTGTAATTTCTCCTGTAGGACAACCATTGGATTTGTACTTCCCATTTCTGCAAAAACAGGAATAGGCTCCGTTCTTTTTTGAGCAAGTTCACAAAGGGCCTTGCCTCCTGCATAACTTCCTGTAAAACCAACCCCTTTTACCCGTGGATCTTGAACCAATTTTTGCCCCAATCCGTGCCCTGTATCTGCCAAATGAGCAAAAACACCGGGGTGTAAAGAACAACTGTGGACGGCTGCAGCAATAGCTTCTGCGACTAAATTGCTTGTCCCTATATGATAGGGATGTGCTTTTACCAAAACGGGACAGCCTGCCGCTAAGGCTGAAATGGTGTCTCCACCAGCCGTAGAAAATGCCAATGGGAAATTGCTTGCCCCAAAAACAACGATTGGGCCAATTGGATAAAGCATTTTTCTTAGATCGGGCCCTGTATCGGTTTTATGAATTGTGGCCTGTATATAACGTCCCGCCTCTAAAAGCGCAACAAAATGCTGAATCTGCCCCAAAGTGCGCTGTAACTCTCCATTGGCACGGCCTTCTGGGAGTCCGGATTCTTTCTGATATTGGGATAAAATCGAACGACTTCGCGCCTCGATTTCGCTGGCTATCTGGCTTAAGAAATGCGCACGTTGTTTGGCTGTGGTTTGTGCAAAAGCAAGTGTTGCCGCTGCAGCGGCTTCAAGGGCTTGTTCGATGGACTCCGGACCATCGATTGCGTATTTTTCGGGCAATGGATTGCCTGTTGTGGCCTGGATACTTGAAAAAAAAGTAGTTGATTTATCAAACATTATAGCATTGATTTGTAGTCTGAAATATCGGGTCGATGGGCCAAAGCCTGATCTATGATTTTGGCGACCCTTACTTTTTCGGCTCCTGTATTGGCAATTCGGGGTTGACGAACATAACCCGTTCCAAGGCCCGTAGCCTTTTCGCACTGCTTGATGTGTTGCACCAATTGGGGGGTAATATCTAGCTCCAAAAGGTCAAAAAACCAACGGTGTACTTCAACGGCTTTTTCATAAAGCCCATTTTGTATGTAGGTATAAATTGCTACCGTTTCTTGTGGAAACGCATCGACCAAGCCGGCGATCCAACCATCGGCCCCCATCATTAAACTTTCTATGGCTATGGTATCTACTCCACACATGATCTGAAAGCGATTGCCAAACCGGTTTTTCATTCGTGTAACATTGGAGACATCCCTTGTCGATTCTTTAACTGCATTGATGTTTGGGCATTCGCTTAGCTGATCAAACATGTCTAGTGTAACTTCAATTTTGTAATCAACAGGGTTGTTATAAATCATAATCGGAAGTTCGGTCGCAGCTGCTATGGCCTTAAAATAGGCTACAGTTTCTGTGTCTGTGGCCTTGTACCGCATGGGTGGGAGTACCATAAATCCATCTGCACCATTTTTTTCGGCTTGTCGAACGCTGGCGATGGCATTGGAGGTACTTTGCTCTGCGATGTTGAGGATGACCGGAATTTTTTGATTGGTGATTTCGCAAGCAGTTTTAACTAATGCTTCTTTTTCTGCGGTTTCGAGTGTACTGGCTTCCCCCAAGGTACCGCCAAGAACGATGCCGTGAATACCGGCATCTATTTGGGCATTAAGATGGTGAACAAACGCATTAAGGTCAAGCTGCTCTTGTGCATCGAATTGTGTGGTGAGTGCTGGCATGACGCCTTTCCAGGTAAATTTCATGGGCTAATTTTTGTGTTTAAATGGCTTTCAAATTAGTCATTTTTGTTCTTAAAAAAAGGGCTTATGCTGATTTGTTTGAAAATCACCAATTGTTTTCTAAAAACTATCTTTTAACCAATGATTGCCACTAGGTGATGAAATTGCGTAGTTTTTTTATTTTTATGAAAAATAAAAAACCATGCGACCTTTATTTTATAGTTTCCTTTGTATAATATCAATTTCTCTACATCAAACGTATGGTCAGTTTGATCGTGGTCAAGGCCAACCCATTGACAAGGGATTGGCTTTTGGACAGTGGGATGGTCCTGTGGCGGATTTGTTTTCAAATATCCGAACGGATCCCAACGGGTTAAATGGTGCGTTAAAAAATGTCAAAGGGTCGCCCTATTTTGAAGCAGAGTATCGGGAAGGGATGTTGTATAAGGGGGAAGAAGCAATTCAAGCGGCTAAATATTTTAGATACAATGCGTATTTGGATGAAATTGAACTGAGCAATGTCCCCAATCCACCAACATCTAGTAGTCAAGTGTTGCTAAAATTAGAGTACATCAGTTGCGAAATCAATGGCATGCGTTATGAAGTTCGGGATTATTTTGATTCCAAAAAACAGATAATACAGAAAGGGTTTTTTGTGCCTATCCACCAAAGTGAAAATTTGGAAGTTTTATTGCAACGGCAGATGGAATATCGTGAGGGGCGCCCTGCCAAAACTTCTTTAGAAATTCCGATTCCTGCACGTTTTATTGCAAAACAAAATTTTTATATACGCTATCAAAACGGCCCCCTAGAGCCTTTGAACCCCAACAAACGTTCGGTAACCAAATTGCTTAAAAAATATCAATTGCTGCCCGAGCGCTGGCCAAAGGTGCCCAGCGGCTCGGACGAAGCCTCCCAACTAAAACTGTGGCTGGCTCATCTCAATTAAATCAAAACCTCCCCAAATCATGAATTTTAAAAATATTTTTTACGGTACTTTAGGTTCCTTATTAGGGTACTTTTTTTTTATTTCCCTATTCGCCTTGGTTTCAGGGTCAAATGTCTCAACGTTTATTAACCCCTCTTCTTTTTTTAAAACCTATCTGTTTGGTTTTGTTTGGACCATGGGATATTTAGGCGCGTGTATAGGTATTGCGATAGTGCTTGTTTTTCTGGGGAGTTTTTATCTTTTAGGTGTCTGGGTTTACAGAAAATTGAGCCAACGTCAACCTTGACAAATTAACAAGTAGTTTGATCTGTATCCTCAACTGCAAGTATTTCGTCCGGATCATACCCTGAACACTCCGCTAAGCACAGATTAGAAAATTGCTGGCCACCTGAACAAACAGGCCGATACTCTTTGGTACAAAGTCAGGGTTCTTGGGGCTGTTTTTTACAAGAAAAAAACCGCAGCACCAGCCCTACTGCTAAAATGCCTAGTTTATTTTTTCCAAGTACCTCCATAACGGTAAAACGGATTGTTTGGTTTGACTTCGAGCAGGCAATTTTTACATGCAAAAACCCATAATTTGTCCGCCTGGTATTGAATCCGATATAGGGTATAAAAGGGTTTTTGGCAAGAGACGCAATTCTTTTCGCACATACGTTTAAATTTAAAGAATAGTTTTTAGAATTCTTGTCGCATTTAGTACCTTTAATAGGCAAATACATTGCGCGATTTATAATTAAAAATCAGTTGTCTTGATTCATGCACTAGGAGAACCCCTCAAAACCTCCTTCCGTTTTTTTCTTTTCCAAATATTGACATTGGCCCTAATAGGGGGTTGTCAACAACAAGTGTCTTACCGTTATCTCAGCGGTGAAGGGCGTTGTGCAAATGGCAAACAAGACCCCGATGAGTTTGGTGTGGATTGTGGTGGGGTATGTCCCGAGTCCTGTAAAGATGTTCGGTATTTGGAGGGAGAAATTTTTGGTCGTCTTTCATTAGACACCCGCTATGATTATATACTTACCGGCCCCCTGATTGTTCGCGATCAAGGTGCTTTAGAGCTTCCTTCGGGGACCCATCTAAAAGTTCAAGCAGACGCGGGAGCCTATATTGCAGTGGTGCAGGGCGGCCTTTTTTTTGCATGGGGAACTGTAGAAAATCCAGTGACAATTTCGTCCAATGCTCCAGAGCCTAATGCTGGTGATTGGGGCGGAATTATTTTTTGTGGTCAAGCACCAATTGGAGACAATGATCGAAAGCTTTCGCCAATTGGCAATTATTATTATGGCGGAGATCAAACCAATGATGTTTCTGGGTATTTGCGCTACCTAAAAATCCAACATGCAGGAGCCGCCTATGATGATTTCCAAAATTTTAGTGCAATTGGCATGTATGGTGTTGGTCGCTACACCGTTATGGATCATGTTTGGATTGATGATGTTTTATATAACGGCATTGAAATTGTTGGTGGTACTATTGGTTTTGAAGAAATTTTTGTCCAATATGCACAAGAAAATGCACTTTCGATAACCTCCAATTGGGCGGGTCTTGGCAGCCGATTGTATTTGCATCAAAGTGGCGCCAACGGCATTTTGGTTCAAGATACTTTAGAGCCCTTCTCAACCACAAGTTCTTCGACACTTCAAAACGTTTCTATCATTCACGCCTCAGAAAGTGGCCTTCGTTTTTCATCGCGCTTAGGCCACACCTTTTTTGATAAATTTATTATTGCGGATGTTCCCACGGGGATTTTATTCTTATCCGAAACCGAAGAAGCATTCCCTTTTCAAGCTCATAATTTTTACTTTCAAAACATCGGTAGGGTTTCTAACAATGAAGTGTTCAATACACAATTTAATGGGTTGGATGTTCCGCCTTTTTCAAACGGAAGTGCCTTGCCCGAGTGGTTATCTCATTGGAGCAATTAGGGAATCCAAAAATGCGGCTTTTGATTGCTTCCCAACACCGTGCAATCACCACAAGGAGCTGTTGTCATCAAATAGGGTCCGCCGTAAGGGATATCGCCGTTGTTATATCCAAAAAAACGTAAGCTCTCATTGTAAATGGCATTCAGCAATTCTCGATTGCCACGCCCCCCTTGTGTTGTTGGCGCGGTAAGTCCACAAGAATAAAAATAAGGCGGTGTTTCTGCATTGGGATAATAGTCGCTAAAATTCAAAAATATCCGTTGCTCCTCAGCTGCCGAAACCCTAAAAAAACCGCCTACTTTTTCGTTATCATTTTCGGGGTTAAAAAGATTTCCCGCCAGATAGCCTGGCTGTACATTATTAAAAAAACTGGCTGACTCTACCGACAGTTCTTTAAGTGTTTCAAAATAATTATACGCTTGTGGATCCTCTACCAAAAGACGAACCAAAACACTGTATCGATGCATCAACTTGCCGCTGTCTATGGGCAAGAAAAGGACCTGTTCTTCATCGATACGGTCGCGGGTTTGATTGGTGGTTGAGCGCAAAATTATCTCATTTGAAGGGCGAAAAGCATAACATACTTCTTCTTGAGTTTCGCGCATAATCACATTGGTTGCAAATGTGGCAAAGCCTTCAAAAGTTACAACAGCATCATAAGGTGTCCAAAGAGGGGCGACAACTTTATAGGTTTCTTCATACTCAATACGATAGAGTTGGGCATTGTTATTGCTTTCGGCGTTGAGATAAACACCAATACCTTCTTGTCCAAGATCGGTGGTTTCTGCCCGCGCAAAGACCTCTTGCAAATCAGTCTTTGGGGGCAGTTGCATGGGTGTAGATTGGATGGTTTTTCCTGCCCTGGTAGTAACTACAAGCTGGTATCGATTTTCTTCGGCTGCTGCAAAAGGGGCCTTGGCCTGATAAATAAAATCTGCTTTTTCTTCAAAATCAAAACGACTACCATCGCTACTTTCTATCCATACTGTTGCCCCTTTTTCTGGCTTTGGATGGGCATCAAAAGCATAGGAGCGCGATAGCCGAATCTGATGTTTTATCTGTTGATTGGTTATCATCCCATCAACGATGAGTAGGTCTTCGTTTGTTTCTCCTTCAAAATCATAGGGAGTGGTACATCCCAGATAAAATAGAACTATTGGATATAAGAAAAAACCGATAAACCGTGGGTAGTGCATGGATCAAAATTTTATTCGGAGATTCAGTGAAGGAATCGGTACATTAAAAATAGTGCTTTGTCTTCCTTTGATGGTACCATCTTGGGCCACAAAATATACCGAAAAAGGGTTGTTCCGTCCTAAGATGTTATAGATGGATAAATTCCACGCGTATTCAATCTTTCGGTCGCTCTTTTTTTTGTGGTTATAATTTAAACTCAAATCTACCCGATAGTAGTCGGGAATTCTAAAGGCATTTCGATCGGTAAACAATACGTATTCGGCATCATTAAATTGATAATTGCCGGCAGGTAGTGTAATGGGCCTTCCTGTTTGATAGAGCATGTTGGCTGAGAGGCTTACCCGACTTCCAAGGCTAAAATCCCAGGCCAGAGTAAGGTCGTGAGGCTTGTCATAATTAGTTGGAAAAAACCGCCCATTGTTAACCTTTTCGACAACAAAAGGGCTGTCCAAGCGAATCAATGAGCGCGCATACGTGTAGCCCAACCAACCGGTATGCTTTCCTTCTTTTTTACGCACCAAAAATTCGACCCCAAAGGCTTTGCCTTGGCCTTGCAGAACTTCGGTTTCGATGTATTGATTCATAAAGAGTTGGGCCCCGGTTTTAAAGTCGACAAGGTTGTCTTGCATCTTATAAAACCCTTCGAGGCTCAATTCGACCGCTTGATCTTTGGTCGTACTAAAAACGCCTACTGCAAATTGCTTGGAAACTTGAGGCTTTAGATGATTTGTAGAAATCCGCCACGTGTCAATGGGCGAAGCCGTAGTATTGTTTGTTAGGCTATGGATAAACTGATAAATCTGCAGGGCTGCAAATTTTATGGATACCGCATCACTGAGTTTATAACGTCCTGAAATCCGGTAATTGGGATGTATCTTTTGAGCAAAAAATTGGCGATCGGCAACAGCTTCTGTACGGGTAAGGGTGAGTTCATTTTTTGGAAAATCCGTTTGATAAGTCCGTTCTGTATAAGGCCCTATGCCCATATATAGTGCCAGCTGAAATCCAATATTTAACAAAAAGCGCTCCGAAATACGAATTTGATCTGCCACAAAAAGGCTGCCTTCAAGGGCCTTTTCGTCGTTAATTTGTTCTGGACGTATAAGGTCAGCGGCAGAAAGCGGAGTTATTTTGCCGGGAGCAATTTGATACCTGACAAGATTGGCTCCAAAGGTCAGCTGTTGTTGATCGCTGAGTGCTTTGACACGCTTGATGCGAAGGGCTTGTATTTTGAGATCAAAAGCAGTCCTAAAATTATTGCTTACCCCACCATCATAACGAATAGAAAAATCATAAGCACTGTGACTAGCGACAATGCTAAGGCTGTTTTTTTCATCGTACTGATGTTTCCAGTTGACCGTTGCCAGTGCATTGGCATATTGATAGAGGGAGTCGGAGGTGATGCTAAATCGATCTTTGCTGTAGTATAGGGTTGCTTGCAATTGGTCTTTTTTACTGATTTGATCTTCGTAGGTGACCATTGCATCATAGAAGGCGGCTTCACTTTTATTGAGTTTGGGGTCTTTGAGGGATCGAAGCAACCAATCAGAATGTGCTGATCGCACCCCAATCATAAGCCCAGAACGCTCTTTTTTTATGGGGATTTCCAAAAGCGCATTGCCTGTTATTGGCCCCAAGGATAGCGCCCCTTTTACCGCTTTGGTATTGGGAGATTTTGTTCGCAGTTCAAAGACGGACGAAGTGCGCCCCTCATATTCTATAGGTATATTGCCTTTATAGATATTTAGACCACTAATTGCAAAAGGATTTAACGCTTGAAAAATTCCAAAAAAATGGTTGGGATTGATCAAAACCGCATCGTTGAGCAAAATCAGATTTTGATCGGCTTTACCCCCTCGGACATTAAACCCGCTTGCAGCCTCTCCAGCACTTGAAATGCCAGGTAATATGGTTGCCGCTTGCAGCAGATTTTGCTCTCCCAACACCATCGGAATGTTTTGGCTTTCTTCCAACATCAAACTCGACTTGCCAACCATCACCCCGTCAATATTCTCGTTTTGACGATTGAGGACTACCACTTCCTGCAGGGCCTCAGCCTGTTCTTCAAGCACAAAATCAGAACGATTGTTGTCATAAATGGTCAAAGACACGAGCAGGGGCTTAAAGCCTAAAGCTTCTATTTTAAATCGATGTGTGCCTGTTGGCAAGCTTATAGAAAAATATCCGGAGGCGTCGGTGCTGGTTCCTATATTTAGTCCGCTAAAAAAAAGGCTTACTCCCTCCAGTGCTGTTCCATTTTCTCCCTTGATGTTGCCTTCAAAAAGGATTTGCTCTTGTTGGCCTCCACGAGGAGCATCACCAAAGTTGAGGGTATAATCTGGGGGTTTTGAGGAGGGCGTTTGAGCAAGTAGTTGCCCAACAAAAAAAAACAACAGAAACCCAAGCAATAGATATCTACTTTGTGAGGCGTATGGCAGAATATATGGAGTTTGGTTCACCTGCGGTTATGGAATTTGATTTTTAAAAGCATCGGATAAAGCAGAGCAATAAAGATCGATTTTAAAAAGGTGTTTTTTGGAAATTCTATTTCATCAAATGGAATACGCATTAAGATAACAAAATATTTAATCCCATCAAGCCTATTGACAAACTACAACACAGAAAAATACAATTTTAACATCTTTAAAAAGGGGCTTTTAGGTTATATCCATATCTTGACAGTACCAAAATCTTAATCATGAAACATACACTTTCAAAAACGTTCTTCTGCGCACTTATTTTATTCTTACCTATTACACCGCTTTGGGCACAAAAAGTAGTCGTTAAAAATATCGACACCCTTACCTATGCCAAGGCGCATGATCTAAGTTTTTACAAAAAAATTTCGTAACAATGCGCTAATTGATGTGTACATCACTGCCAACGGCAACAAAATCCATGTTGGTGACACTCTGACCCTCGGAACCCCAACCTCTGAAGAAATGAATACCCGAACGTATGAGTCGAGTTATGGTGAAAAAAAGATAAGGGGGGCCATCGGGGATTCGAGAAGTACATCGACCAAAACCTATGCCTACATTCGATTGGGACGGCCGGGG
>JAFMLE010000003.1:0-11925 GCA_017852395.1 Flavobacteriaceae bacterium
GTATCTTCATTATTACCAATATTATCTCTATCACTATCTTTCCATTCATTAGGGTCGAGTGGGAATTTGTCCTTATTAATTTCTTCACAACCATTATACCAATGAATTCCAACTGAAGAATGCCAATCATCAGGATATACATGGAATGAAGCCCAATGTCCAAGCTGATAATATTCAAATCCTCCAAAGGAATTTCCAAACCAAATCCAATTATCATCAGAACGAGAATCCTGAGTTGAAGAATTATATGTATAAAATTTGAGATTTGTAATATCTACTTTTTTACCTTTTTCTGTAATATATAAAATTAGATTACTGTAAGAATTATTAGAATCCTGTGCAGGTATATCTATTTCATATGATGATTTAGTATTTCCGCTTATTGTCAAATTATTTGTAAAAAAGGATGGTTCAGTATTTGGGTATGGAGATTTTTCAAATTTAAAGTTAATTGAAACCGGTTCATCCGATTTTGCTTCAAATAAAATCTTACCTCCATGCTCCAAATTTATATTACCAATACCTGTAGCTATACCAGCCCAATCTTCTGCATCATTAGGAAAACTATAAATATTCTGATCATCTGTTTTTACACCTTTTATTGCTATTAATGAACCACTAACAGTTGTGGTGAATTCTGAGAACTTTTCGGGAAAATTTAAATTGTCTAAACTTTCTTTTACAAATAATGCATATTCATCTGCATTTTGGTCTTTATCTGCTATAAAATCAATTCTTTTAGCATTATCCCAATTTTCATTATGAATATTAAAATTAAGTCTCAATTTTGATCCTTTCAATATTTTATCATCAACGATTTTGAAGACCTTTTGCCAATTATTATCAGAATCTCTGTCTTGATATCCTGGCATTTCACAACCGTCAGAATAACCATCCCCATCTGAATCCCAATTTGCTATATCTAATCCCTTATTTTCTTCCTGATTATTGGGGATACCATCATCATCAATGTCACTATCATTTTGGTCTCCCCTACCGTCACCATCTGTATCTTTAATCGATCTTTCATCCATTGGGGCCTCGTCTAAATAATCATTTACTCCATCGTTATCACTATCAGGGTCAAATGGATTTGAACGAACTTGTTTTTTAGAATATCGATCCCAATATGTATATCCGTTATACCTTGGGGTCAGTTCTAATTCGTTTGACATACCATCCCCATCAATATCCTCATCTGTGTTGTCACCAACTCCATCCCCATCAGTGTCCCAATATTCGTTTGGATCATTAGGGAAAGCATCGATAAATAATTTACCACCATCTTGATTTCCTACTGTTTCGCCCTCTCTAAAATAATACCATCTATCACCACAATCAAATGAACGTTCTCTAAAGAATTCATCTTTCCAGGTCGCACCATCAAACCAATCAAAATGACCACAAGTATTTGGATATTTCCATCCATCACTTACACCATCTCCATCGGTATCCCACGTTTGAGGATCCGATCCCCTAGATATTTCATAAGGATCTGAAATACCATCCCCATCGGAGTCTAAACCGCCATCTTCAGCAGTAAATACTAAAGGATCAGTGCCATTTCCAATTTCATCAATATCTAAGAAATTATCATTATCCTTGTTGGAATCGACAACGTTTGGAATGCCATCATTGTCAGTATCTAAATAATCTCTAGAATCAAAAGGAACCTGATCATTACTGTTAGAGTACCCATCTCCGTCAATATCATCATCAGAAAAATCTCCTATACCATCTCCATCGGTATCAAGATACTCATTAGCATCTAATGGGAAGGCATCTATCAAATAGGGGTAGGATTGATCCCATTTAATTTGTCCATTATTAATTCTATATTCATTACAGCACCATTCGTCATTTCTTTCAGAATAATATAATTCACCAAGATTCCATTGATTCCAATTATCGTTCAGCTTATAGATGAAACCATTGTCGTGAATGGTTGTAAACGCATTAATACCAAAATTATCATTATTGTCTTCACCTCTAATTACTAATCTTCCTCCAATTACTTCTGTAGAAAATTTTTCAGTATTAGTTCTTTGCTCATAATATATCTGACCAATTTTATTGAGCTCCGTTGAAAAATAGTTCAATAAATCACCACCAGTTGTATTTGTATTCACTACTTCATATTCGATCTCAATTCTGTCGTCCCAATTAGAATTGTGACCGTGGAAACGTATTCGATATATTTCTCCTTGTATTAATTTATAATCCGGATTCGAAATTTCTATTACTTGTACCCATTTTCTTTGCTGCCAATCGTAGCTTGGATATCTGTATCCATCTGAAATTCCATCACCATCAGTATCCCATTTTGTAGGATCTGTACCTAGTATTATCTCATAATCATAAGAGAGCCCATCTCTGTCTTGATCTACCGAATAACAACCAGGACAGCTATCACGATCTTTTGGATCAGTTTGATTAAAATTCTCATCAATATCCATAAATCCATCATTGTCATCATCAGAATCGTCATTATCACCTCTTCCGTCACCATCAGTATCTAGAGAATTATTTTTATCATAGGGGGCACCATCATTGCTATTTGAATACCCATCACCGTCTATATCATCATCAGAAAAATCTCCTGTTCCATCACCATCTGTATCCCAGTATTCATCTGGGTCAAGCGGGAACATGTCTCTAAAATATGGGAAGAATTGATTCCATTGTTCACGACCATTGTAATATCTATATTCATTACAACACCAATCTGGGTTTCTTTGTTGATAATAAAATTCTTGTAAATTCCACTGATCCCAATTGTCATTTAATTTATAAATAACACCATTATCGGTAACAGTAGTAAAAGCTCCCATCCAAAAGTTTCTATCTTTATCATCTCCAGAGATAACAAGTCTTCTCCCATCTATTGTTGCTTCATAGGTTTCGGTATTAGCCCCATTATCATATAAAATGCCATCATATTCATTTAACTTTTCTTTAAAATGATTTAACAGTTCTAAACCAGTAATTGTTCCTGAAACTGTATAATTTATTTCGATTCGGTCTTCCCATCTTTGATTGTGACCTTCTAACCTTAAATTGAATTTTTCACCAGGGTTTACAACAGCTTCTATATCAGCAATTTCAATTATAAGTTTCCAATTGTCTCGATTTTGCCAATCATAACCTGGCCATCGCCAACCATCAGATATACCATCACCATCTGAATCCCAATTATTAGGATCTGTACCGATAGATTCCTCATAGGAATTTGACAATCCATCTCTATCATAATCATATTGATCAGTGTCCCAGCCGTCATGGTTTTGAGGATTAGGATCGTCAAAATCTAAATACATATCATTGTCATCATTTTCATCAATAGAATCAGGCACGCCATCATTGTCGGTATCTGTATTCGACGAGCTTTCATAGTAGGGGAAAATATCATCTTCATTGGATATACCATCACCGTCTATATCTGTATCTAGATAATCATCTACACCATCTTTATCCGTATCCCAAAATTTAGTTGGATCGTTGGGGAACATGTCATAAAGAGTTTCTTTTTCATTCCAATCAATTCTACCATTTCCAATGCGATATTCATTACAACACCACTCTGGATTTCTATCTTGATAATACAATTCTCCAAGTGTCCATTGTTGCCAATTACCACTTGCTTTATGTATTAAACCATCGGAACCTAAAACGGTATTAAAAGCATTGAAATGGACTCTTCTATCTTTTTTAGAGCCCTTTAAAAGAAGTCTTCTCCCTTCAATGCTTAGCTGTATATCTTCATTTTTTGTAAAATTATCGTATGGAATAGAATACATACCATCCATTGGGGAATTATTCATACCATCCAATAAATTTTTAAGATTTTCTAGAAGCTCCAAACCTGTTATAGTCTGAGTCACTGTATAATTAACACTTGGCTGGTATCCATCAGGCGCATCCTCATTTCTATTACCATCTCCCTCGATATAAATATTATAGTTTTGGTTAAGTTTTACATTTGCAGTAGTACTAGGTATTTCAAGAACTATTACCCAATTATTTCGATTTTGCCAATCAT
Organism: Flavobacteriaceae bacterium; assembly: GCA_017852395.1. Classification (GTDB taxonomy): domain Bacteria; phylum Bacteroidota; class Bacteroidia; order Flavobacteriales; family Flavobacteriaceae; genus RFYP01. Next base: position 4,040 of record JAFMLE010000003.1, read on the forward strand.
AATTTGGGAATTTACCACCATCAGATATACCATCATCATCAGAGTCCCAGTCTTCAGGATCGGTCCCTATTGATCTTTCGTAGTCATCTGATAACCCATCTCTATCTGTGTCACCAGTTCCACCGGGTTGGCTTCCGGAGTTTAAATGATTAGTTCCAACTGCTTTTTCATCTACATCTAACCATCCATCACCATCATCATCTTGATCTAAATAATTCGGAACCCCATCTTCATCTGTATCAGTGAAATCTGTATTTGCAGCATAATAAGGGTTTTGATCATTGGAATTAGATAATCCATCTCCATCTATATCATCGTCTGATTTATCTCCAATGCCATCGCCATCTGTATCCCAAAATTCATTCGGATCATTTGGAAAAGCATCGATTAAATAGGGATGCTCTTGGTTCCAAGAACCTTTACCGTTAAAATAATTTTGAGTATCATGCCACCATTCTGTATTTCTTCTCCGATAAAAATGCTCCTTCCAAGAATGGCTATCATGATCATGTCTAAATACATTAAGTTTTCCATTATCAATAACTGTATTGAATGCTTCATAATGAAAATTTCTTTGATTGTCTTGACCTTTAATTACCAATCTTGTACCAGAAACAACTTCAGAAGTTATAGTTTCAATTTGACCGTTATCGTATTTTACCCCTCCAATAGCATTAATTTTATTAGAAAAATAATTTAATAATTCATTTCCTGTTATTATATCTTGAGACTTGTATTCGATCCGGATACGATCTTCCCAGGGTTGATTATGTCCATGGAATTCAATATAATATTCCTGATTTGAGACCGTTGTTGCAGATCCATTAGGTATTTCTATAAAAATTCTGAAATTATCATCCCAATAAGTCCCCGGATATCTCCAGCCGTCACTTACTCCATCACCATCAGTATCCCAATTATTTGGGTCAGAGCCAGACACATTGATTTCATAATTATTAGAAAGACCGTCTTTGTCCGTGTCTGTAAATCCAATACCAGGAAAATCTTTAGAGTCTAACGGGTCAGTACCATTAAAAATTTCATCTTCGTCTAAGAAAAGATCCCCATCATCGTCTTCATCTATTTCATCGGGTATAAAATCAAAGTGTCTGTGGTCCATTTCATCGATCCAACCATCGTTGCCATAATCTTCACCAAAGATTTTATTATTATTCCAGTCAGTATATCCACCATTCTCCAAGGTGGGTTTATCCGTATTTAGTTTATATCGTGCATCAAGCGGGTAGTCATCGTTAGAATCCAATACACCATCATTATCGTCATCGTCGTCAGCGTTATTACCAATTCCATCTCCGTCAGTATCTTCCCACTCATTCGGATCTTTTGGAAATGCATCTCCTCTCCATGTAGTTTCTGTGAATTCCCAATGGTTGTACCAGTCATTATCATCCTCATTTAATATACCATCTCCATCAATATCGTCGTCCTCATCATTCCATAAACCATCACCATCGGTATCAACACGTTTCCAATAGCCCTCACATTCTCTCCAGTTATTATCCCACCATGAATTTCCATATTCATCGGTCCAATAGACCAATTTATCCGCATTACATGGGGCATCATAATATCCATCTCCATCGGTATCTATGTTATTTGGATTGTATCCCATTTCAATTTCATATTCATCTGCAAGACCATCTTCATCAGTATCTTTTGTAAAACGTCCATCAATGGGGAAGGGATCGTCATTATCACTAATTCCATCTCCATCGGTATCAGGATTATCTGGGTCTGTTTTAAAATATTCTTCTTCAATCCAATCTTCTAATTTATCCAAATCACGATCGTGTCTCAAACTAGGGTCTAAGGGCCATGAATCCCAACCATCCCAAGGACCATCTCCATCTGAATCTACATTAAAAGGATCCAAACCTTTCTCTTCTTCTATTACATCAGGTACATTGTCACCATCTGAATCTAAGGGTTTATCATCCCATCGTAATGGATTAGTTCCTAATCGGATCTCATCCACATCGCTTACCCCATCGTTATCGTCATCGTCATCTATTCCATCGTGAAGGTCGTCCCAATCACTATTTTTAATAGCTTCAGGGTCGTTGGGATACATATCTCTAAGATTGGCACCATCAAGGCATTCAGAACTCTGTCTTTCCCACTCATCTTGAGTGATATGACCATCACCATTGCAATCATTATTTAAATCCCAAAACCTCCAAAAATATTCCCAATGATTGCAATCAATATCACAATCTAGACTATTAAGCACGCCCTGAATTGAATTTTGAGTAGCTTGAGAAATACCGTCCAAATGGCCATCGTCATCAGAATCTTCATCATTGGGATCGGACCCATTAATAATTTCTAGCTCATCAGGCAGTCCATCTCCATCACTATCTTTTGAATAATAAAAACTTCGAGGAAATGCATCGTATTTATCTTCAATACCATCATCATCAGTATCTAACTTACAAGCATCGGATCCTCTTTCCCATTCTTCTTCATCTGATTGACCATCACGATCACAATCCCACCTTCTATTTGGATTGATGTAATTAGGGTCATCATCATAAAAATCAGCATCATCCCCATCTCGAGCACCATCATCATCAACGTCCCAGTCATTGTCATCGGGGTCTAACTCGTCGGGCAAACCATCCCAATCATTATCTGCATGATAAAGGGGATCATTAGGAAGTTGATCTTCTCCGTCCAAGTAACCGTCTCCATCGGTATCTGGATTATTAGGATCAGTTTGCATCCAACTTTCTTCCCAATTATCAGCTGCTCCATCGTTGTCCGCATCTAAATATGCATTTGGATCCCATGGAAATGGATCATCAATATCCGGTACACCATCACCATCTGAATCTGTTTGGATTTTGGATGTAGAAATCGGAATACTGGTCCCAATTTCGAATAAAAGGCTATCTTCTCTAATTGCCATAATATTATCAGCTATGGCAACATCAATCCATTTATAACCCTGACCAATTGGCATTGGATAGTCAACGATAACTCCATCAACTACACCCCATGCATATAAATTACCTTCGCTGTCTATAGCTACTACAGGATTATCCCATCCCACTGGACTTTTAGGACTTCCAGCCCAACCATATCCATTTACATTTAAATTGGTGTATATTTTTTCGAATTTTACATTAGGAGCCTTATATCTTGAAAAATGTGAAGGGTAGTGTTTAAATTCCCATCCGACATTTTCATTACTATTTTTATTCCACTGATTACCTAATTCATCCCATCCCCAAGCAAAAAGTTCACCAGTAAACTTATTGATAGCAAAGGTGGTCCATTCATGATGTGCAAAATCTGTTGCGAAAAGACCAAATATGTCATTGGGATCATCTACAAAAGGATAATGATTAGGCCCCTCTTCCCAGGCATTCTTAAAATTTTGTTCATTGCCATCTGAAAAGTCAATAACCTGATGCCAAATTTGACCTCCGAGCCAAGGTTCATTAGGGTCTAAACCCTTATGAATTTCAAAAGCATCCGACAAGAAATCACTGTCCGTATCTACCGAAGGAAAATCATTCGGGTCAAAGACATCGGTTCCAGATATAAACTCGTCTTCATCAAAAAAGCCATCCTCATCAAAGTCCACATTTTTTTGGTTTCCAAATGGTGGAATTGTTACTCTTGCTTGACCATAAACCACACCTTCACCTTCTCTGGACCTAGCCCCTATTTGATTTGATTCATTTTTCCCCCAACCATATAATTCTCCAGAAGGCTTAAGACCAAAAGTAGTTTTATATTTGGTTTGAATTTTTTTCCATTTTTCAAAATTGTTCTCGTAAACAACTACACCTATTGTGTCACCGGGGATTAAACCTTCTTCTGGAATTTCAAAATCTTGATTTGGTAATACTCCAAAACCACCAGGAGTTGAGATTATTTCCCATTCTGTCTCTATTGTCCAGCCGGCTTCTGCTTTTAATGTCCATCTGTAGCTGTAGGTCGTATTAGGATCTAAGTCAAATACTTCAAATTCATAAGTTTTAAGATTAAAATTTTCATTTTCTGAAATATCAGCTACCTTAACAGATTCTATAAAGATTTCGACTGTACTTGATACATCTGATGATCCCTCATAACCTTCAATCCATAGAGACCCATTAAAATTTTCACCTTTGTTTAGTTCTGCTACTAATTCTGCTCTAGTCGAAAATATTTTAGTTTTTGTATAATCTATATTTATGACAACCTGCTCCTGAGACTGAGCAATATTTGTTAAAATAAGAAAAAATATAAGAATTAAACTCCTCATTCAAGTTGGCTTTTGATTTAAATTTAATTAATAAATATATATAAAAATCACATTATTTAGATATATTTAACTTGAATATTTAAAAGTAAAATTGTGAAAATCCGTTATTTATACATTTTTTTGATTGCATTACTCATTTTTGGATTCTCAAATTCATATTTATTCCATGAAGGTGCGGTTGATAAGAGAGGTGGGCATTATGACTCCGAAAATAAAGAATATCATTACCATCATGGATGTGAACCACATCAACACCCTAAGGGCGAATGTAAGTTCGAATTCAAAAATTGTGAATTAAATAATCCTATTAAGTCAAATCATGATCATGAATTTAGGATTAATTAAAATACACTTTTAATTTACAATGAAAATTTGGGAGCCTGATGATAAGTTTAAGTCAAAAGCTTCATTAAATAAATACATTAATTTTCTTTCAGAATCATTTTCAATCTCATTCGAGAATTACAATGATTTGCACCTTTGGTCAATCAAAAATTTAGATCAATTTTGGGAATCAATTACCCTTTTTTTTGAGGTAACCTATGCTAAACCCTATCAATCCGTATTGATTGCAAAAACGCCCTTTTACAAAACACAATGGTTTCAAGGGGCTGAGTTAAGTTATACAGCGCATCTGTTGCGGTATGCCCAGCGTGATAAAATCGCTCTAATAGCAACAGATGAGACCGAAATCATACGTCATATCACTTGGAATGCACTGCTAAAACGCGCTGCGACTTTCAAAAATCAATTGTCAAAACATGGTATTAAAAAAGGCGATGTAGTCGTTGGTTTTTTACTTAATCACCCTGATACGGTTGCACTTTTTTTGGCCGTCAATGCTTTGGGTGCTGTATGGTCATGTTGTTCGCCAGATTTTGGAATCGATAGCGTTATTGATCGTTTTGAACAATTGCAGCCAAAATTTCTTTTTGCTCATAAAGCATACACCTATGCCGGAAAACGGTATGATCAATCGTCAAAAATTGACGTTCTAAAAAATCGATTGCCCAGTTTGGTAGGCCTTCAAGAACTTTCAGATCAATATGATGATTGGGATTTTGACACCAAAGAGTTTCATGACCTAAACCCCATTTCCGTAGCTTTTGATCATCCCATTTGGGTTCTTTTTTCTTCAGGAACAACGGGCAAGCCCAAGGCCATTACACACCGAACAGGAGGGATGCTGCTGGAACAGTATAAAGCCCTGGCCTTGCATCAAAATGTTCAGGCAGGGCAGCGTTTTTTTTGGAACACCACCACGGGCTGGATGATGTGGAATTATGCCCTTGGGTCGCTATTGTGTGGGGCTACGTTATGCCTCTATGATGGTGCAGCAAATTATCCAGATCTGGGCGTTCAGTGGCGGTTTGCAAAACGGGCAAATATCCATCATTTTGGCAATGGCGCACCACTATATAGTGCCAGTGTAAAAAAGCAAATACCCGAGATAAACTGCAAAGATTTGGCATCCCTCATAACCCTTGGATCAACAGGCTCGCCACTTTCTGAAGATGCATTTGTAGGGTTGCAAAACCGGTTGCCCGAAGTTCATATAATTTCATTAAGTGGTGGTACCGACGTATGTTCGGCATTTATCGGTGGCAACCCATTGTTGGCTGTTTTTGCTGGATTTTTACAATGCAAAATGTTGGGTGCGGCCATCGAAGCTTGGGATAGCAATGGAACGTCTGTGGAAAACCAAACTGGCGAACTCGTATTGACACAACCCATGCCCAGCATGCCACTTTACTTCTGGGGAGATACCAATTTTGAACGGTATCATGAATCCTATTTTTTTTCCAATAAAACGGTATGGACCCACGGAGATTGGATCACTGTAGATCCCGATCGGGGAATCAAAGTCGAGGGCCGTTCTGATGCAACGCTCAATCGAAATGGCATCCGAATTGGTACTGCCGAAATTTATGCAGCCTTAGACCGACTCGCTTTTGTAAAAGACACCTTGGTTGTTGAGGCAAAAAATGCTTTTGGGGTTAGTCAAATCCTCCTTTTTGTTGTGTATAATGCCGCATTCGAATCGGGATTTGAAAATGAAATCAAGAAACACCTTCGTACGACCTGCTCCCCGCGGCATGTACCCGATCTTATGTTTACGGTACCCGAAATCCCGTATACCTTGAGTGGTAAAAAAATGGAAATCCCGATTAAAAAATTATTTGAGGGTAGGGCAATGGATCAAGTTGTTCAAGCAGGGGCTATGAAAAATCCCAAGTCTATAGAGCTGTTTTTTGAAATCTCAAAAAATTGGAAAGATTAACTTTTTTTTGTCTTCCAACCATGCCTCAATTGGCCCCAAAAATTTTTTGGCATGGCAGCATCACCCGGATACCCCAAAACAATTTTACCCTCCGCTTCGGGGATATAATTAAATCCAAAGAGATAATCCCAGACACTCAAACTGATGCCAAAATTGACGCCAAAACGATTGTCGGGTAAGTCATGTGCATGGTGATACAGATGCATGACAGGACTGTTAAATAAATATTTTAGTGGCCCCCAACTGATTTTTACATTGGCATGGTTGAGGTGCCCAATGGTTATAGCCAAAAAATGGATGACAAAGGCATGTTCGGGCTCAAAACCACCCAAAAGCATAATGGCGAGTGTTTTGAAGGGCTTATACAGGATGTTTTCCATCCAATGGTATCTAAAATGAGCGGCAAACCCCATTTCTTTTACACTATGATGTACTTGATGAAAACGCCATAAAAACGGAATACGATGCAATAGTACATGGGTTGCCCACTGCGCAAAATCCAATACCACAAAGAAAACCAACAAGCTCCAAAAGGTGGGCAAGGAGCTGATGTGTACAAGGGTTAAGCTATGTGACTCAATTCCCAATTGTGAAAAAAATAAGAGAGATAAACGGTAGAATCCGTTGATGGCAATACTGAATATGAAAAAGTTGAAAAACATATACACCCCATCCAACCAAAAATCCTTGCGTATGATGCTTTGATTTTTTCTCCAAGGGAAAACGATTTCCAAGCCCCAAACCAAAAGCGAAATCAACAACAAGCCCCAAAAATAATTTTGATACCAAGGCACCTCAAAAATAATTGAACGCCAGGTCCATTGGGCGGTACCCCAAAAGGCTTGAAAAAATTCACCAAAATAGCGTCCGACTTCATTCATCGCTTTATATTTTTATGAAGCAAATTTCGTAAAAAAATATTTTCCCCCTGTACTATAAATACCAGAGGGATTAAGTTCACGGTAAGGATTAGAAAAATCACCCAATCTAGAATGAAAAGATGAAATGATGGAGACTTAAAGCCCTCTGGATTTTATAATAAAAAGTTATAGTTGGAGTGTGGGTTGCTTTTCAAGTAACAAGCAAATTAAAGATACGTCAAAAAAATCACACGGATACATATATGTTGCCTTTTATTGTCGGATTAGGCTCTAAATTTCTTATTAATCAATTTTTGGAGATGGAGGAAATAGATTTTAGAAAATTGTACTATCGATTTGGGCAAAAGGTCAAGGCACGACGCAAGCAACTAATGCTCTCCCAATCAGCTCTTGGAGGCCGCGCCAATTTGGAAAAAGCCGCTATTCAAAGAATAGAACGAGGTCATAA
>JAFMLE010000003.1:12189-83306 GCA_017852395.1 Flavobacteriaceae bacterium
CCGACATTAGCTATCCCACAACTGCGTGCGGGATCTGATGGTGTATTGATTAAAACATTTGGTGTAGTTCTCAGAGCCGATGTCCAATAATTTTGTAGAAAACGCAGGCGCTTTTCTTTTCGAAGCGGACCCATCCACTCGAGATAATCCATTGCATCGTGGATGGCCAGATTGGTATGTACAGGATGGGTTCCGATATGGTTTAGCCGTTTGATATCTGAAGTATCTTTGATATAGTCTGCCAGCAAAGGCCAAATTTTGGCCGTTCTTTTTTTATTGATATACAGCAGTCCTGCACCCAATGGAGTAGCAAGCCATTTGTGCAAACTAGACCCATAATAGTCGCAGTCCAAATCATTTAATGAATACTCAAAATGTCCTACACAATGGGCGCCATCAACCATGACTTCAACACCGTGTTTATGTGCCATAGCACATATTTTTTTAATGGGTAAAATTTGTCCTGTAATATTGATCATATGACACACCATGATCAATTTTGTTTTGGAGGTGATTTGTGATTCATAGAGTGCTACGATTTCATCATCCGATTTTGGGTGATTGGGGACCGATACCACTTTATTGACTATACCATGTCGTGCCGCAACTTGCTCAAACATCACTTTCATTGCCCCATAGTCTTGATCGGCATAGATCGCTTCATCACCTTTCTGCCACGGATAACCCGCTATGATCAAATCCAATGATTCTGTGGTGTTTCTAGTGATCACCAGCTCTTCATGGTCGCAATCCATCCAAGCGGCCATTCGCTTTCGCAAAATGAGCTTGTCATTATTCAATTGATTGCGCATATAGTAGGAACCTTCAATATTTACCTGTTTTATGTGGCCAACAAATTTTTGCAGTGTTGGTTGCGGAATGATGTTGTAGTACCCACTTTCTAAGTTGATATAATCGGGCTTGAGGTCGTAGTGACTTCTCACAGTTTCCCATAACGTTTCCTCGTCCTCAATGCGGGAGGGCAAAGTATGATCTAAAGGGGTGTTTGTAAAGCCGTTTGCGGGCCATGCCCAAGCAGCCATTCCAAGGCCACCCATCTGTTTTAAAAACGATCTTTTATCCATAATAGTTTATTTAGTCTCAAATTACAAAATTTGAAATTGATGCCCTCAATTTTATAAAAAACAGTAAGTTAGAAGTGTGATATACTAAATAGATTTTTATGATTCGATTAATTATAATCAGCTTGTTAATAAGCTTCAGTTATGGCTACGGTCAGCGTTCATATCAAGAGGTTGCTCAAAATTTGGGAATTGAAGGGATGGATGATTTTATCGCTTTTTTATCAATACCCAATGACGGAAAAAATCGTGACGAACTTCAAGCTAATAAGTTGTGGAGTGAACAAAAACTCAAAGCATTAGGCTTCGAAATACAAACCCTCGAAACCTCCGCTTTTCCATTAGTTCTTGCCACTTTAGAGGTCAACCCTCAATTGCCCACAATTGCCTTTTATATGCACTTGGATGGTCAAGCCGTAGATTTTTCAAAATGGAATCAAGAAAGCCCCTGGAAACCCGTTCTTAAGCAACCTGAAGCGGATGGTTTTAAGACCGTTTCTTGGGACAATCTAAAAGGGCCGGAGGTTGAAGATTTGAGGATTTTTGCTCGTTCTACATCGGATGACAAAGGTCCGTTTGTCATGTTTCTACACGCATTAAAATTTTTACAAAAAGAAAAAATAAAAGCCGCTTATAACATCAAGTTGATCTTGGATTATCAAGAAGAGCAAAGTTCGCCCGGTTTACCGGAAGCAGTGGCCAAATATAAAAACCAACTTGCGGCAGATTTGTTGTTGATATTGGATGGTCCAGTACATACATCTGGCGAACCCACTTTGGTTTTTGGTAACCGCGGAATTGCAACCTTAACCCTTACCACATATGGCCCCAAAATTCCACAACACAGTGGACATTATGGCAATTATATTCCCAATCCTGCACTAAACCTTAGCCAGTTATTGGCCTCTATGAAAGACGATCAAGGTCGCGTCACAATTGCTGGGTATTATGACGGCATTATGCTAGATACAGCCACAAAAGCGCTGCTTGAAGCGGTACCTCAAGAGGAGCAAGCCATAAAACAAAGAACCAAAATAAATGCTGTTGACGCTGTAGGAAACAACTATCAGGAGTCTTTGCAGTTTCCTTCACTTAATATACGAGGCATGCAAAGTGGGTGGGTAGGTAATGAAAAAAGAACCATTGTCCCGGCTACTGCTACGGCAGAGATTGACATTCGGTTGGTGTTGGAGTCACAACCCGAAAGACTCATTGAGCGGATCATACAACACATAGAAAGTAGGGGTTATACGGTATTGGACCACGAACCTTCTGACGATGAACGGATGCAATATCCAAAAATAGCACGGCTAAATTATGGGATACACTATCCGGCATTTAGAACTCCTGTATCAGGACCTGAAGGTCAGTGGCTCTCAAAATTGATGACCGATTATTTTCAAAAAGCACCCGTAAAAATCCGAACCAGCGGAGGCTCAGTTCCGATTTCGCCATTTGTCAATCAGCTGGGGATACCGGCTATTGGGCTACCGACAGTAAATCTTGATAACAACCAACACAGCCCTAACGAAAATTTGCGCTTAGGAAATTATTTTCAGGGTATAGAGATTTTTATCCACGTGCTGCAATCTCCATTTATAAAATGATTGGGTATAAAAAAAGCCTCTTTTAAAGAGGCTTTTTTTTTTAAAATATTTTACCAAATATAAACCCGTTGTTCTGGAGCTAAATAAACGGAGTCTTGTTCTTTGATGTTGAACGCTTGATAAAAAGCATCTATATTTCTTAGTGTCTGTACTGCACGTTGTCTGCCAGGAGCATGCGGGTCTACACGTACTTGATTTTTCAATGCTTCGTCTCTTATCTTGGTTCGCCAAACTGTTGCCCACGAGATAAAAAAGCGTTGCTCAGAAGTAAAACCATCGATAGGCTCTGGGGTGCCATTTTTTTCATGGTGGAGTTTCAGAGCATCATAAGCGGCATTAACACCGCCCAAGTCACCAATATTTTCACCAAGGGTAAATTTTCCGTTGATGTACACATCGGGGAGCACCGCGATAGCACTGTATTGGTCAGCTAACTTTTGCCCAAGGTCATCGAACTGTTTGAGATCTTTATCGGTCCACCAATTGACCAGACTACCATCTGCATCATAATCTGCACCAGAATCGTCAAAGCCATGTGAAATTTCATGGCCGATCACAGCCCCAATTCCTCCATAATTTACAGCCGCATCGGCGTTGAAATTAAAGAAGGGGGGTTGTAAAATTGCTGCAGGAAAAACAATCTCGTTATACAAAGGATTATAATAGGCATTGACCGTTTGTGGGGGCATAAACCACTCGGTTTTATCGACCGGCATATCGAGTTTTTTGAGATCATCATAAAAATTAAACGCCGAAATGGCCATCATGGCATCAAAATATGTAGCATCTTGACCCGGGTTTAGATTGAGGCCACCATAGTCTTTCCATTGATCTGGATAGCCCACTTTAATGGTCATTTTCTCCAATTTTTCGATGGCTTTTTTCTTGGTTGCTTCATCCATCCAATCCAGTTTTTGAATCCGAATGGTATAGGCCTCTATGAGGTTGGCAACCATTTCTTCCATTTGAGTTTTAGCTTCTGGAGGAAATTTTTCGGCCACATACAGCTTGCCCAGGGCTTCGCCAAGGGTCCAGTCTACGGTCTGTAAAGCCCGTTTGTCTAGTGGTCTTTGTGTTTTTGCTCCGCGCAATATTTTGCTATAAAATTCCCAATCCGCTTGTTCCATTTCTTGGGTTAGATAGGATGCCGATCGGTTGATGAGCGTCCAACGCAAATACGATTTTAGATCCGTCAATGCATTGCTGTTTAGGATTTGATCTAGGGTATTGTAATAACCTACATCAGAGACATTAAAAGTCTCTTTTTCAATTCCAATTTGACTAAAAAAGCGCTTCCAGTCAATGGTTTTGGTCATTTTTTGCAGATCTTCAATCGCTGTAGGATTATAAGTTTTGTTGGGGTCTCTACGACTTACCTTATCCAATTTTGCTGCTGCCATTTTGGTTTCGAGTGCAACGATGTTTGCGGCTTGGTCACCTGCGTTTTCAGCATTTGGATCTACAATAAGTAGCATGCGTTCTACATGTGTTTTGTATTGCTCTTTAACTTTTTTGGATCCTTCGTCATCGGACAAATAATAATCCCGATCGGACAATCCTAAAGAGCCGGGGCCGAGGTAGGTGATTTTTTTGTTGCTGTCTTTAGAATCGGGTGATACACCAAAACTTAAAAAACCACCACCTCCATAAGGTTCCATCGCGGCCAAATAATCTTGTAGATCACTTAAGTTTTGAATGTTTTCAATCTTTTCTAAAAAAGGTTTAAGAGGCGCAATTCCATTTTGATCGCGACTCAGCGTGTCGGTGATCAGCTCAAAAAGTTGTACGGCTTTTTGCTGATCGCTGAGGTTTTCATAATTGTTGTCTAAGGTTTTTTTCAATTCTTGAGAAGCTTTTGTGACGATACTCATCATATCGTTGCTTGTCATTTCTCGAAGTTCATCAAAACTTCCCCAGCGTGTTCGATCATCGGGTATTTCAGCATCTTTGTACCAGGATCCGTTTACATAACTGAAAAAATCTTCACCAGGGGATACATTTTTATCCATCAATTGGAGGTCAATCCCTTTTGTTTGTTCGACTTCTGACGCACACCCTAAAATCAGGGAGGCCATAAATAGGCTTTTTATAAGATTCGTTTTACGCATGTTTAAAATTTTGAATAAATGTAGCTAATTCGCTTCAATAGTCGGATTTTTCTAATTTGTTTTAACACATTGCAAACACCTATTCGGGTATATTCAATTAAAATTCTTAATTTTTCTTTTTTGAAAGACTATAGTTATGACCAAACATATTTCATCCATCTTTTTATTTTTTGTGGTTTTTTCTTGTCAAAATACCAAAGAACAGCAGGTTTCGATTGCCGGATTGGAGGCTCAGGTAAATATCATTAGAGATCAATGGGGCATCAATCATATTTATGCAGAAAATCAACGCGATTTATTTTTCGCACAAGGTTATGCCGCAGCAAGCGATCGTCTTTTTCAATTTGAGATTTGGCGTAGGCAAGCTACGGGTACTGTTGCCGAGATTTTAGGAGAAAAAGCGCTCGAGCGTGATTATGGCACCCGCCTGTTTCGTTTTCGGGGGGACATGCAAGAAGAAATGGCACATTATCATCCCGATGGAGTCGAAATTATAGAGGCTTTTGTGGCCGGAGTAAATGCATATATCGATCAGATTAACCAAACTCCAGAGCAGTTGCCCGAAACCTTCAAAGCCATGGGCATACAACCCCAACGTTGGACCCCAGAGGTCGTTATTTCGAGACATCAAGGGCTTCTTGGAAATATCGGCGAAGAATTGCAAATCGGTCGTGCGGTAGCCACTTTGGGTCCCGAAAAAGTTAAGGAGTTACTTTGGCTACATCCCCAAGACCCTGATTTGGTTCTGGATCAGCGAATCCCTAAAGAATTGCTCTTTGAAGATTTATTAGCCCCGTATTATGCCTATCGATCAGCCCTGCGTTTTGAGTTAGAAGATGTTGTACCCGAATACCGTGCAGAGACGCAACTCATGGCGCTCAACGATTTTCAGTCCAACCGTATCGATTCGTTGCACCTTGGAAGTAACAACTGGGTTGTAAGTGGTAAAAAAATGAAAAGCGGCATGCCCTTTATGGCCAATGACCCACACCGAACCGTAGCAACGCCCTCATTGCGCTATATGGTGCATCTCAACGCTCCAGGATGGGATGTTATTGGAGGTGGAGAACCCGAAATACCCGGGGTTTCAATCGGACACAACACCCATGGTGCATGGGGTTTGACTGTTTTTAGAACAGACGGAGAAGATCTTATGATTTACAGACTTAATCCCCAAAACCCCGACCAATATTTATATCAAGGAAAATGGGAAAATTTTGAAAAAGAAACCACCACCATTGCAATAAAAGATCAAGAACCTGTAGTGAGAACGCTGATGTATACCCGTCATGGTCCGGTTACTTATATCGATAAAGAAAAACTACAAGCTGTCGCAGTCAGATGCGCATGGCAGGAGGTTGGAGGGGCACCATATTTGGCCTCTTTGCGTATGGATCAGGCAACGGATTGGGAAAGTTTTAGGGCGGCATGCAACTATAGCAATATACCGGGAGAAAATATGATTTGGGCCGATCGGCAAGGCAATATTGGTTGGCAAGCTGTAGGAATTGCACCCATTCGAGAAAATTTTAGTGGACTGGTGCCCATACCTGGTGATGGTTCTTATGAATGGGCCGGCTATCTGCCCATCATCGAGAAGCCCCATGCCTACAACCCACCTTCTGGTTTTATAGCAACGGCAAATCAAAATGTAACACCATCAGACTATACCCATTGGAATGCCATTGGCTACTCCTGGTCCGATCCCTATCGCGGGGATAGAGTCAATCAAGTGCTTGCCCAACAAAAGAACTTTAGCATGGAGGATATGCGGCAACTGCAAGTAGATTATACCTCACTTCCTGCACAGATATTAGTCCCTTTACTTTCCGATATTGCATTTGAGCAACCCGAAGTTTTGGCCGCCATGATGTACTTTAAAAACTGGGATTATCAATTGACACCTGACGCAATTGCTGCGGCTATTTATGTGAGTTGGGAGCAAGAATTGTTGCAAGAAGCACACCGGCGCTTTGTACCGGAACAAGCGCAACAATACATCCGTTCTTTACAACTCAAAAAAGTCATCGATCTGCTCACCAACCCGACATCGTCACTATTTGGAAAAAACCCCCAAGCCGCTCGAAATGAATTTTTAAAAGAGACTTTTAAGCAGGCGATTTCTGAGTTAGAAAAACGGTTGGGAAAAGACCCGTCGGGCTGGCGCTACGGACAAGCAGATTTCAAGCATAGTGCGATTACCCATGCCTTGGGAACGGTTGTGAAAAAACAATTAGCAGAAAAGCTCAATCACCCTGCACTCCCAAGAGGTGGCAACGCCTATACTCCGGGTTCTACAGGGTCTAACGATCGTCAATCTAGCGGAGCTACTTTTAGAATATTGGTTGATACCAATGATTGGGATATGACTCTGGGAACAAACAGCCCTGGACAATCCGGAGATCCAGAAAGCCCCTTCTACAATAACTTGTATAAAGACTGGGCAGAAGACCGTTATTTTCCCCTATTTTTTTCAAAGGAAAAAATAGAAGAAACATCAAGTCATACACTCCGGTTGGTACCGACAGTTTATGAATAATTTTTTGCACTAAAAGCCTCCAATGGTGCTGTCCATCCAATCCAATCGGTTGGAGAGATAGGTTTTGAGCGCGTTGACACTTTGCTCATAATCAACGCTAATGCCAGTCCAACGGGTATAGTTTCGGTCTATGAGGCCATTGTCGATGAGCGAATTTGCCGTTTGGTCCACTTTGCCCAATACATTTGAAGTATTGAGAGCTCCTTGACGATATTCTTGCCAGCGATTTTTTACCGTATTTCTAAACACAGGATCCTGCAAAAGCCGCGGCCACCAAAAAGGGACCATCCACGCATCCCGATCAACATAGTTGTTGTAGTTCGCAATCCAATCCGTTACGGGAACACGACCTTGTCTTCCATAGCCGATATTCAAGTCCCAGAGGGGCCCCATTTTGAGTAAGCCGTCTCGATCTTTATGGAGATAAGTGCTCAAGCGGTAGGCATCTATATTGCCTGTCAATTCATTGAGAATAAAATAATCAGCAAAACTTTCTAGGTCGATATAATCCGTGTAGGTACGGGTTTCAGATTCGAAATCATCTTCTAAGAGGGCTTTTTCAAAATTGAGGATATAGTTTTGAATATATTCTTTTTGTATCGCTGTGATGTCTTCGGCTTTTGGATGTTCGTATAAGAAATAGGTTTCTAAATACTGTTCTGCATGGTAGGGTGGACCAAATGGTGGAGTGCTCAACGGATTGCCAAAGATGTCGAACTGTGATCTAAACCCAAGGTATTCACTATACTTGGCGTCGTCATCCCAGTTGTTTTCATAGTATTCTAAGGGTTGATCGGCGGCGACATCACTTCCCGAAGTTTTATCAATTTTAAGAATGTATCCACCCGTAATCCGCTCGGGGTCTGTATCATCTTCATCGAGCTTTTTGATGTCAATTCGGTTTTTGTCTCTTTTGAGTTTTTCCATAAAAATATAGGCCCCTTTATAATCCCCATTGACCTCTAGTTCTACATATTTGCCTCTGCTGGCATACCGACCAACAGCTCGTGACAACTCGTAACCCAAATAGTGATGCATCAAGGTAGGATCAAAAATCGTATTGGTGGACGCACGGTACACATGCCCCATCAAAATCCAGTCTTCTTCTTCAGGAAAATCTAAAAGTGACACTGAAACGTCTTCTCCAGCCTCATCCCAAGTTTCTACGCCATAGGATTTTTTGTCTGATAAGCGATAGGATGTAGACCCTCGATATTCGATCCCAATTGTGGTTTTGAACTGTTCCTTGCCTTCTACATAAACTGTTAGTGTCCCCGGAACCTTAGGTTCATTTTGGATGGTTTCATCAGTCTGCACGACAAGATACGGTAAACTACTGCCCAGAGGATCAACGGCAAAAATTGAGGATTTGTCCGATCCATTGGGTTCTTTTTTGCATCCTAATAGGATTAGGAATAGGAGTATTAAAATTTTCTGAGTTCGTAGCATTTGTATTAATTCTGGGTACCGTCTCTTCTCGGCTTCCTTGGATTGGGCCATTCTTCTTGTTCGTTTGTTCTTTGGTTTATTGGCATAACTCTTTTTTCTCTAGAAGTGGTTTCTTCGTCGCTGCTTGCCTTGTAGGCAAGAATTGCCGTCAAAATAGCATTGGACCGCAAGTCATCAAAAACGATTTTATCATAGGTATCTCGGTTTGTATGCCAAGTATAATCCCAGTAGGACCAGTTTAGGGCACTAAGATTAAAAGCAGGTACACCAGCGGCCAAAAATGAGGCATGGTCTGTTCCCCCGCGGCTGGGCATACCTGGAAAATCGGTCTCTATCTCATTGTTTATCTCTTTGGGCACTTCGGCCAACCAACGACCCAGATAGTCATACGCATTGACAAATCCTGAACCTGAAATTCGCACAACCCTACCTGTTCCATTATCCTGATTGAATACAGCTTGAATATTAGAAAGCATTTCGGGGTGGTCTTCGACAAACGACCGTGAACCGTTTAATCCTTGTTCTTCACTTCCCCAATGTCCTACAAGAATCGTCCTTTTGGGATTGGGATAACTTTTTTTGAGAATTCGCATGGCTTCCATCATGACAAGCGTTCCAGTACCGTTGTCTGTAGCTCCTGTACCGCCATCCCATGAGTCGAAATGTGCGGATAAGATGACATATTCGTCTGGTTTTTCGACCCCTTCAATTTTTGCAATGGTATTGAACGTGGGTACTTCGCCCAAATCTTTTGAAAGTGCAAGGATCTTGACAGTGGGTTTTTGGTTGCTCTCATAAAGACGGTAGAGCATGCCATAGTCTTCGAGCCCCATGTCAATCATAGGAATTTTTTTGGTACGGGCGCTAAATACTTTATTTACACCAAATCCTCTTGACCAATAGCTTGAGATAATCCCGGCTGCACCTGCATTTTCGAGAACTTCGATGATACTACGGGAGTTATAACCCGTTAGCTCGATGTTGTCATTCCATGCTTTGACTTGAGCTTCTCTCTGGTTTTTCATTTTTTCAAAAGAAGCTAAAGTGGCAAATTCTTCCCAGTTATAGTCGGGTCTTCCTGTAGGTTGTGGCATTGAGACAAGGATATGCTTCCCTTTAATTGTTGTAAGCCAACGTTGAAAACTTAAGGAGTCTTTAACATTTGGCAAGCCAATTACTTCTGCGGTAACTCCTTTTTTTGAGGTGCTGGGATTCCAGGCCAACTGGCGCCCTTCTAGGGTTTGAAATCGGGGAGTGAGCATGTCAAAATGCGAACTACCACGTTCCCATCCTTTCCATTTGCCCCATTGTTCTTTTTGTGCTTGGATGCCCCATTGCTGGTATTTTGATATGGCCCAGTCATGTGCCTTTAGCATTTGTGGTGTGCCTACCAATCGAGGTCCAATACCGTCCAAAAGTTCATGTGCGAGGTTCTCTAATTGGGAGTTATTTTGCCCCTCCTCAATGATTTTTTTGACGATCGGATCTTGTTGTCCCATCAAACTTTGTTGGGCGAGTATAAAGGAGCAGCTTAGCAGTAAAATGATTTTTAGTTTCATGATTTAAATATTAGTTCAAATATGGGCTTATAGGCTGTTAGTTAGTGTTTGCATTTTTTGGTTTAGAAGTTGAATGGCTTCGGTATATCTGCGATCCCATTCTTCTAGGCGGTTGGTAGCTTGAAGTGCAATTTCGTATTCTAGACCAGGTAAAATCCATGCAGCATAGCCACTAAAAGGGTCTGATGATGCGTAAAGGGATTGATACCAACGACCAAAATACATTCCTTTTTGGGATAAAAAACTTTTTTCGAAATCCAATAATTGTCGATTGATTGCCTTACGTTTTTTTGTACTGATCATGTCGCTGGATAGTTGTTGATCGAGTGCTATGGTGAGTTGTTGCGAAGTTATTTTTAGTTGGGTAATCGCATCTTGTGCTTGAGTAAAGCCGGTAAAATCGGGTTGGTATTTTTGGATTTTAGCAGTTGCGTTATCAAAATGCAATTGAAGATCAGTTGCATAACGATTGAGGTTGTAGGGAATTAGCGTTCCATTGGCCAATCGTAGGGCCATGATTCCTGCCATTTTTTCGACCATAGGGCCCATTTGAAATTCGGGATCTACAAAACGTTGATAATATTCGAAACTGTCATAGTTAGAATGGTAAACTGTGGGTCCTCCTGCGCCTCCGCTAAGCGATGGGATACCAGCATGCATATAAAAGGCAATGTGGTCCGAGCCGCCTCCTAAGTTGCCAATATTGGGTTCATGGAGCTTGTCTTTTTTCCAAAATTCGAATAAGGACTGTTGGGTGTAGGGATAGTTTACTTTTTTAGAAGCTTCCACGAGGAGCTTTTTTAGGGTAGGTGCTGCGGAAGCACCAAAATTTTTACCGGAAACGCCCCCGTCAAAATTCATATATGCAACAGCTTTGGCTTGTAATTGGTCTTTTAGTTGTTCGACCCATTCGCTCGATCCAATGACGCCAAATTCTTCGGCATCCCAATGTGCTATAAGAATGGACCTTTTTGGGCGAAATCCTTTTTTGGCCAGTTTGCCAAGTGTTTGGCTAAGGTTTAATAACATTGCCGTTCCACTATTTGGATCGGTTGCCCCAAAACCCCAAGCGTCATAATGGCATCCTAAGATGACCCACTCATCTGGAAATTCGGAGCCCTTAAGTACACCAACAATGTTGCGGGCCCGAACAAAATCTATTTTTTGATCCACTTTTAGGCGCAGCTGCAACGAAGCTCCACCCTCTAGACGATAGGTAAATGGCAATCCACCCTGCCACGATGGGGGTACAGGAGCGCCTTTCATTTGTTCCATTATTTGGTTTGCGGCGCTGTACGATATTGGTGTGACCGGGATGTGATGCAATTGGGCGTCTTTGGGATCGATACGTTTTATTTTTTTCTTACCATCTAAAGGTAGTGCGGGTTCAAAAGGCGTGAGGGGGTCTCCGGTGAAGTCTGTGGTTAAGAGGGATCCTCTTTGAATCGTACTTTCGTTATAATAGGGCCCTTCCGGATAGACAAGCCCTTTGGTATAACCGCTGTCTTTTGGATCGGTAAATATGATTAGCCCAGCAGCGCCATAGGCTTCTGCAAATAGGGCTTTATATCCTCTAAAATTGCCGCCATAGCGGGCCAATACTATTTTTCCTTGAATTTCAATTCCCATGTTTTTGAGCGTTTCAAAATCTTCTTTTCGCCCATAATTGGCATAGACCACCTGTGCCGTCACATCACCACTACCCGAAAAGGCGTTCCAACCTTTCCATAACAATGGGTCATTAGAAAAGGGGTCTTCGGATAGTATGTTTTCTTGTTGATTGATTGTTGCTCGGGTGGGTGTAACGATTTCGATGACTGAGGTGCCTGGTTCTTTAGGGATATACACATCGTAAGGATAGGGGGTTACTTCAAACCCTGCTTCGGACATTACCTTAGTAAGGTATTGCTGTACCGCCTCGTTGGTTTTACTACCGGCAACATGAGGTCGAGCGGTTAAGGTTTTAAGGTGGGTTTTAAAAAGGGTAGTGTCTATCGTACTTAGAAAAACACCTTCTGTTTCTAACTGCTTTTGCCAATCTTCTATTGAATACCCCTCGTAGGGACTTTGTGCAAACAAGGGTGTCATAAAACTCGATACCCCCAAAATAATTACAAGCATGTTTTTGATCATACTACTTGGTTTTAGTGATTTGATATTTTTCTTTGTAGTAGGCAATTATTGGTTGGTAAGGGCCCAATTGATGTTGTTCTATCGAAAAATCATCCGCATAGGGTGGGTAGGGGGTAGATACGGGTTTTTTGATCAGGGTTGGAAAATCTTTTTCGAGCAGGGCTCTTTGTGGACGTTTTTGCTGATTGATATAACCGGCTACATCATACGCTTCTTCGTCGGTGAGTATGGGGGCATCATGGGATATCCCAAAGGGCATGTTGTATTTTATAAATTGTGCTGCAGTAATCACCCGGTTCATTCCGGCGCCATTATTGTACGAATGGTTGCCCCAAAGTGGTGGGTATATATAGGTGTTGTTCTCGGGGGATTTTTGACCCTGCCCGTCGGATTTATGGCATAGTGCACAATGTTTTTGATAGGCGTCTGCACCAGCGATCAAGTTTACTTTTCGGTTGGGTAAGTCGATTGGTTTTAGTCCGTTGCCAAACTCGACATCTTTGGGTGGCATAAACTGATCCAGCCAACCAATATAGTGTAGCATGGCGCTCATCTCTTCAGAGTTTTCATCCAAAGAAATACCATTCATGCTGCGTGTAAAACAACCATTAATACGTTCTGCCAAGGTGCCTATTTTATCTTCTCGGCCACGGTATTGTGGAAACCGTTCTGTCACACCATAAAGCGGTATTCCATACGGTTTGATCCCATCGTTTAGATGACAACTGGTACATTGTAGGGCATTACCCGTAATTTGCTTTTCGACTTTTGAGGCTCGTGGCCCGATGAGCTGATCTGTAGCTGTAAATAGGGTATAGCCATAAATGAGTTTTTGATCTTCGGATTGCAAAACAAGTGCTTCTATATCCAATTCATCAGGATAATCTGTTTTGTGGGTTTCGGATGGCTGTGTGTCCAGATAAATAATACTACTAAAGAGTAGTATAACCATACTTATAAAGATAAGATAGGTCTGCGCCATTTTTTTTCCAAAGGCTTTAAAATCAGTATTTCCAGCTTCTTTCTCGATGATGGTTGTGTTTTTGATGATCTAAATATCTATCAACACAATATACTAAACAAATCAAAGGAAATGTTTTTGAACCAAAAGCAATTTTAGAACGGGTTTTAAAATTAAAACGATGCATTGCATATTAGGGCTAAAAAGTCCTAAAAATTCAATTCTTCCATAGTGCACTACGGTTCAAATCCTGATGGATCTGTTTTATAGTTTATCTAATTGGTACAGTTTTAATTTAGGGTGCATGAAACATCTGATTTGATGTTTTAAAATCCCATTATAACCTCACAAGAATCGGGTTATGATCAATTGATAAAGTGGAGTCGGCGGGAATCGAACCCGCGTCCAAACAAGCTTTAAAAGAGCTTTCTACAAGTTTAGTTTTTGTTTGATTTTCGTCAAGATGCTGACCAAAAACTGCCTACACCTTGCTTAGTGTCTAAAGTTGAAAAACACCTCCGACACGCCAGTGTTTCGATGTTGACTTTTATGGTGCCTCAAAGTAGATCGCCGTCAACAAGGGCTATCCTGAGACATCCAGCTTCCCGACCTAGTCGGGACTTGGCATTAACGTACTATAATTCAGTTAATTATGCAGCTAGAGCGTAATTATTTTCGCCATTTAAAAAAGTTGAAACATAAGATTTACGAGCTGTGTATCAGCGCTCGACTTGCTTACCGTTCTAAACAACCTGCTGTCAAAACCAGTCGACCCCAAATTTCAATGAACATTTGCCTACAGGCAAATAATATGCCACAAATATACGCATTTTGCACGCGCGATCACTACAAACAATCAACGGTTATTTTAGGTTTGCGCAGCGGTAATTTGTGCACAGAAATCAGCCATCAGCTTTCCTGTGCTAAACGGTCTAATCATCTTTCTAGAAGCTGCTAATTTTTTGCCGATAAAATACGACTGCTACTGGTTTTAATCACCTATATTTGCCGCAAAATTTTTTTGATGTCCAATTTGAGAAATATTGCGATCATTGCCCACGTTGACCACGGCAAAACTACTTTAGTTGACAAAATATTGCATCACTGTGCGCTCTTCGAAGCACACCAAAAGACAGGTGAACTCATTTTGGATAATAACGATCTTGAAAAAGAACGTGGTATAACAATTCTATCAAAGAATGTTTCGGTAACCTATAAGGGTGTAAAAATCAATTTGATTGACACACCCGGCCACGCTGATTTTGGAGGTGAGGTAGAACGTGTGCTCAATATGGCCGACGGTGTTTTATTGCTCGTCGATGCTTTTGAAGGACCGATGCCGCAAACACGGTTTGTCCTTCAAAAAGCCATAGACATGAAGTTGAAACCCTTGGTTGTGATCAACAAGGTAGATAAAGAAAATTGCACGCCCGATATGGTACAGGATGCAGTTTTTGATTTGATGTTTGACCTTGGAGCAGAAGAATGGCAATTGGACTTTCCTACCATCTATGGATCAGCCAAAAACGGATGGATGGCCCCAGACTGGAACGCTCCAACTTCAGACATTGCCCATTTGTTGGATATGGTTTTGGAACACATCCCTGCCCCCAAAACTTTAGAAGGCGCTGCACAGATGTTAATTACTTCCTTAGACTTTTCTTCTTACACCGGTCGTATAGCCATCGGAAGATTGCATCGCGGAAATTGGTCGGCCAATCAAGCAGTTGCTTTAGTAAAGCCCGACGGGACTATTGTAAAGTCACGCATCAAGGAGCTGCACGTTTTTGAAGGGATGGGCCGCAAAAAAGTCGATCATGTACAAACCGGTGATCTATGTGCTTTGGTTGGGCTAGAAGATTTTGATATTGGAGATACCATAACCGATCTTGAACATCCCGAAGCATTGCCTACAATAGCCATTGATGAACCTACGATGAGTATGCTTTTTACCATCAACGACTCGCCATTTTTTGGACAAGAAGGCAAATTTGTCACCTCGCGACACATCAAAACACGTTTAGAACGTGAGTTAGAAAGAAACTTGGCCATGCGTCTAGAAGAAACCCAATCGTCGGATTCTTTTTTGGTTTTTGGTCGAGGGGTGTTGCACCTATCGATTCTTATCGAAACCATGCGTCGTGAGGGATATGAACTTCAAATCGGTCAACCTCAAGTGATTATTAAAGAAATTGACGGAAAAAAAAGTGAACCGATAGAAGAATTGACCATCGACTTGCCCGAGACACTTTCTGGTAAAGCGGTAGAAATGGTTACCCTTAGAAAGGGTGAAATGTTGAGCATGGTACCTCGAGGGGACCGTATGCTGATCGAGTTTAGTATTCCTTCGCGAGGCATTATCGGACTGCGCAACCAACTGCTTACGGCCACTGCCGGCGAGGCGATTATGAACCATCGCTTTAAAGCCTTCGAACCCTACAAAGGGACCATACCCGGCAGAATCAACGGCTCGCTGATTTCGATGGAAAATGGCAAAGCCATACCATATGCATTGGACAAACTTCAAGAACGGGGCAAGTTTTTTGTCCATCCCAACGAACCCGTATATACCGGACAAGTAATCGGAGAAAATAGCCGCCCCGACGATATGGTTATCAATGTAACAAAAACCAAAAAGCTTTCTAACGTGCGTGCTTCCGGGAGCGATGATAAGGTAAAATTGGCACCCCCAATCAAATTTAGTTTAGAAGAAGCCCTAGAGTATATTCAGGCAGACGAGTATGTAGAGGTCACCCCCAATTCATTGCGATTACGAAAAATTTTCCTTAACGAAAACGACCGCAAGCGCCAGCAAGCGAAAGCTTAATTTTTTTGGGCCACTACTTCGAAAATCTGTTGATTTTCACATTGAAAAATTTTGCCGGGAAACTTCACGATCATGTTATAATCGTGGGTCGCCATAAGTATGGTCATTCCTTTTTGATGTAGGGTCTTAAAGAGCTGCATAATTTCTTTACTCGTTTCTGGATCGAGGTTGCCCGTTGGCTCATCGGCAATGATCAGCTGTGGCTCGTTGAGCAAAGCACGTGCAATAGCAATCCGTTGTTGCTCCCCACCCGAAATTTCGAAAGGATATTTTTTGGTATTGACATCGACCCCCACCAATTCCAAAACATCCTGAATTCTTTGGTTGATTTTGGTCTTATCCGTCCAACCTGTAGCCCGAAGCACAAAAGACAGGTTGTCATAAATGTCTCGATCGGGCAACAATTTAAAATCTTGAAAAACGACCCCTAAACTTCTTCTGAGATTCGGGATGTTTTTTTGACTTAGGGATTCCAAAGCATAGCCAGCCACATGACCCACACCAGATTTTAGTTTGAGGTCACCATAGAGGGCTTTGATCAAGCTACTTTTTCCGCTACCGGTTTTGCCGATGAGAAAAACAAACTCGCCTGGCAGTACTTCAAAATTGACATGATCCAAGACCACTTTATCTCTTTGGGCAAGGGTTGCATTGGTAAATGAAACGATGGCTTTGGACATGTTTTGGCGTTTAAATTTTTATAAAAATACTGGATATTAAAAAGTTTTCTAAAAAACTGATGAAAAAATATACCGAGTCCCAGTTTTTAACGTTAATTATGTAGGACAAAAAATTTAATCTTGTATCGTCAGAAAAATATGCGACCCTTTCTATTTTTTGTATTTCTTCTTTTTTTTCAGAATGGATTTTCTCAGTACCTCAATCTGGGCTATGATTTTGAAAATAGAGCAGCAACACGCTATCATTTAGAAAGTTATGCAACGGTACAGAATGCCTGGCATATAGTTCCCAAATATGGGTATACCCTTATGGATTTTGAGCAAGAGGACTATTATAAACTCAGTGCTGCATTGCGTCAAAATGTTCCTGGCGCAGAAAAAAAACGTCTTTTATTTTTGTCCGATTATCCCCAAAGTGAATTGGGCAACACCATTGCCTTGGACTTGGCACATTATTATTTTAATAATGAAAAATACAGTTATGCACTCAAATGGTATCGTACCCTAACCCTAAAAAACATCACAAAATCCAAGCAGCCTCGATACAACTTCAATTATGGTTATACCCTCTTTTTAACCAAAAATTACAACAAGGCCAAACCCTATCTAGAACGCGTAAAAAGCCATCCCAAGTTCGAATCGGATGCCCATTACTATCTCGGACACATTGCCTATCAGTTAGACGACTATGAAGGTGCAAGCTCTTCTTTTTCTCAAGTTTCAAACCGAAGTAGAAAAACCGATTTGGGTTATTTTCAGGTAGACATGAATTTTAAAATAGGGCGTTTTGAAGAAGCCATTCGATTGGGCAAAATCCAACTCGAGAAAGCCGATGCCTCCAATACCTCGCAATTGTCCAAAATAATCGGTGAGAGCTATTTTAATCTCAAGCAATTCGAAGATGCCTTACCTTTTCTACAAGCCTATCAAGGCAACAGCAAGGGTTGGGAAGCCGTTGACTATTATCAATTGGGATATGTTTATTATCACATTGGGGACTACAACTCGGCCACGGCCCAATTCAACAAGATTATAAATTCTAAAACACCATTGGCGCAGAGTGCATATTATATGCTGGCCGATTGTTATCTGAAGTCTCAAAAAAAAATTGAGGCACTCAATGCGTTTAGAAGCGCAGCTCAAATGTCCTACGATACTGACCTTCAAAAAGATGCCTTGTTGCAATATGCCAAGCTTTCATATCAAATTGGCAATCCCTACGAAGACACAGCAGAGGTTTTACTCAGATATATAGAAAGGTATCCGGACGATTCTGAGATTGAAGCGTTAGAAAAACTGTTGATCAATTCGTACACCAATGGTGCCAACTACGAAGCAGCGCTAGCACTTCTTACTTCAAAAAACAATTATCGCAATGCTGCATTACTTCAAAAAGTAGCATTTCTATACGGCATTGAGTGGTACACTTCAGGAAATTATACTCAGGCCTTTGAATACTTAGAACAGGCTGCAAGTAGCAACGAGAACAAAACCATCAAAGCCCGCGCAACCTATTGGATGGGAGTTGCCGCCTATGAGCTTGGGCGCTATTCTTTAGCCATTGAGTCGTTTTTAGATTTTGAAAAACAAGGCAACAAAAGCACTCCAGAAGAAAGCAAACAATTCTACTACCAGTTGGGTTATGCCTATTTTCAATTGCAAGATTATGCGCAAGCCTTAGCCGCTTTTGAAAAACAACTAAAACATCAAAAACCCCTTACAGCCACCTACCAAATTGATCTTTATACCCGTATGGGCGATGCGCACTTTGCGCTAAAAGACTATTGGCCTGCAATGGAACAGTACAATAAAGTTATTGCCTTGCGTCCCGAAAATTCTTTTTATGCATACTATCAAAAAAGCATCAGTTATGGATTTGTCGACCGCAATCAACAAAAGATTAGCACATTGGCAGCCTTGATTGAACAAACACAAAAAAATCCCTATCTGGACGACGCACTTTATGAGCTGGCCAATACGTATGCCTCTACTCAAGACGCCAAAAATGCACTCATAACCTATCAAAAACTCATACAAAATCACCCTACAAGCCCCTACATACCAAGGGCGTTGCTCAATAAAGGGTTGGTGCACTATAACTTAGAACAACTCGACTATGCCAAAAATGATTTGGAAACCGTTGTTCTCAAATTCTCACGAGACCTTGCCGCACAACAAGCACTAACTACCCTTAGAGAAATTGCCATAGAGGAGGGGAGTACGGCTGCCTTCCGTCAATTTGTACAAACCCATCAGATCAGTTCCATCAGTGAGGTAGAGTTGGCACAAACCGCATTTTTAGCTGCCGAAAAATACTATTTGGACAACAGAACAAAGCAAGCACAAAAATTGCTGGTAGATTATATCGTCACCTATCCAAACAATCCCAACACACTAACCGCAAAATTTTATTTGGCCGAACTTTATTATGAGCAAGAGGATTGGAGCAACGCATTAGATATTTATCGTGAAATAGGTTTTCTTCCAATAAATGAATATACCGAAAAAGCACTTGTAAAAGCTGCTATAGCAGCCACAAACACCCCAGAAAAGGAAGCTGCCATTCCGCTTTGGAGGCGTTTGGACAGCATCGCCAGCTTTGAAGAAAACAAAAGATATGCGCAATTCAATCTTATGAAAGCGGCTTATGAAACTCAAATTTATGAGGAAGCCAAAACACGATCGCAGCAAATAATTACATACCCAGACCTGGACCCCAAGATCAAATGGGATGCCTATGATATACTGGCGCATTCGGCACTTAAAGTAGGGGATAGTATACAGGCACAAGCCGCTTTTTTAGCCTTAGAAAATGCCCCTGATGACGTCCGAGCAGCAGAAGCCCTTTTCTTTAAAGCCACTCTGCAAGCCCAAAGAGGCGATTTTGCCGGCTCGAACACTACCATAGCTAGTATTTCGCAAAATCATAGCAATTCTGGAATATGGGGTGCAAAAAGCCTGTTATTGATGGCTCAAAATTTCCAAGCAACTGACGATCCATTTCAAGCTCAATTTATATTAGACACCCTTATTGAAAATTTTACAGCATATCCAGAAGTACAAGAAGCTGCGCAACAATTGAAGGCAAAAATCACCCTAGCTACATCCCAATCAGAAAACCAAAATTATACGCCCGATGAAAACTAAGCACCTTATTTTTCTACTGTTTTTGTCTGGTGGAGTTCTTTGGGCTCAAGACCAAGAGAAACTGGGTATTCAAGAAGTGCAAGTAACCAAATCCTATACCCCAAGCCTTTCTGATGTGTTCAAAATTAGAGCGGTGCCCGAAGACATTGATTCATTAAAATCAATGAAAATACCAATCGATTTTAAGTTACTTGCAGTACCCGTAGTTTCAACATTTGTTCCCAACAAAGCCACACCACTTAAATTGCAACGTCAAGAAAGCACAATCCAATACAACAGTCTTTTGGAGTTAGGAGTTGGCAATCGTGGCCAACTCGATTTGGATTTTGGCACTTCAATAGCTTTAGATCGTCAACAGTTTTTGGGATTTGATTTTTTGAGACATCAGAGGCGTAATGTACCCAATAC
Source organism: Flavobacteriaceae bacterium (assembly GCA_017852395.1). Taxonomy (GTDB): domain Bacteria; phylum Bacteroidota; class Bacteroidia; order Flavobacteriales; family Flavobacteriaceae; genus RFYP01. Next base: position 32,690 of record JAFMLE010000003.1, read on the forward strand.
CGTTTTGAAAAGTGGTCAATCGCAAACCCTTATTGGTGTTGCACACGACTATTATAACAACAACTCACACAGCTCACAACAACTTCGTTTTGAAACCCATGGATTAAATTATTATGGTATTCCTACTACTAATGATTTAGTTGCTCAATTTCAATTTGAAAATTTGGACCCCAAACAGACCCGAAATTTTTTAAAAGGCGTATCGCACTGGGAGTGGTACGACAGTTTTGTGCAAAAAGCTACGCTATCACTTCAGCATACTTCTGACTATTTTGATACTTCAGAGCAGTTGGTCCATCTGAAAACCCAAATTAGAATTCCAATTTTTGATGCTTTTTTGGCAATAGATCCCGAATTAGATTTGGTGCATTCTGCCTTTAAGCGCGATTATTATGACAATGAAGAACAAGCGTTCAAACAGCTCAACTTTGGAACGGGACTTCAAATAATCAATCTCAAAAATCGCTTCAAATATAAACTTGGGGTTCGTGCATACTACCTCAATTCGGGTCAAAGCGATGAGACTCAAAAGCTGTTTCTCTATCCAGATTTGACACTTTTATATCAAGGCAAAAAGAGTAAAATTAGACCTTATTTGACTTTAGATGGCGCTCTAGAAAACAATAGTTATACGGCTTTTAGTGATCAAAACCCCTATATAGCTCCCAGTCTTGTATTGATGCCCACCGATCGGCAATGGGCAGCCAAATTGGGTTTTAATACGGTATTTGATACCGGAGTCTCTTTTGGTTTTGAGTCGTTCTATACCCAAAAACGTTGGGCACCGCTTTTTCAAAAACTAGCTTTCAATCCCGTCACGCCCTTAGTTCCCTATGGATTTACGAACAGTTTTGAAGTGCTTTATGATCACCAAAAAACCTATGGGGCACGTATTCTTTCGAGTTTAGAATTGCAAGAAAACAATCGTATTGACATCAACATTGATTATGCCCATTACGACCAAGACACTCAGGTTGCAGCGTGGAATTTACCCAATCTAACGGCCAATATCAAAGGTAATTTTTTGTTTTTTGACCGTATAGGACTCTTTGTCGATATGCACTATTTTGGAAATCGAACGGTGGCCAATCGTTCTGTTTTTCTCAATCAATCCCCTGCGTCAAACACTCCCGAGGCAGTGCGAATAAAAGGGGTTACTCAAACGCAAATCGAAAGCAATTATCGCTTAAACGATCAATGGAATGTTTTTGTAAAATCACAATTCTTTTTTGGCGAAAGTGCACAATTGTGGCACCATTTTCCCACCTATAATCGCCTCCTTTTGTTTGGTATTCGATACCAATTTGATTTGACGCTCTAAACCGGTTGTTTTGACTTTAGTTGACTTACAAGACCTCATTCCAAAACTGCAACAGCTACATCTACCCGGAACCGCCGCGCAGAATCATATGGCGCCCCCCTCAAGAGCACGTTATGTAGCGATGGCTCAACGTCATTTTGATGAGCCCAAACAAGCGGCAGTCCTTTTGCTGTTGTATCCCAATCAATTTTCTAAGATTTGTTTTGCATTGATTCGACGCAATCAATACCCTGGGGCACATTCGGGACAAATTGGCTTTCCGGGCGGAAAAATCGAAAAATCAGATGCTTCAAGTTGGGCGGCGGCCTTACGTGAAACGCAGGAAGAAATTGGAGTTGTTCAACATCAAATCAATTTGGTTCGTCCGCTAACCTCACTGTATATTCCGCCGAGCAACTTCAATGTTGCCCCTTATTTGGCATGGACATCAGAGCATCCAAAATTTAAATTGAATTCTAAAGAAGTAGCGGGTCTGATTGAGGTTCCTGTTCGTGATTTTTTGCGGTGCAAACCCCAGTGCTACCAAGACCAGTTGATTCAAAACGAGGCTGTTGAAGAGATCCCGTATTATGAGTTGCAAAATCAGCGTGTTTGGGGGGCAACAGCAATGATGTTATCGGAGTTTCAACAATTGATGTTGGCATTTGAAGGATAATATTATATTTGTTTGAATTTGAACATATGCTGTTATTTGATAAGAATCCTTTTGGCCATTATTTAATTTTAAAAAAATGGCTCATTCGTTATATGGGGTTCATGACACACCGCCGCTATCGGGGATTTAATGAGCTCAAAATCGAAGGTTCTGAAGTCATCAAAAAACTTCCAGACACCAACGTTCTTTTTATTTCAAATCATCAGACTTATTTTGCCGATGTTGTTGCGATGTTTCATGTATTCAACGCCAGCCTAAGTGGGCGAATCGATTCAATCAAAAATGTGGGTTATCTCTGGAATCCGAAGCTCAATATTTATTATGTAGCGGCCAAAGAAACCATGAAATCTTCAATGCTCTCAAGGTTGTTAGCCTATGCGGGATCGGTATCTATCGAGCGTACTTGGCGCGAAGCAGGTCAGGACGTCAATCGCCCTGTCAAATTTTCGGATATTTCAAAAATAGGTACGGCACTTGAGGACGGTTGGGTAATTACTTTTCCGCAAGGCACAACAAAACCTTTTAAACCAATTCGTAAGGGTACGGCCCACATCATTAAAAAATACCAACCCATCGTGATCCCTATTGTGATCGATGGGTTTAGACGCTCTTTTGACAAAAAGGGCATCCTTATAAAAAAGAAAGGAATTTTGCAATCTATGGTTATCAAACCACCCTTAGACGTAGATTATGCCAATGATTCTATAGAGAAAATAGTAGAAAAAATCGAGTATGCGATTGAGCAACACCCTTCTTTTCTAAAAGTGATTTCCCAGAGTGATTTGGAAGCCCTAGAAAAACTTAACAAAACACGTCAATACGAATTTTAATTTATTCGGTGATGATTCCCGCACAACTAATTCTAGCTCCCGCGGCTCCAGAAGGCTGCGATACCAAATCGTCTTGACCTTGATGAACGATGATCGCTTTTCCGACAATATTTTTAACAGGGTCATCACAATCAAGACACCATAAATCGGTTTTAAAATTGACCATACCATGTCCGGACGCATCGGCTTCAAAATTGCCAATATCACCACGGTGAAACCCATCGGTGCTTCCCCAAAATCCATGATTTTCGAAGGTTGGATTCCAGTGTCCACCCGTAGATGTGCCATCTTCGGAGCTACAATCTGCTGTTTCGTGTAGGTGGATGGCATGCGTTCCTTCTGACAGTCCATTGATGTGTGCTTCAAGCGATACCATACCATCTGCTTCTGTCAGGGTTACCATACCCGTGGTTTGTGTACCACTTTTGGCATTCAAACTGACTTTGATTTTTTTACGAATTTCGATTTCGATTGCTTCGCCATCTTTAGATTGGGTATATGCGGCTATTTTTTCTTTGACTTCAGCTTCTGGCCCTTGGTAAACCTCGATAGTTTCGGTTTGCTCACCTCTAGATTCTTTCTGGATGGTAACGGTTGCTTTTACGGTTTGATCGTCAACCCGTTCCATTTTGACCTTAACAGATTGTTTGACTTCTTTATTGTTAGAGCCACAACTTGTTAGGAGTACTAAAGTGCTTATTAGGGCAATACATAGGTGATTAAAATTTTTCATTTTTTTCAATTTTATTTGGTAAACGATAATTCTTCAGTTGATTTAAAGGGTGATGGAAGCTGCTTTTCCATCTCTGTTCTGAAAGGAGTCCATTGGTCTTTAAAAAAGGAATTGGTTGCTTTCAGTGCCTCGTTGAGCTGCTTTTGTGCGTGCTCTATGAGTGTTTTTTCGGTTTGTGTAATCCCCGATTTTCGGGTTTGTACATAGCGTGAAGCTCCGTATATACGGTTCATAACGGTTGGCTCCGGATTACGGGTAATTCCTTGACGTTTGTCTTCTTTGCCAATATAACGGGCCACTTCTTCATCAATGGTTTTAAGTAGGTCATCGCATTTTTCGATAACGGACTTATACTGCTCTTTATCTAATTCTTGCATCATCTTCTTAAGCTCCGTTACTGTTTTTTTGCTTTCAGCAAGCTGTTTGGTTGCCTTATGTGCCAATCCAACCATTTTTTCTAAATCTTGTGCCGCATCATAAACGGACTTCAACGCATCTAAATCTGTTGGAATTCTTGGGTCGGTAGCTACCGTAATCCATTGTTCATTTTGTGAATCTCCATATGACAAGATCGCTTTGTACTTTCCGGGTAAAACCGTTACACCGCTTGGTTCACGTGTTGATTTTCTTAGAGTACGAGAGGGGGAAGGACTTCCTTTCTCATCCATACGCCAGTACCAACGGTGCAGCCCTTTTTCTTTGGGCATTTTTTGTGTTAAGGTTCTTATCAGTCGCTCTCCGTCATAAATTTTTAGACGCAAAGTATCTGTAGATGATGCAGATTTTGGATTGGCAAAATAGGTAAACATTGCTCCAGATGCTCTATTGGTTCCGTTATACAGCGCATCACCTCCAAACCTTGAGCCTGTAGCTTGCTGGTAGGCCGCCAGATAGGCTGTTGGTGGTTCAAACAAATGTACGGTTTTGTCACTTATGCCCGAGTCTTGTGCGAGTGCTCTAAGGGGGCGTATGTCATCCAATACCCATGCCGCACGGCCAAAGGTTCCGATAACCAAATCGTGTTCTCTTGGATGAATAACGAGGTCTTTGGTTGAAACCGTTGGGAAAACTTTTTTATCAAATTTTTGCCAATGTGCACCACGATCTATTGATATGTAAAGACCGTCATCGGTGCCCAAAAATAGCAGGTTGGGAGTGACGGGGTCTTCTAATATTGAAAGTGTATAACTGGCAACGTCTTTTTCATCAACAATACGTTCCCATTTTTTACCATAATTGGTCGTACGATAAACATAGGGGGTATAGTTGAAACGTCTGTAATCATTGGCGACCAAAAGTGCTTCTCCTTTGTTTTTGTTAGAAGCTTTGATTTGGGTAATCCAACTTCCCTCAGGAAGATCCTTGAGTCCTTTGGAGACATCATTCCATTGTTTACCACCATCCATAGTAAGGTGTACTTTGCCGTCGTCGCTGGCGGTCCAGATTACATCTTTTTGAAGCGGATCGGGTTCGATGACCAGTAGGGTACAGTGATTTTCTGCACCGGTAGCATCCATGGTCAAACCGCCACTGTCACTTTGTTTTTGTTTTTCGGGATCATTGGTGGTTAGGTCGGGTGAAATAACTTCCCAAGTCAACCCTTTATCGGTGCTTTTGTGTACAAACTGACTGCCAAAATATACGGTACTGTTATCAAAAGGGTCTTGGCCAATGGCGGCGTTCCAATTGAAGCGCAACTGTACATCTGGGTCCGGATGCGTGGGCCGAACGCCGTAGTTGTTTCCGGTAATCCAATCGTATCGAACCACATTACCTTGTTGACTCATAGCATATCCATAGCGGGAGTCATCTCGGTCAGGTACGACATCAAAGCCATCGCCAAAGGCAATTTCTTGCCAGTAGCTGTTTCGGATGCCTTGATCACGCCATACGTATGCAGGGCCACGCCAAGAGCCATTATCTTGCATACCTCCATAGACGTTGTACGGATATTCATTGTCCACAGCAATGTGATAGAATTGAGCAACAGGAATGTTACCTACAAAACGCCAAGATTGACCGCGGTCTTTGGTAATGTTCATTCCTCCGTCATTGCCATCGATCATAAATTTTCCGTTTTCGGGATGAATCCACCAGGCGTGGTGGTCGGGGTGTACTCCATTAGATACACCATAGGCAGGCATCAGTTCTTTAAAACTTTTTCCACCATCCTCGGAGACATTGACATATGTAAATACCGAATATACCCGGTTTTCATTTTGTGGATCTACAAAAATATCTGAGTAATAAAAGGGTCGATTTCCGATTTCGTCCTTGTCGTTTATTTTTTGCCACTTAAACCCGCCGTCATCAGAACGGTACAAGGCATTTTTTTGTGCCTCTACCAGCGCATATATTCGGTTAGGATCACTGGGCGCAATGGCCAAGCCAATACGGCCAAGGTCTCCTTTGGGTAAACCGTCTTTTTCAGTTTTTTTGCTCCATGTATTTCCACCATCAAAACTAATGTACAATCCACTTCCGGGTCCTCCGGAGTTAAAAAACCAAGGATCTCTTTTGTGCTCCCAAAGTGCCGCAATCAGCTTATTGGGATTGCTGGGGTCCATAACAAGATCTGCAGCCCCTGTTTGTTCATTTGCAAAAAGGATTCTCTTCCAAGATTGCCCTCCATCTGTGGTTTTGTAAACCCCACGCTCGGGATGGCTGCCCCAGGGAGAACCTATGGCTGCTACATAAACTGTGTTGGGGTCGGTAGGGTCGATGATGATACGGTGAATATGCCTTGTTTTTTCGAGTCCCATAGCGGTCCAGTTTCGACCGCCATCAAGAGATTTATATATTCCGTATCCGCCATTTAGACTGTTTCTTGGATTACCTTCACCGGTACCGATCCAGAGTACATCTGGATTGCTTTGCTGTATAGCAACAGCTCCTACCGACGCTGTAATTTGATCCTCAAATAATGGTTCCCATTTGATGCCACCACTGCTAGACTTCCAAAGCCCTCCAGAGGCCGTACCTACATACATGATGTCAGGTTGCTTATGAACGACATCAATTGCAGTTACTCGACCGCTCATTCCTCCAGGACCAATGTTTCGGGCAGGAGTTTGTTTTAACCAACTTGGATCAAAAGTTTGCCCATTGGAGATGGATGTAATCAATGCAACTAACAGAAATAATATGGTTTTTTTCATCGATGATTTTTTTTAGTTTCTAAATATAACAATTAACCGGTCATTCAACCTAAAATTGATTTGGATCCTCATAGAATTTTGTTGCGTGATCTACTAAAGATTTATCCCTTATCTTTGAGGCATGAAAAAGAGTCTTATAATTATCATACTGATGCTGCTGTTATTGGGGTGTAAAAGCCCATACCAATCCATTAATTTTGATGTAAATAACCTCCCTGCTGCTCCAGATTATTCGCAGACAAAAAGCTGGGCTGTTTTGCCCCAAAATTATCCTCCATCACTTCTGAAGATTGTTGGGGAAGGTCAAGAGCACCAAACTGATGTTTTTTATATCTACCCCACCTTACTAACGGATCGGAATAACACCGACTGGAATGCCGATATTTGGGATCCCAAAATTCGCAATAAAGTATTGGGTTCGGCAATAAAATATCAGGCTTCGGCCTGGGGTGCAGCTGCCAATATCTATGCCCCGTTTTATCGACAAGCACACTATCGTGTTTTTGTCGAGCCTTTTAAGAGTCAGGGAGTTGCTGCTTGGGAAATTGCATATGAAGATGTCAAATCAGCTTTTTTGTACTATTTAGAACACTACAATAGTGGCAAACCAATCATCATTGCTGCGCATAGTCAGGGGAGTATGCATGCCAAAAGACTCCTCGCAGATTTTTTTGATGATAAACCCCTTCAGAAACAATTGGTTGCAGCCTATTTGATTGGCACCAAGTTGTCAAAAGATACCTATAAAACCATTCGACCAATGGAACAGCCCGACACCATAGGAGGTTTTGTTTCTTGGAATTCGTATAAGCTAAAAAAATTGCCCAAGTCCTACGAAACGTATTTTAAAAATAGTGTTACAACCAATCCCATTACATGGAATGGTTTAGATAAAACAAATTTTGAAGACCATAAAGGAGTACTTTACACCGACACCAAAATATATCCTCAAAGCCTCAAAATTGAACGTATCAATGGGTTGATATGGGTCAGTTTGCCCAAAATCCCTAAACGATTGTTATTCTCGTTCATCAAAAATTACCACTATGCGGACATCAATTTATTTTGGGGGGACATTCGTGAAAACGCCAAACAACGTGCTGCAAATTGGCACAAAATTTATGGGGACGACTAATGCTAACCGAAATTTTTGATTCTGCAATTAAGCAGTGGACTGCAGCACCAAAATATAGCAAACATCTATTTCGATACCCTGTACTAGCTACTGTGTCAGAGACGGGTCACCCCGAAATGCGTACCGTTGTTTTGCGGGCATTTGATCCCAAAACAATGCAGTTTACGATCTATACCGACAGCCGCTCTAACAAAATCAAATCCCTTAACAACAACCCCAATGCGCAGCTCTACTTTTACGATAAACGAAAGTTCTGGCAATTGTTGGTTCAATTAGAGCTAAAACAGCTGTCATCCCAACACGAGGATTTCAAGCAAATAACTGGAGCCGCCACAAAAGACTATACCAGCCTGCTTGCACCAGGCACTCCAATTGGAAACCCAAACGAATTAGCCTATTCTGATCAAAAAAATTATTTTATCAAAGTAGTTTTGCAAGCACAATCCATTGAGAGTCTAAAACTCAAAAGGCCAAATCATGTTCGGGTGCGTTTCGAAAAAAAATCAGCTTGGGCAGGAACCTATCTAAGTCCATAAATGGTTAAAATATTTTTTTTATTTTAACTAAAATTTAGAGACTTATGTCAGACACAAAACCAAATAATGATTCGGGCAGAAGGGACTTTATCAAAAAAGGACTTGCTGCCTCTACGCTGTTTATAGTCCCTCGAAATGTACTCGGAGGGATAGGGTATACAGCCCCAAGCGATCAACTTAATCTTGCTGCGATTGGCGCTGGCGGTAAAGGCCGATCAGACCTCATCAATTCTACAGTAAATGGGCGTGAGCGAGTTGCTGCCCTCTGTGACGTTCATTTTTCTGGACAACATGGTCCAGCGCAAACCGTAAAAGATTTTCCAGAGGCAAAACGCTATGAAGATTTTAGAGAAATGCTGGACAAAGAAAAAGACATCGATGCGGTTACAATATCTACACCCGATCACGTTCATGGTATCGCAGCATCCTATGCAATGGAACGCGGAAAACATGTATATGTTCAAAAGCCATTGACACACAATATCAAAGAAGCCCGCCATCTCACCGAATTGGCCCGTAAAAAAAGAGTGGTCACTCAGATGGGTAATCAAGGAGCTTCAAACCCCGACTTAAAAACCGTCCAACGGTGGTTGGCAGAAGGTCAAATTGGTGCCGTTTCTCAAGTAAAAGTTTGGACCAACAGACCCGTTTGGCCACAAGGCATCGAGATGCCAGCACCCGATCCTACTAAAAAACCCAGTGATCTCAATTGGGACCTCTGGTTAGGCCCTGCGCAACAAACGCCTTATATCCCTGAAATGCACCCCTTCAATTGGAGAGGTTGGTGGGACTATGGTACCGGTGCCCTAGGAGACATGGGTTGCCATATCATTGATGTACCCTTCCGTACATTAGGATTACACTATCCCACCGATGTAGAGTGTAGTGTGGGGACCATTTATTCTAGAATGTGGACACCCGATTATCGACCCAAAGGCTGCCCAGCCTCCTCATCGGTAACACTACATTTTGAAGCCACAGAAAAAAATGCCTCTCCTGTCGAAATGACCTGGACCGACGGTGGAATACGACCCACCCACCCAGACTTAGTTCCGGCTAGTGAATCGCTTGGAGATCCCACAGGAGCTAATGGTGTATTGCTTATTGGTGATAAAGGTGTGATTTCTACGGGCGTTTATGGATTGTATCCAAAACTTTTCAGAAAAAATGAACCCGTTCAACACGCGCCAGAAGTGGTTGTTGATGAACCCGAATATGGACACCAACGCAGTTGGGTTGATGCATGTAAGGCCGGCTTTAATAGCCCCGAACATCAAGCGCTTACCTCGTCATTTGATTATGCAGGACCCATGACTGAGACCGTTTTGATGGGAAATATCGCTATACGCTCCTACCTATTAAGAAAGGAATCCGAAAATGGAGGACACGATTATTATGGTCGAAAAAAACTTCTTTGGGATGGCGAAAACATGCGTATCACAAACTTAGAAGAAGCCAACCAATTTGTAGGTAGAGCCTACAGAGACGGCTGGTCATTATAAACTTTATTCAAACAGATTGGCAAAAATTCTTGTTACTGGAGGTTTAGGATATATAGGGTCACACACTTGTGTGGCCTTATTTGAATCTGGGCATGAGCCCGTTGTAATTGACAATCTATCAAACTCCGAAGCGCATGTTAAAAATCAAATAGAAGCCATAACCAACTCATCGATTTCACTAGAAGTATTGGACCTTTGTGACTTTGATGCCCTCAATCGGTTTCTAGAAAAAGAAAACGACATCGCCGGAGTGATTCATTTCGCAGCGCTCAAAGCAGTCGGAGAAAGCGTTGAAAAACCACTTTTGTACTATCAAAATAACATACAAGGGCTAATTAATCTTTTGACTGCTCAGAAAAATGCCATTCCCTTTATCTTCAGTTCTTCCTGTACGGTATATGGCGACAGTGATATTCTTCCACTTAAAGAAGATTTTCCTTTTCAAAAGGCCGTATCGCCCTATGGTAGCACCAAACAAATGGGGGAGGAGATTTTAAAATTTTCTGCCGGAAAGAACCACCAAGGCCCCGTAATTGCCTTGCGTTATTTTAATCCAATAGGAGCACATCCTTCGTCAAAAATAGGAGAATTGCCCCGAGGTATTCCCCAAAACCTTATTCCATACTTGACGCAAACTGCCGCTGGAAAGCGAACGATTCTTAGTGTTTTTGGCGACACCTACCCCACCCATGACGGTACATGTATCCGTGATTATATCCACGTTATGGATCTTGCAGATGCACATGTTTTTGCTCTTAATCGTCTTTTAGAAGGAAAAAACAAAAACAACTTTGAAGTCTACAATATTGGAACCGGCAAGGGATGTTCTGTTTTAGAGCTAATCCACAAATTTGAAAAAACCACTGGAGTTGCGGTTCCTCACAAAATCGCTCCGCCTAGGGCGGGTGATGTAACGGCTGCCTTTGCTGACACCGAGTTGGCAGAGACGGTATTGGGATGGCGTGCCAAACGCTCTTTAGAAGAAGCCCTATTATCGGCTTGGAACTGGGAAAAGCAACTGCCATGAAGCCGAAACGCATAATATGGATTACTGGAGCATCGTCGGGTATTGGAAAGGCCCTTGCCCTTGCGTACGCCGAACAAAAAGAAGTGGCGTTGATACTTTCGGGCCGTCGTGTAGCTGCACTAGAAAGCGTCAAAAAGGACTGTGAATTGCATTGCAAGGTAGCTGTATTGCCTTTTGATCTAACGGACACGGCTCACGCCCAAAAACACGTCCAAGAAGCCCTTTCATTTTTTGGTAGAATAGATGTACTGATCAACAATGGGGGCGTCAGTCAACGATCTAAAATAATGGATACGGACTTTGCGGTTTTTGAGCGGTTGATTCAAATCGACTACCTAGGCAGTGTGGCCCTTACACGAGCACTATTACCCTATTTTGTCCAACAACAATCTGGGCATTTTGTTACGGTCACAAGCGTAATGGGCAAGTATGGATCACCTTATAGATCGGGATATTGCGGTGCCAAGCATGCCTTGCATGGTTTTTTTGATGTCCTTCGGATGGAGCATAATAAGGATGGTATCGAAGTGACATTGATTTGTCCGGGCTTTGTTCGTACACAAGTAACGGTCAATGCGCTCACAGGTGATGGTTCTGCCTTAGGTCATGATGATCCCGCAACAGCCGCAGGTTTGGAAGTCCATGATGTTGCTCAAAAAATTATTCGTGCGGTAGCACAAAAAAAATGGGAAGTCTATTTTGGTAGAAAAGAAAAAATAGGGGTGTACCTCAAAAGAATTTCAAACAAACTCTTGCATCAAATCGTGATTCGCTCGAAGGTGCGTTAAAATTTAATCTTATGAACAACAATTCACTATCTAGACGCAAGGCGCTAAAAAATATTGCAGGCGGTGCTACCACCTTATTGGCAGCTCCTTTTATCCAGGGGCATCAAGCGCCTAAAGAACAGGCGGTTAATGGCGTTTGGAAAGGAAACATAAACCACTCGGTATGTCGTTGGTGCTTTGACTTTATTCCGTTCGAAGATTTTGCCCAGCAAGTCAAAGCAATGGGATTGGTAGGCATCGACTTGGTTGGTCCAGAGGATTGGGAGCTTCTTAAGAAATACGATCTTACTTGTACCATGGCGCAAGGCGCAGAAATTGGTCTTACGAAGGGCTGGAACGACGCTCAGTATCACAACAAACTGGTAGACAACTACAAAAAGCATATTGTTTTGACTGCCCAAGCAGGCTATAAAAATTTGATTTGTTTTAGTGGCAACCGAAATGGAAGGGATGATGAACAAGGACTCATCGATTGTGTCAAAGGACTGCAAAAGATTTTACCACTTGCTGAAAAACACGGTATTACCATACAAATGGAGCTGTTTAACTCCAAAGTAGATCACGCTGATTATATGTGTGATAACACTGCCTGGGGCATTGAGTTGTGTAAGCGATTGGGTTCTGAAAACTTCAAATTGTTGTATGACATCTATCATATGCAAATCAGTGAAGGTGATATAATCCGGACCATTCGCGATAATCATCAATATTTTGGACATTATCACACGGCTGGTGTACCTGGACGGAGAGAAATTGATGAAAGTCAAGAACTTTATTATCCTGCAATTATGCGCGCGATTGTAGATACGGGTTATCAAGGCTATGTAGCGCAAGAGTTTTTGCCCTCTGATCGAACAAATTTGAAAACGCTAGAACAGGCGATTCAGATTTGTGATGTTTAGTTCGATTTAGGCACGCATTTTACTTTGTGTGTACTGTGGAGGTCGATTGTTGTAAATTGAAATATATTGACGGGTAGCCATATTGCTTCAAGCATCTTTGGTCACAAGTTTTTGTGGGCATACAATTTTATTAATAACAAATATTGAATAAACGAATTAAGGACAAAAACATCCGCTATAAAACAGTCTAAGCTAAACCGAGGTTTTAAACGATTTATTCGTACTTGGCAGGTTGTCCTTTGGGATCTGAATTACGTATAAATGTTCGGATGTCTTCGTTGGCTTTTATAAGATCTTCTTTACGGAGATACATCATATGCCCACTACGATATCCTTCAAAGTGAAAGCGATCTTTCATTTTACCGCTAGGATCTACTTGCCACATGGTGTATTTGGCATTAAAATACGTTGTGGCTCCATCATAATAGCCCGATTGTATCAAAACGTTCAGGTATGGATTTTGTGCCATTGCCAAGCGCAAATTGTCTCTAACATTGTCGTTTTCGTTGTTCCAAGGGCGTACTGGGCCAAACATATTGTATTTGATGTCGGTAACAAATTTCAACTCTTTTTGGATGTAATGGTTGATCGCCGGTGTAAATGAGTGCAACCAGGAGTCGATTTCGGCATTATAGTCTGGGCGTACGCCAATATCTTTTTTGTCGATACCTATGTATCTAGAGTCTAATCGGCCGACCGTCTTGCCTTGATCACGCAGGAGTTCTTTCCAAAAAAATGCGGTAGGAATGTCCAGGTTGTTTTGTAGGATAACTTCTTTTGAAAGCCCGGAATAATAGGCCATTTTTTCGGCTACTTGATTTTTTTCCTCATCACTGATAAAGCCTCCTTTAGCAAGGGCTGGAATTACCGTATTGATGGTGTAGTTTTCTGCTTCAGGTAAGACTTCGGTTAAATCTTTTTGTTGAAGGTCAGCAGGCAATTGTTTGTGATACCAAGCTGCAGCGGTATAATAGGGGAGATTAAGTGCTGAAGATACTGGCCCGCCTACTCGGATGACTTTGTAGTCCGCAGGAGAAACCATAATCACTCCATTTAGAAACATCCATTGGCTTTCTTGTAATTCCAAAGAAAGTCCCATAACCCGAGTACCGCCATAACTCTCACCGATGATATATTTGGGAGATTCCCAGCGTTTTTTGCGATTGACAAAAGTGGTCATCCACTCCGCCAAATATTTGATGTCTTCATTGATGCCAAAAAATTGTTTGCGATCCGCTTTTTTGCCATCGACTTCTAAAATTCTTGAATATCCCGTATTAACAGGATTGATAAATACGATATCGGCTACGTCTAAAATCGAATATGGATTGCTTTTGAAACCATAGGGTTGTACGGGATAACCTTCATCATCGATATTTAAAATTCGAGGTCCAGTATAGGCCATATGCATCCAAACCGATGCAGACCCGGGACCACCGTTAAAAGAAAAGATCAAAGGGCGCTCTGCAGGACTTTTTTCATTGGTTCTTCTATAGTAGGTATAAAACAAACTTGCAATTGGATTGCCATTTTCATCCCAAACGGGTTGTGTTCCTGTATCGGCTTGATAGGTTACTTTGGCTCCTTTTATTGTTGTAGTATGGTTGGTGATGACCATAGTATCTACCGGCAATGTTCTTTTCTGAGCTGAAAGTAGTGAGGTATAAAGAATTCCGATTACAAGGGCTAGTCTAGAAAATTGAAATACTTGCATGTTTTGTTTTTTTATTTTAATCTAAATGTAATTTTTTTTGTTTAAATCGGAGAATATTTTTCAAATCAAAAAAAAAGCCCTCCGATCGGAGGGCTTTAAAAAATAATTTAGAAGCTTTAGTTTACTGCAATATCAACACGACGTGCAAAATCTACTCTTCTATTTTTTGAGCGACCTGCTCTAGTTGAATTTTTATCAATGGGTTGGTTTTCGCCATATCCTTTAGCGTCGACACGGTCAGCATCAATCCCAGCAGCAATTACTGCATCTCTTACAGCGTTTGCTCTTTTCTCAGAAAGTTTTTGATTGTAAGCAGCACTTCCGTCGCTTGAAGCGTGTCCGGCAATGGTTACTTTAGCATTTGGATATTTTCTCAATAGGCTAACTAACTGACTTACCAATGATGCTCCTGCATCATTGATAGCTGCACTGCTGGCAGTAAAAAATATTTTAGAGTTTTCATCACCAATAAAATCGAGTAAGGCCTTTGGCGCTTCTGGACAACCATTGTTTGCGGCGTCACCAGCCTCGTTGGGGCATAGATCGTCTTTATCGGCTACACCGTCGCCATCAGCGTCTGGCCAAGGACATCCATTGTTTGCCGCCTCACCTGGTTCGTTAGGGCACTGATCATCTTTGTCAGCAACACCGTCACCATCTGCATCAGGACAACCATTCATCGCTGCAGAACCTGCAGCATTAGGACATGCATCTTCACTATCGATGATTCCATCATTATCAGAATCTGGGCAACCGTTTAACTCGGGTTTTCCAGCTTCTTCAGGGCAAGCATCTTTGTTATCGGGTATGCCATCTCCATCCGTATCAGGACAACCTTGAAATTCTTTGAGACCTGGAACATCCGGGCAAACATCCTTTTTGTCTGACACACCATCTCCATCTGCATCGCCAGCACCAAAATTATAATTGACACCCACAATATGTTGCAGGTGATTGTATGCATAATTTTCACTCGCAGCACGGTAAGAAGTACTTACATTGGCTTGTAGTTGATCTGTTAGCTTAAAAGCGACTCCCGCACCTCCAAGTACTGTTTTGGATACTTCCTTAGATGGAAACATCCCATCGCTGTTGGTATCTCCTTCGCTGAAGTTCGAATAGCCATAACCTGCAAATAGATATGGGCTTATGCTTTTACCTTCTCCCAAATTGTATTTTACAATACCATCTAGAGAATAATAATCTAAATCTCCTCCGTTACTGGCTCCTTCTTTAATGGAGTTGTTGGCGTATTGTACGCCCAATGAAAATCCTCCAATAATGTATCTTGAAATACTTAAAGCTGGAATTCCTAAGCTTGTTTTTGCATCAACAGCGTCATCCTGGATACTAACAATGTTAGCACCAACACCAATTGCCCAAGGATTTTCTGCAGTTTGACCCATAACAGTTGAAGCGCAAACCAGCATAGATAATATTAAAAGTCTTTTATATAAATTGTTCATTTTGATGAATGTATAATGTTCAAAAATACTAATTATTTCCTTATCAAAATACAAAAAAAAAGGAATTAATCAAACATCTTTTTTGGACTAAAATTCATGGATTAAAATCCTGATGGTTAATTGATTTTGAACGGGAAAAGCAACCGTTTTTAAATCTACGCTAGTCGTGTTTTGTACACCAGTCCTTGGAGCTTTTTACAACCCATGCATCGGACAGATTTTCTTTGTACCTAAAATCTGATGTCCCTTCATTAAATTGAAGTTCAGACACCGAAATTAATGTCCTCGAACAATTGATGTCGCAAAAGCAAAATACGGCATTGGATTCTAAAAAACCACTTTTTAAATATCCTATTTGACTTCCCCCATCAGTAGTTTCGTTAGTCAAAGTAACATAATTTACATTCTCAAATTCGGTATACTCCCCTTGATATTCTTTTTCAGTTTGACAACTTAACAATAGGCCAAACAATAGGTAGCCGTATTTCATAGCATTTTTTTTATGACAAAGAACGCACCAATTTTTAATTTTTCAAAATCAAACAATATTTGTTTAACTTGTTGGTAGATAATTACACAATAAACAAACCAACTAGATAATGAACTATAAAAAATCAAACTCAAGACGTACCTTTCTAAAAAATGCTCTTTTGGCATCAGGAGGGATTAGTATTGTCCCTCGACATGTATTGGGGCAGGGGTTTATTGCTCCCAGTGATCGTATAAACATTGGTGTTATCGGCGCGGGTACACAAGCTCGTGGTCTGTCTTCCATATTTGTGGGCCTCAAAGACACTCAAGTCATTGCTGCATGTGATGTCAATACCAAAAAAATGGATGCCTTTATTGAAAGCTATCTAACGGCAACAGCAAAAAACAACCAACCAAAAACGGCGAAAGATCTGGCGCAATATCTCGATTATCAAGATTTGATTGCACGAGATGACATTGACGCAGTAGTCATAGGTACCCCAGACCATTGGCATGCCAAACCCGCTATAGATGCAATGGCAGCAGGAAAACATGTGTATTGTGAAAAGCCATTGTCACATACCATACTTGAGGGTCGAGCCATGGTCAATGCTGCTCGAAAACATCAAAAAATATTGCAGACGGGGAGTCATCAACGTTCTATAGAGCAATTTAGAAAAGCGTGCGAATTGATACGAAACGGCTATTTAGGCAAGGTAAAAAAGGTAACTGTTTCGGTAGGTAATCCGTATTCTGAATGCAAGCTACCCTATCAACCCACCCCAGATCATATTGACTGGGATCGCTGGGTAGGGCCTGCACAAATGCGACCCTATCATGAAACCATCGTAGAGGCCGATTTTTTCCCAAGATGGCGCTGGTTTAAAGAATTTGGTGGCGGAATTATTGCCGATTGGGGCGCCCACATGTTTGATATAGTACAATGGGCGTTAGGGACAGACAATACGGGGCCAGTAACCTTTACACCGCCGAGGGAGCCCAATGCGGTTCGTGGACTATCAATGGTATATGCCGACGGAGTAGAAGTAGTTCATGAAGATTTTTGTAGAGGCAATGCCGTACGTTTTGAGGGCGAAAAGGGCGTACTCACAGTAAGTCGCGAGTTTTTGGATAGCAATCCAGCAAACATAGTTTCGGCGACCATCGGAAAAAGTGAAACCCATCTTTACAAATCCGAACATCACCAACAAGATTGGATAGATGCCATAAAGCAAAATACGTTACCCGTCTGTGATGTAGAAATTGGACACCGATCCGCTTCAATATGCCATATTGCAAACATTGCTTATGAACTCAATAGGCCATTGAGTTGGAATCCACAAGACGAAGTTTTTCTCGGAGACGATGAGGCCAATCTCAAACGATCAAAGTTATACAGAAGTCCCTATGGAATTCCACAACTAAAAGCGCTGTTATGAGAAGTTTTGTTATAGCAGCATCACTTTTGTTTTTTGCTTGTCAAAATCAAGAATGGACCCCGCTGATTGCGACCGATAATCCCCACAATGATTGGGTACAGTATGGAGGTAGCGCTAGTTATGAATTTGAAGGCAATACGGTCATAGGCACCTGCGTGCCGAACGCGCCCAATAGCTTTTTGGCAACCACAAAATCCTATGCCAATTTTGAGCTACAATACGAGGTGTTGATTGATGACAACATCAATTCGGGAGTTCAAATTAGGAGCCATACCCGACCCGAATATCTGAATGGAATCGTTCATGGGTATCAAATCGAAATTGACCCAAGTCCCCGTTCTTGGAGCGCCGGAATTTATGAAGAAGGAAAACGTGGTTGGCTTGCTTCACTTGCAGAAAATCCAGCTGCACGTAAGGCTTTTGTACCCAACCAATGGAATCACTTCAGGGTGCGAGCTCAGGGGCCAAATATTTCCACCTGGATCAATGGGGTGGCTGCAGCACAAATAAAGGATACGATGGAAGCCTCAGGGTTTATTGCCCTTCAGGTTCACAGTATTGAAGATTCGACTCAAATAGGAAAACAGGTAAGGTGGAAAAACCTTGAGATTAAAATTTTAGAATAATACCCCCTGGGGATGTTTTTTTTACAAAATAATTTTTAAATTAAATTTTATTTCAAAATATATTTAAACTAACATGCAAATAATAGAAAACGATAAAAAGTACGATGTTGTTATTGTAGGATCTGGAGCAGGAGGAGGAATGGCAACAAAAATACTTGCAGAAGCGGGTCTAAGCGTTGCCGTTGTTGAAGCAGGACCCTTTTTTGATCCCGCAAATCCAGAACAACAAACCCAACTCAAATGGCCCCACCAATCACCTAGACGTGGCGCAAGCACCTCACAAAGACATTTTGGTGAAATGGACATGGCCTATGGCGGTTGGCAGTTAGATGGTGAACCCTACAACCATGTGGGAGACACCAAGTTTGACTGGTTTCGTTCTCGTATGCTTGGTGGTCGTACAAACCACTGGGGCCGCATTTCGTTACGATTTGGACCTCGAGATTTTAAAAGTAAAGATCGAGACGGTATCGGAGAAAACTGGCCCATCGGTTATGAAGACATCAAGCCCTATTATGATAAAGTGGACAAGCTGATTGGTGTTTTTGGAACAAAAGAAAACATCTACAATGAGCCTGATGGATTTTTCTTACCCCCACCAAAACCCCGTTTGCATGAGTTGTATTATAAAAAAGGAGCTGAGAAATCAAACGTTAAAGTGATGCCCTCTCGCTTGTCTATTGTTACAAAACGCATCAATGATCAACGTGGCGTATGCTTTTATTGCAATCAATGTAATCGGTCGTGTCAAGTATATGCAGATTTTTCTGCGGGATCATGTCTGATATTCCCAGCGCAAAAATCCAGAGGACAAGTAGATCTTTTCGTTAACTGTATGGTACGAGAAGTAACCGTCAATGATGAAGGACGCGCTACCGGAGTTTCTTACATCAACAAAGAAGATCGTCAAGAATATAAACTCAAAGGACGTATTGTTGTATTGGCCGCTTCTGCGTGTAGTACCGCACGAATCCTACTCAACTCAAAAAGTAAGCAACATCCAAACGGTCTTGGAAACAGCAGTGATTTGGTAGGAAAATATCTTCATGATTCTACCGGTGCGGATCGTATGGCTTTTGTGCCCGAAATGATGAACCGAAAACGCTATAATGAAGATGGCGTAGGAGGAATGCACCTCTACTCTCCTTGGTGGTTAGACAACAAAAAACTCGATTTCCCAAGAGGCTACCACATTGAAGTTTGGGGAGGATTGTCGATGCCGGGTTATGGCTTTGGCTTCAATCCAAACGCACTCAATGAACATCTTGGACTCAAAGTCGGAGGTTATGGCAACGGATTGCGTGATGACGTCAAAAAATTCTATGGTGCAACCATGGGGATGTCGGGACGTGGAGAATCGATCGCGCGTAAAGAAAATTATTGTGAAATCGATCCAACGACCGTTGACGAATTTGGAATCCCAGTTTTGCGATTCAATTACAAATGGACCGATGCCGAGCGTAAGCAAGCCAAACACATGCACGACACCTTTGAAGAAATTATTCATAATATGGGGGGCATTGCATTAGGCGAAAAACCTGGAGCAGACAAAAACTATGGACTGCACAACCCCGGTGCTATTATTCACGAAGTAGGTACTACTCGTATGGGAAGCGACCCCAAAAACTCCGTGGTAAACGAATTTGAACGTTTGCATGACGTTGACAATGTTTTTGTTGTCGATGCGGGACCCTTTGTTTCACAAGCAGACAAAAACCCTACTTGGACCATCTTGGCCCTCTCTTGGAGAACCTCAGAATTCATAATCGAAGAACTTAAAAAACAAAATATTTAGCCATGAACAGAAGAGAAAGTATACGATCCATTGTTTTGGGTTCTATGGCAGGATCACTTGTCATCGAAAGTTGTGCCGGTGCCCCCGAAGAAGTAGTGGTTGATAAGATATGGAAACACCAATACGGTAGAACCCCCAAAGAGGCCGCGATCAATGAAAAACTGCTTGCAGAGCAGTTTTTTATAAGTCACGAAATGCAAACGATTACCACCCTGGCACAATTGATTCTTCCCCCAACAGAGGAAGGTACAATTGAACAAGCAGGAGTGCCCGAATTTATTGAGTTTATGGTTAAGGATTTTCCTTCCATGCAAACACCAATTCGTGGAGGCATCATGTGGCTCGATAACCATTGTAATAATGCCTATCAAAAAACCTTTGTAAACTGTTCTGAAGACGAACAAAAAGAAGTTCTTGATCAAATTGCTTATCCCGATCCAAATACCAAAGTACAAAAGCAAGAAGTACAATTCTTTTCTTTGATGCGCAATTTGGTTATGACCGGCTATTTTACCTCAGAGGTTGGAATCAAAGAGTTGGGATACCAAGGCAATCAACCCAATGTGTGGGACGGAGTTCCTGAAGATGTATTGGCAGATCATGGAATGGAATATGACGCGGATTGGATGCCCAAATTTATCGATCAATCAAAACGAAATGACACGGCTGTATGGGATGATGAGGGAAATTTATTAACCTAAACACACTGTAATGGAAAAAAGTAATGCTAAAAAGTTGCTTAGAACAAGTGCTTTTTTCATAGTCCCTTTTCTAATTGTTTGGATCTATAAAATTACACAAGCTCCAAGCGTCGAACAATTTAACACCACGATAGCAGAATCAGCACCATCGGGAATACCCGCGGTTGTTAACTACAATTTTGACGTCAAACCCATATTGTCAGACAAGTGCTATGCCTGCCACGGCCCCGACCAAGAAGCACTGCAAGCAAATCTCAGACTCGATACGGAAGCTGGAGCCTTTGGTTTTGCAAAAAATCTATCTGAGTTACCCATCATCAAAAAAGGAGATCCACAGGGGAGTGCTCTGATTTTTCATATCAACAGTACCGATCCCAAAACTCAGATGCCCCCACCAGATTCTAATTTGTTTTTGACTGATAGACAAAAACAAATTCTTCAAAAGTGGATCGAGCAGGGGGCGCCGTGGGAAGGGCATTGGGCCTACCAAACTCCCAAAAAGCCCACGCCACCCGATGCTAAAAACAACAATTGGGTAAAGAATCCTATCGATCATTTTATCGCAGCAAAACTAAATACAATGGGGTTGCAACCTGCACCTCTTGCTGAAAAGGAAATTATTTTAAGACGCTTGTCTTTTGATCTTATTGGTTTGCCACCATCTATTGAATTGATGGACCAGTTTTTAAACGATACCTCAGAAGATGCCTACGAAAAAATGGTCGATCATCTGATGGCACAACCTCAATTTGGAGAACGAATGGCTTCCGTTTGGCTCGATGTCGCGCGGTATGCGGACACTCATGGTTATCAAGACGACCTAGAACGGGTCATGTGGCCGTGGAGAGACTGGGTCATCAGTGCGTTTAATCGCAACATGCCCTATGATCAATTTATCACATGGCAATTGGCAGGGGATCTTTTGGATGCACCAACTTTAGAACAAATCGTAGCCACAGGATTTAATCGCAATCACAAAATCACTCAAGAGGGGGGTGTGATCGATGAAGAATACCGCGTAGAATATGTTGCGGATCGCGCCATCACCACATCAAAAGCACTTATGGGAATTACTGTAGAATGTGCCCGGTGCCACGATCATAAATACGATGCAGTTTCTCAAAAAGATTTTTTTAGTCTCTATGGATTTTTTAATAATGTTGACGAAAAGGGACGGATAGAATATGGCGAAACTCCAGCACCGTTTATTAAAATTGACCACAAAGTAGTAGAAAATGAGTTGCCGTTTATGCACCTGCCCGATAGTATACCATCGGTAGAATTGATGGTGATGGAAGAAGTGGCCAACCTTAGAAAAACATATACCCTAAAAAGAGGGGTCTATGACGCTCCAGATCAACAGGTAGATCCGGCCACACCAAATAGTATTTTAGCATTTGGCGATCAATACCCATCCAACCGTTTGGGGTTAGCGCAATGGTTTTTTGACGAAAAAAACCCCCTCACCACTCGTGTAGTGGTCAATCGTTTTTGGCAACAGTTTTTTGGTCGAGGCATCGTCTCAACACCTGATGATTTTGGCAATCAAGGAGCTCGTCCTACCCATCCTGAGTTACTCGACTGGCTCGCAGTAACCTTTAGGGTTGAAGACCAGTGGGACATCAAGGCATTTGTCAAGAGGCTGGTGACTTCGTCCACCTATAGACAGTCGAGTAAAACCAATTTTGAAGCGGTCCAACGCGATCCAGTAAACGCATATTTGGCTTTTTATCCAAGACAAAAACTACCTGCCGAAATGGTTCGTGACAATGCACTGGCAACCAGTGGCTTATTAAACTCTACCATTGGCGGTCCCAGTGTAAAACCCCACCAACCCGAAGGGCTATGGGAAGAAACTACCTCTGGACAAGGATTAACCCAATACCAGCCCGATGGCGGAGTTAATCGTTATCGACGAAGCCTATACACATTTTGGAAGCGTACTGTACCTCCCCCCAACATGATTACTTTTGATGCGTCTACGAGAGATTTTTGTACCGTAGAACGTCAAAAAACCAGTACCCCTTTACAGTCTTTGGTACTGTTAAACGACCCCCAGTTTTTTAATGCTGCCGAGGCCTTAGCCCAAAGAATTAATGATGCGGGATTGGATAATGACGCACAAAAAATTCAACATCTTTTTAGATCAATTACGCTTCGCATGCCCAGTGCCAAAGAACGGGAGTTGTTAGAAACCTATTTTGATCAAATCATAGAAAATAAGGAATCGGATGCTCAAAATCCCTACATCGATCTAGCCCTACTGATTTATAATCTTGACGAAACCACTCAAAAAAGCTAGTATATGGATCCATTACATCAGCATTTTTTAAATCAAAACAGAAGACATTTTTTACAAAAAATGGGTCTGGGAATTGGCGGATTGGCCTTAGGAAGTCTTATGGATCCTTTTGGATTTGGCAAAACACCTTCTGCCAATGACCTGTTGCAAACCGGTCCTGTGCCACTACCGCATTTTGCCCCCAAAGCAAAAAGGATTATTTATTTGTTTCAAAGTGGCGGTCCTTCTCAATTGGATCTTTTTGATTATAAGCCCTTGCTCAATAAAATGCGAGGGAAGGATTTACCAGAATCCATTCGAAACGGGCAACGACTTACAGGTATGACCTCTGGCCAAGATCAATTTCCACTCACGGGAAGCATTTATAATTTTAAGCAATATGGTGAGTCTCGGACATGGATTAGCGACTTGATGCCCTATACAGCAAAAATTGCCGATGAGCTATGTTTTGTCAAATCCATGCATACCGAAGCCATCAATCATGATCCTGCCATCACTTTTTTTCAAACGGGTTCGCAGCAATCTGGCCGACCAAGTTTTGGTTCTTGGATGAGTTATGGGTTGGGAAGTCTCAACGACAATTTGCCGGCCTTTATTGTGATGCTTTCACGAGGTAGCGGTCGACCCAATGGTCAGCCATTATATTCTCGATTATGGGGCAATGGATTTTTGAGTTCGTTGCATCAGGGTGTTCAATTTCGCTCCGGAAAAGACCCCGTGTTGTACCTCAAAAACCCTGATGGTGTAACCCGTGCAGAGCGCCGTCAAATGCTCGATTATTTAGCCGCCATGAACGAACAACAAGAACAATTTTTTGGTGACCCAGAAGTTGCCAATCGAATTGCGCAATACGAAATGGCTTACCGTATGCAAACCTCGGTTACCGATGTTATGAATATCGAAGATGAGCCCGATCATGTTTTTCAAATGTATGGGCCTGATGCCTTAACGCCAGGGACATTTGCTGCCAATTGCATCTTAGCGCGCCGTTTGGTAGAGCGCGATGTACGATTTGTGCAGCTCTATCATATGGGTTGGGATCAGCACGACAATCTTCCTACTCAAATTGCAAAGCAGGCCAAAGATGTTGACCAAGCCTCTGCAGCACTTATAATGGACTTAAAACAACGTGGGTTGCTTGAAGACACATTGGTGGTTTGGGGTGGAGAATTTGGGAGAACTAATTATAGTCAAGGCGTTCTTACCGATACCAATTATGGAAGGGATCACCACCCAAGGTCATTCTCTATTTTTATGGCTGGCGGTGGTATAAAACCAGGTTTTACTTATGGTGAAACAGATGACTTTGGCTACAATGTGGTCAAAGACCCTATGCATGTTCATGATCTACAAGCCACGATTCTCAATCAATTTGGAATCGATCATACCAAAATGACCTATAAGTATCAAGGAAGACGTTTTCGACTGACTGACGTAGCCGGAAATGTGGTTCACTCTATATTATCTTAATCAATGACCACGCGACGTGATTTTTTGAATAGGAGTTTGGCCCTAGGAGCATCAGCTTTTGCTCCAAGTGTATTTTGGTCCTGCGGCAATGATGATCCCTTAATAATTGGACATGGCGAATATCGTTATCGCATAATACCCGATTGGGGAAAACAAGATGCTTCAAAATTTCCAGTACAAGACTGCCATGAAATGGTTCAAACTCAGAACGGCGACTTGTATCTTCTGACCAATCATACCCGAAACAATATATTGGTCTACTCGTTGGATGGAAAAATCAAAAACGCATGGGGTACCGTATTTCCTGGAGCACATGGATTGACCCTTTTTGATGAAAATGGTTCAGAAGTATTATGGATCACCGATTATGAAAGGCATCAAGTTTTTAAAATGACCTTAGACGGTCAGCTTTTGCTTACCATAGATGCACCTCAAGATGTTTTGGCGTATAAGGATCCTACTAATTTTAAGCCAACAGAAACTGCAATTGCATCGGACGGAAGTATATATATCGCGGACGGTTATGGAGCACAACACATCCTTCATTATGATCCAAATGGGCAATTGTTGAATGTATTTGGAGGTTATGGAACCGAGGCTCATCTTTTTCAAAACGCACACGGAATCTGTATCGATGATCGAAAAAAAGATTCTCCCACACTTTTGATAACTGCTAGAGAACAACAAGCGGTAAAACGGTTTAGCCTAGAGGGCAAACACCTCGAAACCATCAGTTTGCCCGGTGCCTACATTTGCAGACCGGTCATACACAATGAACAATGCTATTTTAGTGTCTTAAAATCCAAAGGCGTGGGCAATGCAGACTCTGGATTTGTTCTTATTATGGATCAAAATGATCAGGTGGTTTCTTGCCCTGGAGCAACCTTTGACTCTGAAAATAAAGCTGATTTTTTATACCATCAAACCATGCGGGTGTTTCAATATCCACATGATGTTTGTGTGGATCGAGACGAAAATCTATATGTAGCGCAATGGAATTCTGGAAACACCTACCCGATTAAATTAGTACGTGTATGATTTGGAGGGGTTTGTACTTTGGTGTTCTGTTGTTTGTTGGCTGCGCTCAAGAAACGATCTATCTAAAACCTGATGCGGTTCAACTTTCAACTCCTGTCGTAGAAACTTCGACAATTTATTCAAATGGAGTGAATAAATTGACTGCCCCCAATCTTGACCCAGAAGCAACATTGGAAGTCGTACATCAATCGACCGGAGGTCGCTTGACTATGGCATCTGGAGCATCACTAGATTTGGAGCTATCGGGTAAATACCAGATCCGTTCGCTTCGGCCGCCGTTACAACCCAGTGCGACAATAGAACTTCAGTTGCTGCCTGAGGGGCAGCTGATATCGAGTCTCACTTGGGAGACGCAACCGGAGCCTGAATATTTTAAGGGTGGAAGTGCCGTTTTGACTGATGGAAAAAGCGAAGGGCCATCCTTTCAATCGGCAGGATGGACGGGCGCTAACCGTCCTTTTGTTGTCTCTGTCGAAATGGCGCACGTCAAAGCAATCGACTCCATGGTATTGGGTGTATTGGCCGATGCAGGAGCTTGGATTTTTCCGAAGGCAAAAATGCAACTCACTGCAACTTCGGACAATGGTGCACCAATTCAGAAAGAATTTATGCTAGAACTACCTTGGCAAACACAAGGACCTTCGCACCACTTTATATCGGTACCTTTAGGAATTCAGGCACAAACATTTACCCTTCAGTTTGAGCCTGCACTGCTTCCAGAACAGCACCAAGGAGCCGGGCAGCCTGCCTGGTTATTTTTGGACGAATTGATAATTTATTAATTTAAAAACAACACTATGACACCGTGGTTAGATTATTTAGGAAAGTTTCATCCCGTCGTGCTTCACCTTCCAATAGGTGCCATGGTATTTACTTTTGTTTTGGTACTTCTAGCCCTCAGAGACCAAAATCCCGCTACAGGGACCATCAAAATCGGATTGATATTCAGCTTTTTTGGGGCACTAATTTCTAGCCTACTGGGCTACTTATTGTACCAATCAGGCGGTTATGATGAGGCTTCTGTTCAAAACCATTTGATTTTAGGATGGGCATCAACCTTTGGAATAGGACTCTTGTGGTATCTATTGGAGCGGGTTGTTTTTCAAAAAGTATTTGCACCAATATTTTTTACAGTACTGGTTGCTATTGGGCTAACGGGTCATTTTGGAGGAACCATTACGCATGGAGAGGGGTATCTCGATTTTCCGGAACCCGCCCCTGTAGAAGTAGCGGTCAACCTTGACTCGATACAGCTTTATAGCCAGGCGGTTGCAAAAATCTTCGACAGCAAATGTGTAAGCTGCCACAATTATTCGAAGCGAAAGGGCGGTTTGGCTATGCACCTTCCACAAGCCCTTTTAGAAGGCGGCGAGCGTGGCATGCCCTATGAAATTGGTAATGTTGCAGAAAGTAGATTGATTCGTTATGCCAATCTTCCACTTGAAGACGATCTGCATATGCCGCCCCAAGGGCGCCCTCAATTGACCCCCACCGAAATTGAACTGCTGAGCCACTGGATCGCTTCCGGCGCATCGTTTGACCATACGGTAGCATACGCACAACTGCCCGAAACAGTACAAGAAGCCATGGATGTTTTTTTACCCAAACCCCTACCAGACGTACCTCCGCTATCGTCAGACGATGTATTGGCACTTCAAGAAAATGGCTTTCGGGTAAGCAGTTTTTTGGCTAATACCCCTTTTATCCAAGTCAAATTTGAAAAAAAGGAACTTGATCCAAAGGCTATTGGCGCTCTGGTTGATGTAGCGGATCAGCTTGTAGAACTCGAATTGGCCAACACGACGATTGCCCCCCTTTTGTGGGACAAATTGCCCCAATTTAAGCAGTTACAAAAATTGCGACTCGACAACACCAATACCTCGGACGAACAGCTTCAAAAATTGATGGAGCTGCCCTTGCGTTCTTTAAATCTTGCCGGCACTTCGATCACAGCATCGGGCATTTCACTTTTGTCCGAACACCCCCAATTAGAACAGCTTTATGCTTGGAACACACAAGTGACACGTCAAGAAGAAAGTACACTCCAAGAAAAAACACCAATCAAATTGGTTTTTGGCGTTTTTGAAGGCTTTTCTGAGCCCCAACGTCTAAAACCTCCGATGTTGGATACCGAAAAAACACTATTTGAAACCGAGCAGCTTGTTTCTTTTTATGATAAAGTAAAAGGCAATACGATACGCTATACCCTAGATGGCAGTGATCCGGATTCGACCTCCACACTATATCAAGATGCCATAGTCATCAATAAGAGCCTTACGCTCAAAGCGCGCGTCTTTAAATCGGGGTGGTTGCCCAGTCCGGTTTTTGAAGAACAATTTTTTAAAGTCAATAAAACCATCGCTGACTACACCATGGAAACCCGCCCGTCCAATCGGTATTCTGGTGTACACAAATTGTTTGATTTTGAAGAGGGTTCTACCAACTTCGCCGACGGCAAGTGGTTGGGCTTTTCTGGAAACGATTTGGCATTTACTACCCAAGTCGCCGCTCATGAAACCATCAATAACATCACGGTGAGTTGTATGGAATCTATTGGTGGGTGGATCATCTACCCAAAACGTGTTCGTGTATTGGGCCGAAAAGGATCGGGTACTTTTACAGAATTGGGACGCTACGAATACCGCCCCACAGAAATCCCCACAGAAACCACCAAAAAGAGTTTTACCGTCCCGGTCAAATTGCAACAGCATACCGAGCTAAAAGTGATCGTAGAAAACATCAAAAAATTGCCCCAATGGCATCCTGCCGCAGGAGAGGATTCTTGGTTGTTTGTTGATGAAATTTTATTTTGGTAATATGAAACACACAATCTTTTATGTTCTTTTGACAGCGATCTGCATCGCTTGTTCTTCCAATTCGATACCCTTGATACAAAAGGGTAAAAGTACTTTTGGAATTTTACAAACCGAAGATCATAAAAGCATCTCGGATACCCTAAGTGTTTATTTGGAACAAGCAACAGGGGTGCGTTTGGCGGCAGTATCGGAAGGGGACACCGGGCCCAAAATCCGATTTGAAATCGATCCCAACACAACCGATTTTACAAAAGTCTATTGGCGGGAGGGCGACCTGATCTTTACGGCCAATTCTGAGAAGATGCTAACCAATGGGGTCTATGCTTTCTTAGAACAATCTCTAGGTGTGCGTTGGTACGATCCGCAAACGACAATAGTACCCCAACAACAATCGGTTTTGTTGCCCCAAGGAGTGGTATTGGCACACACGCCACAAGTGACTACAAGAACCGTACATGCCCGACTCTTTTATGACCATCCAGAATTTGCAGAAAAGCTACGTGTAACCCCCGTTGCTTTTCCGGACTATGTGCCTGAGGCACGTGTACATACCTTTCATAGGTTTATGCCCCATGAAAAATATTATCAAGACCACCCCGAATATTATGCGCTACGCAACGGAAAACGATTGCCCACCCAATTGTGCCTGACCAACCCCGATGTTTTTGATATTGTCAATGATGCGGTAAAAATATTGTTTGAGCGTTATCCCGATTATAAAGTCCTTTCGGTAAGTCAAGACGACAATACACAATATTGTCAATGTGAGGCTTGTGAAAAAATTCACCAAGAAACCGGAAGCCCTGCCGGGAGTATGATTGATTTTGTAAACAGAATAGCCGCCGGTTATCCTGACAAAACCATATCAACTTTGGCCTATCAGTATACCCGAAAACCACCAACAAATCGCCCTGCAGAAAATGTATTGATCACCCTCTGTTCTATTGAGTGCGACCGCAGTGTCCCCATTGCGGAGGGTTGTGCTGCTTTTGCACAAGATTTGGCCGGATGGTCTGCCCTGACAGACAACATCCGTATATGGGATTATACCACACAGTTTACCAATTTTTTGGCGCCATTTCCCAATTGGCAAACCCTACAGCCCAATATCGAATTGTTTGTTGCCAATAATGCCCGTTGGATTTTTGAGCAACACAGCAACCAGCCCAGCGAGCTTTTTGCCTTGCGCGCCTATATTACGGCGCAACTTTTGTGGAATCCCAACCAGGATTTGGACCTTTTATTAGCAGACTTTACCAATGGATATTATGGTGCCGCAGGCCCTTATGTATTGCAGTACATTACTGAAATTTCGGAAGCTATGGCTGATGCTCAACCGTTTTTTTTGTTTCTCTATGGCGATCCATCGCAAGGTTTTGACAGTTTCTTGAGTGCGCAACAGTTAAACAAGTATCATGCTTTGTTTGAGCAAGGCGCACAGGCCGTTGCAGGACAACCAGCCTTGGAGGCCCGATTGGCAGAAGCCCAATTGTCCATAGACTATGCCATGCTAGAAGCCTATCGAAAGGGGCTAGAAGGATTTGAGATGCGCACCGACCAGACGGTCAATCCACGTGTTTTGGATGTGCTCAACCGATTTGAAACCGTAACCGCACAAAGAAACATTACGGCGATGAACGAAACCCGTTTTACCGTAGCGCAATATCTGACCGACTATAGAAACATGCTCACACGCATGCAGACCCCCAATCGGGCAAAAGGTAGTCGGGTACAATTGTTGACCCAACCCAAAAAGTATGCGGATGAAAATCCACAAACACTGACCGATGGCGCTTTTGGAGGCAGCAGTTTTTATGCAAATTGGTTGGGCTTTGAAGGTAACAATCTAGAAGCGGTCATTGACTTGGAGACGGTTATGGAGATTCATCAATTAGAAATTGCTTTTTTGCAGGTGACCAATCACATCGTATTTTTTCCGACACAGGTACAATTTTCGGTTTCTCAAGATGGCGTCAACTGGGTGGCTCTGCCCGCAATAGCCAACCAAGCACCGTTGCAGCCCGATAGCAAAATAAATGACCACCAGATTTTTGCTATAAAAAATGTAGAACAGCAAGCCCGTTATGTAAAAGTAGTGGGTCAAAACCCAGCAACAGCACCCTATTGGCACCATGCTGCCGGTCTTCCTTCTTGGGTGTTTGCGGATGAAGTACTCATTAACTGATTTTTTTTTTGCAGATTCTTTAGAAAAAAGGAAAAGGATTTGTGAATATTATGTTAAAGTTTATTAACTTCACTATAATTAAACCATTAAAACTTAAACATTAATGAAACCAAAACATCTTTTTTTTACGGTGCTGTTTGGTTTGTTTGCCACGCTAGCGCAGGCACAAACCATTACCGGTACTGTATCCGATGAGAACGGTATGCCCCTTCCAGGCGCAACTGTTCTAGTAGAAGGTACAAGCAATGGTGTTTCGACTGATTTTGATGGTAACTTTAGCATTGATGCCAATGTTGGAGATACCTTAGTGATCAGTTTTGTCGGTTATGCTTCACAGAGTGTCTCTGTGTCGAGTGGATCGGCGATTAACATCTCTTTGGAACCGGACAACAGTCTTGATGAGGTTATCGTTACATCCCTTGGGGTAAAACGTAACGTCAAGGCACTGGGTTATTCTGTAACGCAGGTTGAAGGAACCGAAGTAAGTGCCAACAAAACAACCAACGCAATTAACTCGTTGCAAGGAAAAATTGCTGGGGTTCAAATCACCGGAAATGCGGCAGGAGCCAAGGGTTCTAGCCGGGTGATCATCCGTGGTAACAGTTCCTTGACCGGTAATAACCAGCCGCTCTACGTAGTGGATGGTATTACCATCAACAACTCCAACTTAGGTTCTGCTGGGGTTTGGGGAGGTGCTGATGCCGGGGACGGTATTTCTGCACTTAACCCAGACGAAGTAGAGTCGATCTCTGTCCTTAAAGGGGGTGCAGCTGCAGCGCTTTATGGATCTCGAGCTTCTAATGGTGTTATCATCATTACCACCAAGTCTGGTGCAGGAGCTGGAGAAGGGATGAGTGTCGAGATCAGCAGTTCTGCGCAGTTTGATGACATTAGAAATGATCCTTATGATCCACAAACCACCTATGGTCAAGGTCGTGATTATTCTACCTCTTCAGACAATATCGATACCTATGCCAACTGGGGACCACGTATGAATGGTGCTAGCGTTGAGCAGTGGGACGGTGTTTCTAGACCGTACTCGTACAAAGGAAATAACTTGAGAAAATTTTATAGCACTGGAGAAACCTATATCAATACGATAGCGATCAACTCTGCTAGTAAAAATTCTAATACACGTCTTTCTTTTACCAATTTGAGCAACGTGGATATCATTCCAAACTCAACATTGAAGCGTAATTCTCTTGGTCTTAATACCACGCAGAAGTACAAAAAATTAACGGCTACATTAAACGTAAAATACGTTAATGACGATGCAGTTGGAGCGCCAAGACTTTCGGACTCTCCAGGTAACGCCAACTTTGGTATCCGTTTGTTTGCGCCTTCAATTGATGTTAATGACATGCTAGGTGCTGGAGGATTAGGAACTAACGAAGACGGAACCGAATTCCGTACCAGTGACAATACCTATTCTCAAAACCCTTGGTTTGCTGCCTATCAGTACTTTGACAATTCAGTAAAAGAACGCTTTATTGGATCAGCAGACATGCGATTTGACCTTAACGATATTTTCTATCTAAGAGGACGTTTTGGGGTTGACCGCTATGACTACCACAGAACAAGCGGTACTCCTTATGGTACAGCGTATCAGCCACTAGGTAGTATGAGTGAGTATAAGTTGACCAACAACCAACACGATGCGGATCTTTTCTTCGGGATGAACAATTTTGACATCACCGATGATTTGTCTGTAACTGCTTTTGTGGGTATCGGTCAAAACTACCAGCGTGCAGAGTCAGTTTCTGCAAGTGGTAGCAACTTTATCGTTCCTTTCCTTTACAATGTTAAAAACACACAAAACCAAGGAAACTCGTATGGTTTTAGTGAAAAACAAATCAACTCTGCCTACGGTTCTGCCGAATTTGGGTTTAGAGATGCTATGTATCTAACATTGACTGCACGTAACGACTGGTTCTCTACCTTATCGTTGCCAAACAAAGAAACGCCTAACAACGACTTGTATACTTCTGCGAGTTTGAGTTTGGTGCTTTCAGATTTGATGACCCTACCCGAAGTAATCTCTTTTGCAAAACTTAGAGCAGGTTATTCACAAGTAGCAGGTGGTGCTGATAGTCCTTATCAGTTGAACCTAACTTATGGAATCTACGGACAAGGACATCAAAATGCTTCACTGGGTACGATTTCAAACGGTTCAATTCCTAATCCAGACATCACTCCTTTTGAGAAAGATGAAACTGAGGTTGGTTTAGATCTTCGTTTGTTTGACAACAAAGTATCTCTTGATCTTACCTATTACTCCAACGAAACCAACGGTGATATCGTAGGTGTAAGTGCTTCTCCAACTTCGGGTTATGGAAGTGCTTTAGCAAACCTTGGGGTGATTACTAACGAAGGTATTGAGGCCTTGGTGAATTTCTCACCAATCAGAAACGAAGATTTTGCATGGGATGTTACGCTTAACTATTCTAACAACGAATCTACAATTGTTTCTACCAACGATGCCGGAACAAACATCACACTTGACGAGCCACGTTCACGTAACCTCAATGTTACGCATATCGTAGGTGAGCGCTACGGTGCACTTTATGGTACTTCTTATGTGCGTGATGCACAAGGACGTATCGTTCATAACATCGAGCCCGATGGAACTCCGATTCCACAGATTGGACCACGTAAAATCTTAGGATTTGGTGTATCACCAACATCTGTTGGTATTACCAATAGTTTCAGATACAAAAACTACACCATGAGCTTCTTAATCGAAGGTAAAAGTGGTGGTCAAATGTATTCTGGTACCAACGCCATGTCTAAGTATTTTGGAGCACACAAAGCTACTATCGATGCTGATGGCCGTGAAAACGGATTTACTGTATCTGGTGTAGATGCAAACGGAAACGCATTTACTACCTCTATTGCACCTAACCGTATCGAAGATTACTGGAGACAAACGTATTCGATTGCTGAAGAAGCAATATACGATACCGATTACCTAAGACTACGTCAAATGTCTATTGGGTATACACTACCAGATAGTGCACTCGAAGGAACACATATCGACAGTGCTACTGTATCTCTTATCGGAAGAAACCTTTTCTTCTTGAGTAACAGCGTTGAAAATGTGGACCCAGAGTCTGGATACAACGTGAGTAACTCACAAGGTCTTGAATGGTTCGGTATGCCCGTTCCACGTTCTTTAGGAATCAATGTGAACCTTAAATTTTAATTAAAATGAAAAAGTTTTTAACCTTAATTATTGTAAGTTCACTATTCATTGCCTGTGATTTTGACAAAGGTTTTGATGAAATGAACATCAACCCTACTAAGGCGGCAAAAATTGATGTAAACAACAAGTTGGCATCGGTATTTTTGAGAACCTCAGGGGAGCGTTATGAAAACTGGAGAGCAAGTTTGATCTATTCTTCGATGATTGTTCAACACATGTCTTCTACAGCAACTTACTGGACCGGAAACTTCTACACCCGCAACGAGGGTTATGCAACGTCACTTTTTGACCGCGCCTACCCACAGCAGGTGAAAGAAATTGAAGATATCATCTACCAGTTAAACGAAGAAGGAAACACCGGAACCGCTATGGGTATTGCCCGTATCTGGAGAGTGTTTATCTACCACAGACTTACAGATTTATACGGAGATATTCCTTATTCAGAAGCTGGAAAAGGATACATCGAAGGCATCTTAAAGCCTGTATATGACGCACAACAAGACATCTATATGGATATGTTGGCAGAGCTCGAAGGCGGTGTTGCCCAATTGGGTGCCAGTACACTTGGTGTTTCTGACCTTATCTATCAAGGAGATGTGGACAAATGGCGTCGTTTTGGAAACTCGATGATGCTTCGTTTGGCGATGCGATTGACCAAAGCAGATGCTGCTACAGCTCAAGCTTGGGCAACCAAAGCAATCAGTGCTGGAACCATGGGTTCTAACGCTGACATCGCGTACGTTCAACATACTTTAGGCCCAGAAGGGATCAACAAAAATGGTCATGGAGAGGTGTTTAGTGCCGATGGCAACCCACGTCTTTCTAAGACTTTTGTAGATTTCTTACAAGGAGACCCACGTCTTCCTATTTTAGGTGCTCGAAGAAGCGACGGAAGTACCAATCCTGCGGACCTAATTGGTTTGCCTAACGGATTGACTTCTGGTGCACTTGAGGCCAAATATGGAACTACTAGTGATCAATATGCAGAGCCTAACCGCGGCGTAATCACTAGTGAGGATGCTCCTATGGTATTCCAAACGTATGCAGAAGTTGAATTCTTAAAAGCAGAAGCTGCTACTCGCGGGTGGATCTCTACAGATGCTGCAACACACTATAACAATGGTGTAAAAGCGGCCATGCAAATGTTAAGCATGCTCTATCCTAATGCTGCAGCCATTTCTGACGCACAAGTTGCCGATTATCTTGCTGCACATCCGTTTGATGCTGCTAACGCTATGGAAATGATTCATACCCAATATTGGGCTGCAACTTTCCTAAACGAGTATGAAGCATTCGCTAACTGGAGAAGAACAGGCTACCCAACTTTACAACCTTTTGGTGGTGAAGCGGTATATGATGGTAACGTGACCAATGGTACCATTCCTAGACGTCTGATTTATCCAAACGGCGAGGCAAGCACCAACCCCGAAAACTTCGAAGCTGCTCTTTCTAGACAAGGGCCTAACGAGTTTACAACTCGAGTTTGGTGGGATAAATAATGTTTAAAATTTATTCTTAAATTTATGCGAAGGAGAATCATTTCTCCTTCGCTTTTTTTTAACCAAATTGTATGATGACGAGTCGACTATATTCATTCGTGATATTCCTGCTTGCAGGGTATGTATCGGGTCAAGAAACCCTATTTACTTTATTAAACTCAGATCAAACCGGTGTTAATTTCGAAAACACCATTGTGGACACTCCAGAACACAATATTTTGCTTTATGCCAATTATTATGGCGGTGGTGGTGTTGGAATTGCCGACATCAACAATGACGGGCTGCAAGATTTGTATTTTACAGGAAATTTGGTTGGAGATCAATTGTATTTAAATCTGGGTGGTTTAAAATTTAAAAACATCACTATACAAGCCGGAATTATTGATGACAATACCTGGTCATCTGGCGTCGCTATGGCCGATGTCAATGCCGATGGATTTGTCGATATCTACGTCAGCAAAGAACTTTATGATTTTGAGCCCGAACGAAGAAAAAACAAGCTTTATATCAACCAACAAAACGGCATGTTTGTAGAAGCAGCTGCCCAATGGGGGGTGGACAACGATGCACGTACCCGCCAAAGCGTCTTTTTGGACTATGATAAAGATGGCTTGGTCGATTTGTTTATGCTGATCCAGCCGCCCAATCCAGGAAGCTATTCTTCTTTTTTTGGAACCCCGCTATTGTTGCCTCAATACAGCTGCCGATTATACAAAAATACTGGAGATCGCTTTGTAGATGTAACCGAGCAATCTGGGCTTTTTAGAACAGGTTTTCCCAACAGTGTAGTGGCTGCAGACCTCAATGAAGATGGTTGGACAGATCTTTATGTTGCCAATGATTTTAATGCCCCCGATTTTTTATACTTCAACAACGGAGACGGAACGTTTAGTTACAAAACCGAACAAAGCCTTCGCCATACCTCTTTTTATAGTATGGGGGTCGACGTCGCAGATATAAATAACGACGGGCATTTGGATCTTCAAGTGTTGGATATGGTCGCCGAAGATAATTTTCGCTTAAAATCCAATATGAGTGGAATGAATATTGGCGCTTTTTGGAAAGTGGTCAACGAAGGGGGCTACTACCAGTACATGTTTAATACCCTACAACTCAACAACGGCAACGGGACTTTTAGTGACGTTGCACAGCAAACCCATACCGCGGCAACGGATTGGAGTTGGGCCAATTTAATTGCCGATTTTGATAACGATGGGCACAAAGATATTTTTATCACCAATGGATTATTGCGGGATATACGCAATACCGATGCAGACAAAAAAGTAAGTGAATTTGTGGTTAACTATTCTAACGAATATGTAGAAAAGCATCCCAACGAAGGCGATATCGATTTGTTTGATATACTCCCGCTCGACAAAACCTTAGAAATCTTACCCAGCGTACCGCTAAAAAACTATGCCTACCACAATCTGGGCGACCTCAATTTTGAAAACAAAGCCGAAGAATGGGGCTTGGCGCAGCCTGCTTTTTCAAATGGTGCTGCCTATGCCGACCTGGACAATGACGGCGATTTGGAGCTCGTAGTTAATAACGTCAACGAAAAAGCTTTTATTTATCAAAATAATACCGTAGAGAGAAACCAAAACAACTATTTGCGGGTACAATTAAAACACCCCAAACAAGAAAACCTTTTTGACACACGAGTCACCATCTACACTCAAGGAGCCAAGCAAACTGTTACGACAACAAGTGTACGTGGTATTTATTCGACTTCGGAACAGTTGGTGCATTTTGGTTTAGGCAACGCACAATTGGTAGACAGTCTTCAAATACGCTGGCCCGATGGAAGCATGCAACGTTATAACAACCTGTCCGCCAACCAGGTGCATGTTCTAAACTATGAAAAAACCGCACCCCAAATGGCCAAAAAGGACTCCCCTCTTTTGACCGATATTACCACCCGTTTTAACCCAGTTATTGTTCATGAAGAAAATGCTTTTGATGATTATGAGAAGCAAGTTCTCTTGCCACACAAACTATCACAATTTGGTCCGGCTCTGGCCACAGCAGACATCAACGGAGACGGCAGAGAAGATTTTTTTGTTGGGGGAGCACAAGGACATTTTGCACAATTGTATGTGCAAGAGGCCAATGGGAGTTTTAGTACCCTTGAAAATGCCCCATGGTTACGCCATCGTACTTTAGAAGATGTTGATGCACTGTTTTTTGACGCTGATCAAGATGGCGATCATGATTTGTATGTAGTCAGTGGAGGTAACGAGTATGCTCCGGGACAAAGCCCATACCTAGACCGTCTGTACATCAATGACGGACAAGGCAATTTCACCTTTGAGCGCGACCGACTACCAGCACTTTACAATAGTGGAAGTGTAGTAAAAGCCTTTGATTACGACGGCGATGGTGATCAAGATTTGTTTGTTGGCAATCGTATTACACCATGGAACTATCCCGAAGCACCCGACAGTTATCTATTGATCAATGAAGCGGGTCGTTTTACTTTGGATAAAAAAAATGAATCTGTTTTCAAACAACTCGGTATGGTCACAGATGCGATATGGACCGATTTTGATCTAGATGGTGATGTTGATTTGATTGTGGTAGGGGAGTGGATGCCCATAACATTTGTAGAAAACAATAAAGGAAAATTTAGAAAAATAAAAGCGCCAGTAGCCTTAGATCTAAAAGGCTGGTGGAACAGCGTCACCGAAGCCGATTTAAATCAGGACGGCAAACCCGACTATCTCTTTGGCAACCTTGGGACCAACTACAAATACAAAGCAACACCGGATCAACCCTTCGAATTGTATTACAACGACTTTGACGACAACGGCAAAAAAGACATCGTTCTGACCTATTACAACTATGGCATTCAATACCCGCTTCGTGGATTTTCATGCTCCTCAGAACAGGTCCCGGTTTTGAAAACCAAATTCAAAAAATACGACCTTTTTGCACAACTTAATGCCGAGCAAGTATATGGCGAAAAACAGTTAGAAGAAGCCTTCCATCTCGAAGCGACCGATTTTAGAAGTGCCGTTTTGATGAGCACTCCAAGTGGGTATGCCCACCAACCTTTGCCTACAAGAGCACAATTGTCATCCATAAACGATTTTACACTACTTGACATCGATGCCGATGGTGTTGAAGAGGTGCTATATGTCGGAAATTTGTACGTTTCTGAAATTGAAACCCCTCGAAATGATGCGGGTATAGGTGGCGTACTACGAATGAATAAAATGGGGGCTTTTGAGGTCTTACCGGTTAAAGAATCAGGGTTTTACACCCCCGGAGACGCCAAAAAAATCAAACCACTTAGAGTGCAAGGACAAACCTATTTATTGATCGCCAACAACAATGATGTTTTACAAGTTTTTACAAAAAATCAAACGACTGGTGATGACTAGTTTTCGGTTTGGCTTTTTAGGATGTTTTCTTTTTAGTTTCCTGGTCGCATGCTCCTCAAGGACCAACACAGCCGTTCTTGTTGTAGGAGGAGGAACAAGTGGCGTGTCTGCAGCATTGAGCAGTGCACGAGCAGGGGTTGCAACAACCCTTTTGGTCGAAGGCCCTTGGCTAGGGGGGATGCTAACTAGTGCCGGCGTCAGTGCGATCGACGGCAATGCTGAGTTGCCTTCTGGTTTTTGGGGCGAATTTAGAGACAGTCTTATTGCCCGATATGGAAGTGCAAAAGCACTGCAATCGGGTTGGGTAAGCAATCATTTGTTTGACCCCGAAGTGGGTGCACAGATTTTTCAAAATATGGTCAATCATGAGCCACTACTTGAGGTTCATTACCATCAAAATTTTAAAGCCATAGCAAAACGTACATCGGGTCTATGGGAAGTAAAAACACAAGATGATCGAGGTCGATCCAATCAATTTGTTGGAAAAATTATCATTGATGCCACCGAACTTGGAGATGTGGCCGCCGCCGCAGGGATTCCTTATCAACAAGGGATGGACAGCACCAGAACTTTTGATGAGCAGATTGCGCCAGAAAATGCAAATGATATTATACAAGATCTTACGTATGTAATGATTTTAAAAGACTATGGGAAAAAAGTACTTAGAAAAAAGCCTAAAGACTACGATCCCAGTTTATTTTATTGTGCCGCTCAATATGACCTTTGCGACCCCAAACGCCTCAATGGACGCGTGTTATGGAGCAAAGAAAAAATGATGTCCTATGGCCAATTGCCCAGCGGCAACATCATGGTTAATTGGCCAATTTTTGGCAATGATTATTATGTCAATGCCATAGAAATGTCTGAAGAAGACCGTCAAGCTGCGTTTCAAAAAGCCAAAGACCGTTCACTTGCGTTTTTGTATTTTTTGCAGACCGAGTTGGGATACGACAGCTATGATTTATCGGATAGCACTTTTCCTACTCAAGACAGCCTGCCATTGATACCGTATCATCGAGAATCGCGTAGAATTGAGGGTGTGGTTACTTTTTCACTCAATGACTTGGCACAGCCCTACAACCAAAACACTGCTTTGTATCGCACGGGAGTTGCAGTAGGTGACTATCCGGTAGATCATCACCATGATCGCCATCCCGAAGTGGCGCAATTGCCAAAGCTTTATTTTTATCCCATTCCATCCTATACACTACCACTGGGTAGTTTATTGCCCGCCACGCTAGAAAATTTTATTGTTGCCGAAAAGTCCATTTCAGTATCCAATTTGGTCAACGGGACCACACGTTTGCAACCTGTTGTCCTGCAAATTGGGCAAGTAGCAGGAAGTTTGGCGGCACTTTCAATTTTAGAAAACGCCACTCCAAAGTCTTTTTCAATTCGAAAATTGCAACAACATCTATTGGACGTAGGAGGGTATTTGCAACCCCACTTGGATGTACCCAAAACACATCCGAGTTTCCAAAGTTTTCAACGCATCGGAAGCACGGGAATTCTTAGAGCCATAGGGAAAAATGAAGGATGGAAGAATCAAATGTGGTTTTATCCAGAGCAAAGCATTGCGTTTGATGAACTGCAATCCGGCTTGGCAGACTATATCGATTTGTCACGTTTTAGATTGCCCGAAACCCTAACACAAGAGGCAACCCTCAATTGGTTGATGAATGTTGCAGCATTTTATCGTCCTGAT
This sequence comes from Flavobacteriaceae bacterium, assembly GCA_017852395.1. Classification (GTDB taxonomy): domain Bacteria; phylum Bacteroidota; class Bacteroidia; order Flavobacteriales; family Flavobacteriaceae; genus RFYP01. Next base: position 73,092 of record JAFMLE010000003.1, read on the forward strand.
GCGCCAATATTGAAAGAAACAGATGGTATTAGAAACTTAATGATCCGGCATCAAATGCCGCTTTCTAATCCCAACAATTTGATGACTAGGGGCCAATTTGCCGTGCTCATAGACCAAATGCTAGATCCTTTCACATTAAAGCAAGTTTCTCATACAGGGGCATTGATTTCAAACGAATAAAATTGTAACTTTTATAAAATATTTTAAACCTAAACCCATAAACCACTGAATTTGTCCATCCATAGTTCTTTCCGATATTTCGCACTTGTACTCGCATTGACTTTTTTGTCTTGTAAGGATGCGCTTGCCCCTTTTTATAACGAGCAAGCACTTTTTACCAATGGTACAGGGGGTTATGCCTGCTATCGTATTCCCGCAATTACGACGATGCCCGATGGCGCTTTGGTGGCTTTTGTAGAAGGCCGCGTTGCCGATTGTGGTGATTTTGGAAATGTTGATATTTTGATGGTTCGTAGTACAGACCAAGGCAAGACCTGGTCTTCACCGATTAAAGTGGTTGATAATGATACACTGCAAGTTGGCAATCCTGCCCCTGTGGTCGACATTATGGATCCAAATTACCCCGAAGGGCGTCTGTTTTTATTTTACAATACCGGGACCGCTTCGGAGTACGATGTACGTTTGGGAAAGGGGCGCCGCGGAGTTTTTTATAAAACCAGTACCGATGGCGGACACAATTGGTCGAATGCTCAAGACATCACTTCTCAAGTTCATTTTAGTCAACCCAGCAGTTCGTTAGATTGGCGAACAAATGCTGTAACGCCAGGTCATGCATTGCAATTTACAGGCGATGCTTATAAAGGGCGTATATATGTGCCTGCCAACCATTCACAAGGGCCACCACAAGATGGATTTAACGAATACCGTGCCTATGGATTTTATTCGGACGACCATGGGGTTAGTTGGTCTGTCAGTCCTGACATTGATGTACCTTCTTCCAACGAGGCCATAGGAGTTGCCCTCGAAGACGGCCATTTGATGCTCAACATACGAGAGCAAAATGGAGCAACCAAAAAACGTTTGGTCGCAATCAGCGAAGACGGCGGTGCAAGTTGGAAAGACACTTATTTTGACCCTGCTTTGATCTCACCGGTCTGTCAGTCCAGTATCATTGCTTGGCCCTATCAACAGGCAGAAGTGTTGTTGTACTCGGGTCCATACAGCACCACGACAAGGCACAAAATGTCGGTGTTGGTCAGTTTTGATCAAGGAAAATCTTGGCCGATCAATAAACTTGTTTACCCCGGAACCGCTGCTTATTCGGACTTAACCGTGCTTGATGATAGTACCATTGGTCTTTTTTATGAACGGGATCAAGCAGGACTGTATTTTGCACGATTTAATTTTGAGTGGTTAGTCCGTGATTTTTCATCAAATTAAGTACCTATGATGTATGTATTGAGTGCAACTTTTCAATTCGTTAAAAAAGGGTATTTGCTTACTGTTGTACTTCTTTTGATTTGTGCTTGTAAGACTTCAACGGCTTTTGAAGAAGAAGTACCCCTACCTAAATTGTATATTGCTAACTTTACCTCCCAAGCACCTAAAATTGACGGAGTTGTCGAACCCGGAATTTGGGACAAAGCCAGTTGGTCTGACCCCTTTATAGATATTGAAGGAAAAAAAACACCCAAATATCAGACACGCATCAAATTAGTATGGGATCAAGAGCATTGTTACATTCTGGCTCAGCTAAAGGAGCCCCATCTGTGGGGAAACCTCAAACAACGCGATACCGTTGTGTTTTACAACAATGATTTTGAGGTGTTTATAGATCCAGATGGTGACACCCACGATTATATGGAATTGGAGGTAAATCTGCTCAATACGGTATGGGATCTTTTTTTAGAAAAACCATATCGAAACAAAACGAAAGCCGATAGTGGTTGGGATATTGAAGGACTTCAAACAGCCGTTGGTTTGTCAGGAACCCTCAACGATCCCTCGGATATTGACAACTTATGGTATCTTGAAATGGCGCTTCCTTGGAAGAGTTTAGAACGTGGAAACCCTTCGGGGCAAATCCCTGAAAACAACTTTTGGAGGATGAATTTTTCTAGGGTCAACTGGGACCATGAACTTAAAAAAGGACGGTATTATCGAAAAAAAGATTCACTGGGCAACTACCTGCCAGAATACAATTGGGTATGGAGCCCACAGGGAGTAATAAATATGCACGAACCCGAGCGGTGGGGCTATGTTTATTTCGCCAAATCTGAAAATACAGACACGATCACACTGCCCAAGGATGCAGCCTTGCTCCAATGGATGTATCAGCAATACCGCAGCCAATTGAAAAAAATTAAAACTAATCAAACTACAGACAGTCTAATAACCAGTACGCTAAATGGAAATACGATACAATTTAAGCGAATGACTCAAAATGATACTGATTATTGGGAAACCCAAAGTCCACAAACCAAAATAATTTATAAAATTTTACACAATGGAAAACTTCTCGTATTTAAAAGCCCTTAAACATGTGCTTTTTGGTGCTGCTTTTTTATTGTTCTCTTGCACCACACAACCCTCAGTCACTATCAAAGAGCCCTTTAGAGTAGGAGCGTGGATGGGAGTCAATGCCAACACCCCAAAAGAAAAATATGAGGCCACTTTTGCAAAACTGCAAAAAGCAGGTTTTACAGAGGTCCTAATCAATACTGGCACCAATCCTGATATTTTAGCTGCCGTTACACCTGTAGCCAAATCGTATGGTTTAGACGTGCATGCATGGATGTTTACGATGAACCGTCCTGGAGATCCGATAGCCCTAGAACACCCCGAGTGGTACACCGTAAGCCGTGAGGGCAAATCTTGTTTTGACACCCGTCCTTATGTCAATTATTATCAATGGTTGTGCCCCTCAAGACCCGAAGCTGTAAATCATATTTTGAGCTTGGTAGAAGGTTTGGCCGACGTGCCAGAGGTGAGCAGTGTCCACTTAGACTATATTCGTTTTGTTGACATTTTTTTGCCCATCGGACTCTTGCCCAAGTACGATCTTGTCCAAAACCAAGAACTTCCCGAGTTTGATTTCTGTTATTGTGAAGTTTGTCGAAATAAATTTAAAGAAACCCACCATCGTGATCCCTTGGAGCTCGAACATCCCGAACTTGATGTCGAATGGCGTCAGTTCCGTTTAAATGCCATACGCGATGTCGTAAACAAAGCCTATCAGCGGGCACACGAAAAAGGAAAACTACTCACTTCAGCAGTTTTTCCATACCCAACAATGGCTGCCAATATGGTTCGGCAGCGGTGGGACAAATGGAACATCGACCGGGTCTATCCCATGCTCTATCACAATTTTTATAACGAAGAAATTGATTGGATCGGCTTTGCCACAGCACAAGGAATTGCCGATCTTAAAGACAAAAACACGACCTTGAGTTCAGGAGTATATGTTCCTGCTCTTGCTCCCGAAGAAATCCCAGAACTTATCCGTATGGTAAAATCCAAAGGAGCTGCTGGCATTACCTTTTTTGATGCCGGAGCCTTGAAGCAAGAACATTTGGATCAAATAGAAAAAACCTTGTCTGAATTTTAATTACGATTCTATGAAAAAAATCATCTATCGACTGCTGTTGAGCAGCGTACTTTTTGCCCAACCACTAATCACTTCGGCACAAGACTACGTGCCCAGTCCCGAAAATCTCGAAGCACGAGCTTGGTTTGACAATGCCGGTTTTGGAATGTTTATTCATTGGGGGGTGTACAGTATATTGGGAGATGGCGAATGGGTAATGAACAATCAAAACATACCGATTGATGCCTATGAAAAATTACCCAGTTTTTTCAACCCCATCAAATTTGACGCCGACCAATGGGTGCAATTGGCCAAAAAGGCAGGGATGAAATACATCACAATCACCAGTCGTCATCACGATGGATTTTCGATGTTTGACTCCAAAGCTACCGACTACGATATTATCGATGCTACCCCTTACAAAAAAGATGTTCTCAAGGCATTAGCAGCCGCATGTCAAAAAGAAGGCATCAAGCTTTTTTTCTATTATTCTTTATTGGATTGGAATCGCGATGATTATTTTCCACGTGGTCGAACCGGCACTGGGATTCCAGGCCGTGGTGAGGGTCAATGGGAAGATTATATTGCCTTTATGAAAGCCCAACTGACCGAATTGCTCACCAACTATGGGCCGATTGGAGGAATTTGGTTTGACGGCCATTGGGATCAAAAGCAGTGGGATGGCAAAAAGTTTGGAAAATTGCAAGTCGATTGGCATTATGATGAACTCTACGGATTGATTCATCAATTACAACCACAAGCCTTGGTAGGCAACAACCACCATTTGGGGGTGATACCAGGAGAAGATTTTCAGATGTTCGAAAAAGATTTGCCCGGCCAAAATACCACCGGCTGGGGAACACCAGAAGATCAAATTGGTAGTGTGCCGCTAGAAGTCTGTGAGACCATCAATGGATCCTGGGGCTTCAACTTGCAAGACCGAAGACACAAATCAACACAAGAACTGGTGCATTATTTGATAAAAGCCGCCGCCTATGGAAGCAATCTTTTGCTCAATGTTGGCCCCATGCCCAACGGCGAAATCCAGCCCGAACATCAAAAATCACTCCTAGAGATCGGCACTTGGTTAGAGGACTATGGACCAACTATTTACGGCACTTCAAAAGGACCTTTTACGCCAAAAGATCAATATGTCTCTACACGAAAAGGGGATGTCATTTATATCCATGTATTGGATCCTTCGGTAAAAATCATTCATCTTGAAGAAGTGCCCGTTAAAATCAAAAGCATTCTGCATTATGATTCGAGAAAAAAGTTGTCGTACAAACAGAGTGCAAAGTTTGGCTTGCAAATCGACCTTTCGCCGCTTCAAATGGATCAAACCGATACGATAATTGAAGTAAGAATCGCTTCGACAAATTAAAATATACCGTATGTTTTCATCGATTATATCACGATCAGCGCTCTTTTTTGCGCCCCTTTTGTTTTTTTCATGCCAATTAGCTGAACCCTCCAAACCACGAATTGCAATCGCTGGTTTGGCCATAGAGTCGAGCACTTTTTCTCCGGCAAAAACAGAGGCTGAAGCTTTTTTGGCCCGCGAAGGAGAAGCGGTTTTTGACTATTACCCTTTTTTGGCCTCCGACACACCACGAAGACAAGCAATAGATTGGGTGCCAACCCTGCGAGGGCATGCGTTGCCCGGCGGAATCGTTACCCGTCAGGCCTACGACAAACTCGTTGGTAAAACCTTGGATATGCTAAAAGCAGGAATGCCCTATGACGGACTTTTTTTTGACATTCATGGTGCTATGAGTGTTGAAGGACTCGAAGATCCCGAAGGGGATTTTATCGCCAAAATACGTGATCTAATTGGTACAGAAACGGTGATTTCTACCTCTATGGATTTGCACGGCAATGTGTCTGAACGACTTGCTACCCATTCTGATTTGATCACCTGTTATCGTATGGCGCCCCATGAAGATGCTATACAATCCAAACAACGCGCTGTGGACAATCTCATTGATCGCCTTACCTCAGGCAAGGGCAAACCTAAGTTTAAAGCATGGATTCCAGTTCCCATTTTATTGCCCGGCGAAAAGACAAGTACACGGATCGAACCCGGAAAAAGTCTTTATGCAAAGGTGCCCCCTCAAACCGAAAAGGAAGGAGTCATCGATGCTGCAATTTGGATCGGCTATGCTTGGGCCGACGAACCCCGAAATCATGCTGTTGTAATGGTAACTGGTGATGACAAACAGGCTGTAGCTAGCAGTGCAGAAACCTTGGCTAATGCGTTTTGGAACGTACGGCATCAGTTTGACTTTGTGGCACCGACAGCTACTCTAGAAGAAAGTATTGATCGGGCTCTAAAATCAAACAAAAACCCCTTTATCATAAGTGATATGGGCGATAATCCTACTGCTGGTGGGGCAGGAGACGTGACTTGGACGTTGCGCGAATTGCTCAATAACAACGCTTTTAAGCAGGCAGATGGTCCTTCGGTTATCTACGCGTCAATACCAGGACCAGAAATGATTTTGGCCGCAGAAAAAGCAGGTGTTGGAGGACGTGTTGCCGCAAAGGTAGGTGCTGCTGTTGACGATCGGTTTGCTCCACCTTTGCTCCTAGATGGTGTGGTTGAAGCACTACGTCAAGGAGATGTTCATGCCGAAACTGAGGCTGTTATTCGAGTAGGAAGTATTCGTGTAATTGTAACCAAAAAACGCAAACCGTATCACTACGAAAAGGATTTTACCCAACTCAATCTCGACCCCAGAAATTCGGATATTGTGGTGGTCAAAATCGGCTATTTGGTCCCCGAACTTTATGAGATGCGAGGCGATTGGATCATGGCACTTACCCCTGGGGGCGTGGATCAAGATTTGGAACGATTGGGACACAAAAACATCAAAAGACCCATGTATCCCTTGGATAAAGAAATGGAGCAACCCGATCTTTCAGCACGTTTTATACCGCTTTCACATCAGGCGGAATTCTAAATTTTAATAGAGTACGTCCAAAATCGGTCACTCTTTTTTAAACCATAGCATCACCCGATTGTTATTGGATAAGTTGATGTTGGTAAAACCAAAATTGTTGGCTCGATTGGAGTTGATCGGAAAACCCCCATTTAGTTCCAGTTCGACACCTTGCGTGATTTTGAACAGTTGAAACCCTTCTTCTTGATATTTTGAAATCAAATTTACAATTGAAGGATTTTTTTTATCCTCAAGCACTTCAATTGCTGTTCCACGATCTTCACGATAAATGATTTTGGACGTGGTTTGTTCTACAATATCGACCACCAGCCATTGTTGACTCAAGGCCCGAAAGCTTAAGAATAAAAAACAGAGTAGGATAAAATGCTTTTTCATAACTATATCATATATTTATTAGTAATATAAATATTTGTACAATTACTTCCGTCTCCATTTTTAATTTTAGTCAAAACCAATTTTGGGCCTTCAAGCAAATGGGTTTGAAGCATACTGAATTGCACGCTGTTGATGGCTTGCAGTTTTTTAAACTTTTGGGTACGGGTTCCAAAGGGGGATTTAGTATGTTTCCTGATTTTAGCACCTATGTTTTTTTAAGTGTTTGGCAGAGTAAAGAACACGCCACACACTTTTATGAAAACAGTTCGTTTTATACTGCATATAAAGACAAAGCTGCTCGTTGTCGGGTTTTGCACCTTGGATGTATCCAAAGTCATGGACTGTGGGGGGGAGTAAATCCGTTTAAACCCGATCAAAACACCACAAACAATGGCGGTCAAAAGATCGTCGTGCTTACCCGTGCCAATGTCCGTTGGTCCCGCCTTTTAGAATTTTGGAGACACGTGCCCTTGGCCAGCAAGTCCATAGCTGGATCTTCGGGTGTTTTGTTTTATAAAGGCATTGGCGAGTGGCCTTTGGTTCAGCAAGCGACCATCAGTATATGGAACGACCTCGAAGCGGTAAAGAATTATGCGTACAAACAACCCAGTCATTCTAGTATTGTGAAGAAGACGCTAAAAAATAAATGGTATGGTGAAAGTCTATTTTCGCGATTTAACTTAATCTCTGACACCACCTATTGATGCAAAAAAAAGCGATTGTTATCGGTGCAGGGATCGGGGGTATCGCCGCTGCTATACGACTGCGTAAAAAGGGCTACGACGTTTGTGTTTTTGAAGGAAATGCATATCCTGGAGGCAAGCTGAGTCAATTTTCTTTAGGCGATTACCGTTTTGATGCGGGCCCTTCTCTTTTTACCATGCCCAATCTGGTGGACGAATTGTTTGTTTTGTGTGGAGAAAATCCGCGGGATCATTTCAATTATTCTAAAAAAGAAGTGGCTTGTAACTATTTTTGGGATGACGGGCAATCGTTTACGGCCTGGGGCAATCAAGATCAATTTGCCAAAGAAGCTGCTCGTGTTTTTGGAGAATCAGAATCGGGCCTGCGGTCCTATTTTAAAAAAGCAAAATTTAAATACGATCACTTGTCGAAGATTTTCCTAGAAAACTCCCTTCATAAGATTCGAACGTTATTAAATCTCAGGACTTTAAAAGCCCTGTTCTACAGTTTTAGATATGACATTTTTTCATCATTACACCAGACCAATACCACGTTAATCCGTCACCCCAAGCTGGTGCAGCTTTTTGATCGTTATGCAACCTACAATGGCTCAGACCCCAATCAGACTCCGGGTTTGATGACTCTTATACAACATTTAGAAAGCCACTTTGGGACCTTTATCCCTGAGGGCGGTATGTATCAAATTACCCAATCCTTAGTGGCTTTGGCCAAACGAAATCAGGTTGCTTTTGTTTATAATACTGAGGTCGAAAAAATCCTAGTAGCTTATAACTGGGTAAAGGGTGTTGTTGCCCAAGGAAAGGTATTTGAAGCCCCATTGGTTGTTTGCAATATGGATATCACTTTGGCCTATCAAAAACTACTCCCAGAATTGAAGATACCCAGGGCACAGCGTTTAGAAGCACCATCGAGCGCTGCGGTAATTTTTTATTGGGGCATCAAAAAATCTTATCCGCAACTTGATCTCCATAACATCTTATTTTCTAAAGATTATAAGAAAGAATTTGACGCTATTTTTAAACTACAAACCATTGATGACGATCCGACAATTTACATTAACATCACATCAAAGAATGTTGCTGAAGATGCACCCAGTGGAGGTGAAAATTGGTTTGTCATGATCAACACGCCCCATGATTCAGGTCAAGATTGGCTGGAGCTTGTAAAAGTGCTCAGAAAAAATTGCATTCGAAAAATCAATAACCTCCTAAAAGAGGATATCGAAAAATATATTGAAGAGGAAGAAATAAGAACTCCAAAGGACATCAGTCGATTGACACGATCCAACAAAGGGGCACTTTATGGTACCTCTAGCAACAACCTATTTGCGGCTTTTTTGAGACACCCCAATTTTTCGAGCCGTGCAAAAGGACTTTATTTTTGTGGTGGCAGTGTGCATCCTGGCGGGGGTATCCCTTTGTGTTTGTGGTCTGCAAAAATCGTTAGTGATTTGGCAAAGTCCTGATGGTTTGTAGGCCTTGAGTTTTTATTTAAGCGCCAAGCCTCAAAGTTTTATAATAATTTTTTTCCTATAAAGCATATAGGTAGGAATCCATATGATACACACAAAAATTAGGGCGTAAGTTAGTGAAGCCAACTTGGGCGCGATGCCGACATTTTGTGCAACTTCCATAAAGGTGGCGCTCCAAGAAAATCCCCAGAGTCTTTTGCTATAAAATACGGTGTATAATAATCCGGCTAGCACGTATGAAAAAATGGGATTTAGACCAAAAACTTTGGCAAATCGAAAATGCTTGGCTTGTCCTTTGACATCGACCCAATAGATAAAAAAGCCCAGCAAAAGTGCGCTAATGCCCCCAGTAATTAGTACAAAAGAGCTGCTCCAAATGCTTTTATTGACGGGCATTATGTATTGGGCAATGTCTCCCAAGATCAATAGGCTTGCGGCAAGAACAAATATTTTTATAAGTTTTTCTTGTAGGGTAAGTTTTCCAATTATTAGGTGTCCAGCAAGCATCCCTAAAAGACCGGTGCATACGGCAGTAATGGTACTCAAAAACCCTTCTGGATCCCAAGTTTTTTGCCATAGATAGCCGGGCAAATATTGACTATCTAGGTAGTTGGCCCAGTTTTTTTCGGGCACACTCAAATCCGGATTTCCGATGCCTGGTATTGGCAAATAGGCCATGATTAGCCAATAGCTGATCAATAAAACAATCAGCAGCAGTGTTTGTGTCTTTTTTTGCGTGTAAAGATAGATTATGGCGCAGATCAAAAACACAACAGCAATTCTCGGTAAGACACCAACCCATCGAATACGTTCAAAGTCAAACGCCGGCCAAAGCCATAGAAACAATCCGACCAAATAAATTTTTAGCGCTCTGAAAGCTACCTTTTTTAGAATTTGTGTTTGGCCTACTCCGTTTTCTCGCTGTTTTGATATAGACAAGACAATAGAAACACCGACAATAAAAAGAAAAGATGGAAACACATAATCTGTTGGAGTAAGTCCATTCCATTCCGCATGCAGCAGCGGTGCATATACGTGGCTCCAAGATCCTGGATCGTTTACGACAATCATTAAGATAATGGTAAGGCCTCTTAAGATGTCAAGTGAATCCAATCGGCTGAATGCTTTTTCCATTTGATTTTATTTAGTTAAAA
>JAFMLE010000003.1:83863-137250 GCA_017852395.1 Flavobacteriaceae bacterium
AGCAAAAGGGTATACGTGCCGGGTATGGCTTTGTGCCCTCTAAAACTTCCTTCGATATACACTTTTGGAATCCCTGGCAGGTCCTCATGTCTTAGATTCCAAACAAAACGATTGAGTCCTGGGTTTAATGTTAGTGTAGGCTTTTTTGAAGGGGCACCTTCATAGGCAATATAGTTGCCGTCTGCTTTGGAAGTAAATGAATTTACAACCGCCCCACTGGCATCCTTAATTGTAAGTGTAATGGGTGTAGAGGGGTCTGCCTTTTCGAGTTCGTAGTAGATCACCATACCTGTTGCTGGGTTTACCCCTGACATGGACGAAGTTCCGTTAGAATTGTTTGAGTTGAGCGCACTATACCAATTGGCCCATATGGTTTTTGGGGGTAAAAACAACTTGAGTTTTTCTTTTTTGGTGTCGTACTGACGTAGCAGTTCGAGATCGTCCAAAATCCAAAAGGATCGTCCTTGTGTGGCAATAACCAAATCATCGTGCGCAATGCTAAGGTCTGTTATAGGTGTTATGGGTAAATTGTTTTGAAAAGCGTGCCATTTTTTGCCGCCATCCCATGAAACATACAAACCGCTAAAAGTACCGGCAAACAAAAGGTCTTTTCGTTTCGAATCTTCTCGTATTACTTTTGTGTATGCCCCTTGCGGGATTCCATTTTTGATGGACTTCCATGTTTTGCCATAGTCTTCACTCTTGTAGAGCGCGGGAGTAAAATCGTTAAACTTGTAGCGTGTAGCCGCAAAATAGACTGTTGCTGGATCATGTGGTGAGACCTCAATGCTGTTGATCAATGTTTCTTCTAAACCTTTTGGTGTGATGTTGGTCCAGCTTTTGCCTCCATCTTTGGTGATGTATACAAGTCCATCATCACTTCCGGTATAAAGCACTCCAGCTTCATGTGGTGACTCTATGACATAGCTGAGGGTGCCGTAGTTTTCTGCACCTACCGCTTCATTGGTCAGTGGTCCACCTCCTTTGCCTTGTTTGCTGTCGTCATTTCGTGTCAAATCAGGTGATATTTCTTCCCAAGAGATTCCTTCGTCTCGTGTTCTTAAAAGGTATTGTGCACCATGATAAAAGGTGTTTTCTTCATGTTGTGAGCGGACAATGGGTGCATTCCAATTGAATAGATACTTCATGTCTCTTGCCGCAAGTCCCAAATATAAATTGGGTGATATCATAATATTTGTACTTCCTGTATTTTTGGTGTCCAGTAATTCAATGGTCCCTAAATAGCTGCCACCCATTACTTTATCTGGTTTGTTGGGGTCAAAAGCTAAAAAAGCGCTTTCTCCTCCCGCAGAAGCAGACCAATTTCGTTCAGTTATTTCGTTATCACCCAAAGCAATACTCGAAATTTTTACGGAGGAGTTGTCTTGCTGCCCACCGTAGATGTTGTATGGGAATAAGTTATCTGTGGTTACTCTATAAAATTGTGCTGTAGGTAAATGATCGATCCGTGACCAATTTTTGCCGGCATCAAAACTAACTTCACTGCCTCCGTCACTGGTCAAAATCATGTTTTTAGAATTTTGGGGATTGATCCATAAGTCATGATAATCTCCATGTGCACTGCCGATGCGTTCCCATTTTTTACCTCCATCTATGGACTTGTAGGTTGCTGCGCTAAGGACATAAAGGGTGTTTTCGTCTTGGGGGTCTAAGGCAATTTCGATATAATACCAGGCTCGTTGTATCAGACGATGGTCGCTGCTGACGCGCTTCCAACTATTCCCCGCATTGCTAGAAACAAACAAACCGCCCTTTTCGGCATTTGAGTCGCTTTCGATCAGTGCAAATACGGTATTTGGATTGGCCCTAGAAACCGCAATGGCCATTTTGCCCTTTTCTTCTGGAAGCCCGTTGTGAATGGGTTTCCAGCTTTCACCACCATCTACAGATTTGAACAGTCCGCTACCGGTTCCGCCAGAAATTACCTTCCAGGGTTTTCTGATATGTTCCCACATTGCTGCATACAACACTTGAGGGTTGTGGATGTCAATACTCAGTTCACTGGCCCCACTTAATGCATTGGTGTAAAGCGTTTTTTTCCATGTTTTTCCTCCATCGATTGATTTATAAACCCCTCGATTTTCGGATTTGCCATGCAGTGGCCCTTGAGCAGCGACCCATACTATATCTGGATTATTGGGGTGTATAACAATTCTAGAAATGTGTTGCGTTTCGGTCAAACCGAGATGCTGCCAAGACTTGCCCGCATCGGTAGATTTATAAACACCATCACCGTGCGATGTCATGACCCCTCTTGGAGCGTGCTCGCCCATACCTACATAAACCGTATTTGGATGGCTTTCAGAAACGGCAATAGCACCCACAGAACTTGTTTTGAAATGACCATCCGAGACATTTTCCCATTGATGTCCCGAATTTGTGGTTTTCCAAACACCACCCCCAGTGACGCCCATGTAGTAGGTGAGCGGATCACCCATAACTCCTGTACCCGCATTGGCACGCCCCCCTCTAAAGGGTCCGATACTTCTAAATTTGAGTGGTTTTAAAGCATTATTTAAATCTTGTGCCGTGCCAGAAAAAAAGCAAAAAAGCAAGAGGAGTCTAAGTATTTTCATTTTTAAATCTTTAATAGATTTAAATGTACTAAAAGGATCGGTAAAATTTTATTTTCTATTCCGTCATTCCAATATTTGTGTTCGAATCTTACTTTTTTTTGTTAATACCTCCAGGTGTTTGGCTTTGCCGTCCTTTGTTTCTTTTGACAAACTCCAAGATTTTGATAACTAGTTAATTATGTTTAACTTATTCAAAAAAATATTTAACTATGAAATTGAAGAAAGCGTCAAAGGTTTACTTTGACAATTCATCACAATCCATTCGGATTGACAAGTATTCTTGGCGAAAAACAATTGTTTGGTATCTGAGATCGATACTTACCAAGAGTTTGTGAGTAAACCCGCAACTTGATTTATCCACTATTTTATTGAAGTAATCATTTTCAGCGCCTATTTTATGCAACTTTTCGTATTGATACTGTTTGGTTTACAAATGATTTTGTTTTGTTCTGACAACAATTCGAAAGAGATCAATATTTTGCCAACGACACTAAAAGACATAACCAAAACCCCTTTCAAATTCATGGCGTAGCCCATTGAGATTTTGTGAATAATCTTAACGGTTGTTATTTTTCGAAAGGACTTGTGTATAAGTAAGCAAACAAAAAAGGGACTACATAGCTGCAATCCCTTTCTACTTTTGTGACCTCGGCAGGATTCAAACCTGCAACCTCTTGAGCCGTAATCAAGTGCACTATTCAGTTATGCTACGAGGCCATTTTGCGGGAGCAAATATAACGGTTTTTTACAAGATGTGAAATTTTGAAGATTATCTTTTGGAAAGACTATCTTCGTAAAAAATTTAAGCGTGGATTTTTTAGCAATTGCTTTAGGAATTTTCTTACTTATTCAAGGAGGTAACTGGTTGATGAAGGCGGCGGTTTCGCTGTCGCTTTTATTTTCAATACCAAAAATTGTAATCGGGATGACGGTGGTTTCTTTTGCGACCTCGGCCCCAGAGCTCTTGGTTAGTGTCCAATCTGCACTTGCGGGTTATCCTGACATAGCCATGGGCAATGTAGTGGGGTCAAACATTGCAAACCTAGCTTTTGTACTGGCCATTACCATTATGATTGCACCTATAGAGGTGACCAAAAGCTTTTATACCACAGACTGGCCCATGATGATTTTGGCGAGTTTATCATTAGGGTATTTTGTCTACTTTGATGCTGTTATCAGTAGGGGTGAAGGGGTGATCATGTTTTTTGCGCTGATCGTATTTTTGGTCTATTTGATTCGGTTTCAAAAAGTTGCGGTCATTGATGAGGCGCCTGAAGATGATGCCCAATTGCCTTTGAAAAAAACCCTATTGTTTCTATTGATTGGAGGTGGGTTTCTGTGGTTGGGTTCAGAGACCCTTATTTACGGCGCTGTTAACTTAGCAAAAGCGCTCGGAGTAAGTGAGCGGATCATCAGCATATCGATTGTGTCTATAGGTACGAGTATCCCAGAACTATCCGCATCTATTATAGCGGTTATCAATAAGGAAAAAGCAATTTCTCTCGGAAATCTTATCGGTTCTAACATTTTTAATATACTGGCTGTTTTGGGGATTACTTCAATGATAGTCCCAATTCAGGTTATGGATATGGGGTTGTTGCACAATGATTTATTTTGGATGATCGGTATTTCTTTGCTCATCCTTCCACTTGTCTTTTTTCCTTATGGTCGTGCTTTGGGACGTATCGATGGTTTTGTATTGCTTGTGTTATACCTTCTTTTTTTGTATCCGTTGTTTGTATAAAAAAAAATCCCAGCCGAAGCTGGGATTGGGAAAGTCAAATTCTAAAGATAAATTAAACTTTAGCTGATTTTACGGTTTTGATAATTCGAGCCGCAATTTTATAAGGATCGCCATTTGATGCAGGGCGACGGTCTTCGAGCCATCCTTTCCATCCTTTTTCTACGGTAAGGATTGGGATACGGATAGAAGCGCCACGGTCAGAAACACCATAGCTAAACTCATGGATCGACTGCGTTTCGTGTTTGCCTGTCAAACGTTGTTCATTGTGCGCGCCATAGACGTCGATATGTTCTTTGACAACTGGTCTAAAGGCTTCGCAGATGGTTTCATATGTAGCTCTAGAGCCACAGCTACGTAGTGTTCCGTTAGAGAAATTGGCGTGCATTCCAGAACCATTCCAATCGGTATCTCCGAGGGGTTTTGGATGGTATTCAATAACCAATCCATATTTTTCGCCAAGACGCTCTAAAATATAACGTGCCACCCACATCTCATCACCCGCTTGACGAGCACCTTTTGCGAAGCATTGAAACTCCCACTGTCCAGCGGCAACTTCGGCATTGATGCCCTCAATGTTGATTCCAGCGTCTAGACACATGTCAAGGTGTTCTTCTACCATTTCTCTACCAAAGGCATTTTTAGCTCCAGCAGAGCAATAAAATTGACCTTGTGGGGTTTGGTCTTTGGGAAAGCCAAGTGGCAAATTGGTTTCTGGATCCCAAAGAAAATATTCTTGTTCAAAGCCAAACCAGAAGTCGTCATCATCGTCGTCAATCATTGCACGACCATTAGTTGGGTGAGGTGTACCGTCTGCATTGAGCACCTCAGTCATTACCAAATAGCCGTTTCTACGATCTGGATCGGGAAAGATTGCTACTGGTTTTAAGAGACAATCTGAAGCATTTCCTTCGGCCTGGCGTGTTGAAGATCCATCAAAAGACCATAGGGGGCAATCTTCTAAGTTGCCGCTAAAATTGTCTACAATTTTTGTTTTACTTCTAAGGTTTGCGGTCGGTTTATATCCATCCAACCAAATGTACTCTAGTTTTGACTTACTCATGACTTTAATTTTAGTGCAACAAATTTATCTAATAAAAATTTTTACCATATTCTTTTTGGGGGTCAATTATGATTTTTTATTAACAGAATTATGAATACCCTATTTTTTTGGGGGTGTATATTTAAAAATAATAAAATGAAGTACAGATAACCTATAAAATATCAAAATCGGTATCTTTGATATTCAAATTTATATGCTATGCGCACGCACCTCTCAAGAAACTCTAATTCTAAAAGCACCTACCTGTCAGAAAGCCCAGAACGAGCCATCAGTTATTCTGCCATGTTTGGTGAAAACGTCTTTAATCTCCACAAGTTAAAGCAATACCTCAACACTGAGGCTTTTGAGCAAATTAGTGAGGTTATCGATAAAGGATCTACCATCAGTCGAGGACTAGCCGATCAAATTGCCGTAGCTATGAAATCATGGGCTTTATCTAAGGGAGCGACGCATTATACCCACTGGTTTCAGCCGTTGACAGGAGCGACTGCAGAAAAGCATGATGCGTTTTTGGATTTTAGTCCCGAGGGCGGTGTGCTCGAAAAATTTGATGCCGATCAACTCGTACAACAAGAACCTGATGCGTCTAGTTTTCCTAGTGGAGGTATTCGCAACACATTTGAGGCTCGAGGATATACGGCATGGGATCCAACCTCTCCTGCTTTTATTTTTGATAAGACATTGTGTATTCCCACCATTTTTGTCTCCTACACTGGTGAGGCGTTGGATTTTAAAACACCGCTTCTAAAATCCATTCATGCGATAGATAGTGCTGCAACAGCAATTTGTAAATATTTTGATAAAAATGTCAGTAAGGTAATACCTACTTTGGGATGGGAGCAAGAATATTTCCTAATCGACAAAGCCACCGCTTCGAGTCGTCCTGACCTGCTACTTACTGGAAGAACACTTATGGGCCATGCCTCTTCTAAGGGGCAGCAATTAGACGATCATTATTTTGGATCGATACCCACACGAGTTTTACAGTTTATGAAAGAACTCGAGTATGAGTGTATGCTGCTAGGGATCCCTGTAAAAACAAGGCACAACGAGGTCGCTCCAAGTCAGTTTGAGCTGGCACCCATCTTTGAAGAAGCAAACCTCGCAGTCGACCACAATTCATTGTTGATGGATGTGATGACCAAAGTTGCGGCCAAACATGATTTTGAAATTCTTTTTCACGAAAAGCCTTTTGCCGGAATCAACGGTTCTGGAAAACACAACAATTGGTCTTTGGCCACCAATACAGGTGTCAATTTGCTAAGTCCGGGCAAAACCCCAATGAGCAACCTCCAATTTTTAGCTTTTTTTATCAATACCATCAAAGCAGTACTAAACCATGAAGCCCTTCTTAGAGCCTCAATAGCTAGTGCCAGCAACGATCATCGATTGGGCGCCAATGAAGCCCCTCCGGCAATCATTTCGGTCTTTGTAGGAAAACAATTGACCAAAGTTCTGGAAGATCTCGAACAGGTTTCTAAAGGAAAATTGTCTCCACAAGAAAAAACCGATCTCAAGCTTAATGTAATCGGTAAGATTCCTTCAATATTACTCGACAACACCGATCGAAACCGCACTTCGCCATTTGCCTTTACTGGTAACAAGTTCGAATTTCGAGCCGTGGGCTCAAAAGCCAATTGTGCCAAGCCCATGACAGCGCTCAACACCATGGTTGCCGATCAACTCAATAGGTTTAAAGCACTCGTTGAAGCATTGATTCAAGAAAAAAACATGAAGAAAGACGATGCTTTTTTCAATGTGCTTCGTGACGAAATCAAACACATAAAAACAATCTTATTTGAAGGAGATGGCTACTCCGATTCATGGGAAAAAGAAGCGGCAAAACGCAGCCTGAGCAACAACAAGACCACACCAGAAGCCCTATATGCATATATCAGCAAGTCGAGTATTGCCCTATTTGAGAGTCAAAATGTCCTGACGGCAAGAGAGCTTGAGGCCCGTTATACCGTTGATCTTGAAGAATATACCATGCGGGTTCAGATCGAAGCCCGAACCTTAGGCGATATTGCTCGTAACCATATCATTCCCACAGCAGTAAAGTATCAAAACACCTTGATAGAAAACGTCCGAGGGATCAAAGAAATCTACGGCAACCAGTTTAAACCTCTGGCCGCTGAGCAAATGGCACTGATTGAACAAATTTCAAAACACATCGCCGAAATCAATACCGGAGTAACCCAAATGATAGAAGCACGAAAAAAAGCCAACTTGCTTCATGATGCCAAAGAAAAAGCCATGCAATACCGACAAGAAGTTTTTCCGTTTCTAGCCGCCATTCGCTACCATTGTGATAAGCTCGAACTTTTGGTTGACGATCAGTTATGGCCGATGTCCAAATACCGCGAACTGCTTTTTAATCTCTAGAAAAAAGACCAAAAGCAAGCTTGCTTTGAGAGAGATGCTTATTTTTGTGTCATAACACGATATTAATGACTACTAGCGACCGTTATGCACAACGTGGCGTTTCTGCTCAAAAAGAAGATGTGCACCAGGCAATCAAAAATATTGACAAGGGACTTTTTCCAAAAGCGTTTTGCAAAATTGTACCCGATTACTTGACGCAAAGTCCAGAACACGCATTGGTGATGCATGCCGATGGAGCAGGAACCAAATCATCCTTGGCATATATGTATTGGAAAGAAACGGGCGATCTCTCCGTTTGGAAGGGCATCGCCCAAGATGCATTGATTATGAATGTTGATGATTTGTTATGCGTAGGCGTTACAGAAAACATCATTGTTTCTTCAACCATTGGGCGCAACAAAAACCGCATTCCCGGAACCGTAATTGCAGCCATTATCGAAGGTACCGAAGCCTTGTTAGAACAGCTAAGGGCAGAGGGGATCAGTATTTACAGCACAGGAGGTGAGACCGCCGATGTAGGTGATTTGGTCAATACCATAATTGTGGATTCTACCGTAACAGCCCGCATACGAAGAGATGCGATAATTGACAATGCCAATATACGACCTGGAGACGTGATCGTTGGTCTGGCTTCTTATGGACAAGCATCCTACGAGCAAACCTACAATGCCGGTATGGGAAGCAATGGGCTTACATCAGCACGTCATGATGTGTTTGCCCATGAACTGGCCAAAAAATACCCCGAAAGTTATGATGCCGCTGTGCCCGATTCTTTGATATATTCTGGAACCCGAAGGCTTACCGAAACCCTAGAGGGACTTTCTTTGGACATTGGCAAAATGGTTTTGTCCCCCACAAGAACCTATGCACCAGTTGTCAGAAAAGTGTTGGATCAATTGCAACCACAACAAATCCATGGAATGGTTCATTGCTCTGGCGGTGCACAAACTAAAATTCTTCATTTTGTAGAAAATCTACACATCATCAAGGACAATCTGTTGCCGATTCCTCCACTATTTAAGTTGATACAAGAAGAATCAAACACCGACTCAAAAGAAATGTATCAGGTGTTCAATATGGGCCATCGATTAGAATTTTATGTGGCTCAAGAAGATGCACAGACCATCATTGATATTGCCAAAAGTTTTAATATCGATGCACAGGTTGTGGGACGTGTTGAAGCAGCTGAAAGTAAAAAATTGACCATCAGCTCCGAATTAGGAATTTTTGAATATCAATAAGTGTTTGGGTGGGGTAAATCCAAATTGCGTTGTTATACACTAAACAATACAATCAAACCATATTGATTAAACCCATAAAATAGTTAAAAATGAAACCTAGGACCAACGCATACTTTTTTTTCATCCTAACATTATTTGCACTGCAAATCCATGCACAAGAAGGTGATGATCTTTTCGCTTCTTTAGAAACCACCGAAACAGAAACCCAGCTTTTGCCAGAAAACATGTTGATCACCCAACGTTTATTGTGGGGCAATAAAGGGCTTTTACGTACTACTGGAATCGCAAAACTCAACAAAACCCAACGTGAAAAAGAGCTTAATCTAAGACGTAAACTCCTCGTGGCGCACCAAGTGATTGGCTATGCTACCCTAGCCGGTATGATTGCGCAAGGGATTATTGGAGGCAAATTGTACAATGGAGATTATAGCCTCAAAGATACACACGAAAATTTGGGGATGACCGTCAATGCACTTTATTTTACGGGTGCAGGTCTATCCCTTTTTGCTCCACCACCCCTAATCAACAAAAAAGTCAAAGGCTGGTCCAGCATGAAAGCCCATAAATTTTTGGCAACCATTCACTTATCAGCAATGATAGCGACCAATGCCTTGTCCGAGGATAATAAAAAATTGCATCGCGCAGCTGCTTATACAGCTTTTGGAAGTTATGCAGCCGCCATGATTGTTCTAAAATTTTAAATGTGAGACCACTACTTTTATTTTTTCTTTTGAGTGCCAGTTCACTCGTTGCACAACAAACCGTCTGGACGCTCGATCAACCGAGCTCTAAGATTACTTATAAAGCAGTTCATCCGCTTCACAAATGGACTGGGGTCAATAATCAACTCAAAGGCATTGCCCATGCCAAAACAGATGCGACCCTTTTTGATCGATTTGCAATTTTGGCAGAAGTCAAAGATTTTGACAGTCAAAACAGCAATCGCGATGCCCATGCCCTTGAGGTTTTGGACGTGCTTGACTTTCCACAAGTAAAATTTTATTGTGAAAAAATCGAAAGGCAACCCAATTCGGTTACACTACTCGGAGTGATTGAGTTTCATGGTGTCAAAATTGAAAAATCCATCGAAACAAAGTGGCAAGCTACGGAAGAGACCATCAATTTGAGCGGAACCTTTGATTTTAAAGCTTCTGATTTTGGGTTGGATTTGCCCTCCTTCATGCTGGCAAAAATTCAAGATGAAATACAGATTCTTTTTGACGTAACCTTTAAAAAAGCTAAATAATAGCCTATTTTTGTACAATCATTAGGCTATGATCGAAAAAATACAAATCGTAAAACAGCGCTTTGATGAAGTCAATGACCTCATCATACAGCCGGATATTATTGCGGATCAAAAACGCTACATTCAACTTAATCGAGAATATAAAGACTTAAAAGTCATTGTAGATAAAGGGGCAGAATACCAAACACTTTTGGCCAATTTGGACGAAGCAGAAATGTTGCTAAAAGACACTACCGATCCCGAGATGATCGAAATGGCCAAAATGCAACTAGAAGAGGCCCAAGAAGCAATCCCTGCTTTGGAGGAAGAAATCAAAATGTTGCTCATACCAAAAGATCCCGAAGATGCCAAAAACGTAGTGGTAGAAATCCGTGCAGGAACAGGAGGCGACGAAGCAAGTATTTTTGCTGGTGATCTGTATCGCATGTACATGAAGTACTGCCAAGACAAAGGCTGGTCTACCAGTTTGGTTGATGCTAGCGAAGGAACTGCAGGAGGGTTTAAAGAAATCATATTTGAGGTCAATGGCGAAGAGGTCTATGGCACACTCAAATATGAATCGGGAGTGCATCGTGTACAACGTGTCCCCCAAACCGAAACCCAAGGGCGCGTACATACCTCAGCCGCAACGGTCATGGTATTGCCCGAAGCAGAGGAATTTGATGTAGAAGTCAATATGAACGATGTTCGTGTTGACTATTTTTGTTCTTCCGGACCAGGTGGGCAGTCCGTAAACACCACCTACTCAGCGGTACGCCTTACACACGAACCTACAGGAATTGTTGCACAATGTCAAGACCAAAAGTCACAACACAAAAACAAAGACAAGGCACTAAAAGTGTTGCGCTCACGCTTATACGAATTGGAACTAAGTAAAAAACTGGCTGCCGACTCTGAAAAGCGAAATGAACTTGTCTCATCGGGAGACCGATCTGCCAAAATCAGAACTTACAATTATCCCCAAGGACGTGTCACCGATCATCGTATTGGTTTGACACTATACGACTTACAAAGCATAATTAACGGAGATATAGATCGGTTGGTAGAAGAATTGAAGTTGTATCAGAATACTCAAAAACTTAAAGCTGCTGGAGAAATCATATGACCACAACAGCACTTGTAGAACAAATTAAATTAAAGAAATCGTTTCTTTGCGTGGGCCTAGATGTAGATTTGGACAAAATCCCCAAACACCTTCTAGATCTCGAAGACCCAATTTTTGAATTTTGTAAAACCATTATAGATGCTACAGCGCCTTATTGTGTTGCCTACAAACCCAATATTGCTTTTTTTGAAGCCTATGGGCTAAAAGGTTGGCAATCTTTGGAGCGGGTAATTCAATACCTTAATACATCTTATCCAGAGCAATTTACGATTGCAGATGCCAAACGAGGAGATATTGGCAATACGGCAACTCGGTATGCAAAAGCCTTCTTCGATCAATTGCAATTTGACGCACTAACAGTAGCGCCCTATATGGGACAAGATTCTGTAGAGCCTTTTTTGGCTTTTGAAGCACATCACACCATTTTATTGGCCTTAACCTCAAACAGTGGAGCCAGTGATTTTCAATACACAAAAGAGTCAGATCAACCCCTTTATCTAAAAGTGATCGAAAAAGCACAAAATTGGAAGGGCTCCGAGCGCTTGATGTATGTCGTTGGTGCTACAAAAACAGCAGCACTACGAAAAATTAGATCGTGCATCCCCAACGCTTTTTTATTGGTTCCTGGGGTAGGCGCTCAAGGAGGTAGCTTGGATGAAGTTGCCGCGGAGGGCCTCAATAAACAGTGTGGCCTGTTAGTCAATTCTTCTCGAGGAATAATTTATGCTGCTTCTGATGAAAGTTATGCTGAAGCTGCTGCAGATGCTGCACGAGTATTACAAAATCAGATGGCGCATTGGTTGTCCCAAAAAGCAATTGTTTAATGCTATACTATACCATACATTCCAAATCTATTGATAGCCCATGGATTACATTTATTCATGGAGCAGGGGGCAGCTCTACCATATGGTATAAGCAAATTAGATACTTTTCAAGATATTTCAACTTACTGCTTGTTGATTTACGCGGCCACGGAAAATCCAAACCCAATTTAGGAGCCAAAGCGCTAAAAAAATACACGTTTAGTTCAATTACAAAAGATGTTTTGGAAGTCTTAGATCATGAGAAAATTGCCAAATCTCATTTTGTTGGAATTTCTTTGGGAACAATAATTATTCGTCAACTTGCCGAATGGCACCCCGAGCGTATTCAAAGTATGGTTATGGGCGGTGCGATTCTAAAGTTTAATTTTCGTTCTCGTGTGCTAATGCATTGTGGAAATTGGACCAAATCCATTTTGCCCTACATGTGGATTTATAAGCTATTTGCCTTTATCATCATGCCCTATAAAAACCACAAAGAATCCCGCTTGTTGTTTATCAATGAAGCCAAGAAGCTATACCAAAAAGAGTTTATAAGGTGGTATAAGTTGACCGCCGAGGTTCTGCCACTGTTACGTTTTTTTAGACAGGCAGAACTTCCGATTCCTACACTTTACATCATGGGAGCAGAAGATTATATGTTTTTGCCTGCCGTAGAAAAAGTTGTGGCGATGCATGCCACAGCCCAACTTGCTGTTTTGCCTCAATGTGGCCATGTTGTTAATGTGGAAAAGCCCAAAGATTTTAACGAAGAAATGCACTCTTTTTTACGACGCAAAAAATAATTTTAAGCGCAGTTGTCGTAAAAAGAGCGCGTGTATCACATATGTTGTTGAAATACACGCGCCGTTTAAACGATCGCAATGATCGTTTATACTATTTTTCTAAGCTTTGGTTATTGAATTCCAGGTTGTTTGATTTGGGTGTTTTCTTTTGTTTTGGCCTCATCAACCATGTCTTTTACTTGCTTTAAAAGCATTTTTGCGTCGTAAACGACCCCTTTGCTTATGGTATATTTTACCCCTCCGACGCGCACCACCTCATTATCTTCGGTAAGTTTGATGGCGCCAGTTCCATAAAGGACTTTCAAATTTTCGAGGGGGTTTTCTTCAACCAAAACAAGATCAGCGATCTTGCCGACTGCAACGCTACCAATTTGGTCATCCATACCCAAAGCTTCTGCGCCGTTGAGCGTTGCAGAACGGATGACTTCTAGCGGGTGAAAACCAGCTTCGCGCAGCAGTTCGAGTTCACGGATGTAGGCAAAACCGTAGAGCTGGAAGATAAATCCTGAGTCTGATCCTGTTGTTACGCGTCCCCCTCGGTTTTTATATTCGTTGATAAAAGTCATCCACAGTCTAAAGTTATTTTTCCATGCCACTTCTTGTTCGGTTCCCCAATAATGCCAGTAGGACCCGTGTGAGATTTTGCTGGGTTGATAAAATTCCCAAAGCGATGGTAAGGTGTAGTCTTCGTGCCATTCTGCGCGTCTCGCTCGATGCAAATCACGACTGGCTTCGTAGATGTTAAACGTTGGGTCTAGGGTAAAGTCAAGAGCAAGCAGTTCGTTCATTACGGCATTCCAATGATCGGAGTAGGGCGGTGCCGCTTGTTCCCATAGTTTTCCGGCTTCTTCAAAGCGGTGCTGTTCGTTTTGATAATTGTAGTCTAGTGGGTAGTGCTGTACAGTGCGGTCTTCAAAGAGTGCTTCAGGAAGTCCATACCAATGTTCCATAGAGGTGAGTCCCGCTCTTGCAGAATGCAAAACATTCCATCGGGCAACGCTCAATTGTGCATGATGGCAGGCAGAGCCAAGTCCCAATTTTTTATTTTCATCTAGTGCTGCAGTCATGACCTCGGGTTCGGCGCCAAAAAATTTGATGCCATCCGCACCTTTTTTAGCATTTTCACGTACCCAGGCACGGGCTTCTTCGGGGGTATTGACTTCTTTTTTGCCTTGTCCAAAACCCGTATAGGCAAAAATTCTTGGCGCTACAATTTCGTTTTTTTCGCTTTTTCGTTTTAGATCAAGGGTATAATCTACCCCACGGCCACTAGGCTCGCGAACCGTAGTTACTCCGTGAGCCAGCCAGAGCTTAAAGACATAATCCCAATCCGCTCCTTGTGCTCCTCCACCGATATGTCCGTGCATATCAATAAATCCGGGGAGCATATACATGCCCGTAGCATCGATTTCTTTTCCACCGTTCTTGAGTTGAGGTCGTCTGTTTTCATTGATGGGTACACCAGGATAGCCAACAACCTGTACTTTGGTTATTTTGTCACCTTCGATCACTACATCAATGGGACCTTGTGGGGGTGCTCCGTTTCCGTTGATCAATGTAACACCCCTAATAATCAACTGATTATAGGGCCCTGATGCCGCTGGATTGTCTTGGCTAAAACCAAAATAATGAATCGTGCTAAGGATTAGGGCTAGAAAAAAAGAGCGAGTACGCATAGTGTTTAATTTTTCTAAATATATAAAAAAACCCCTGACAAAGTCAGGGGAAAACAAACAAACAAAAATGACCCTTAGGTCAACATCTAGAAAGAATATATTGCTGCAACAACAAACGAAGCCAAACGCTTACTTGGCAGTAGCGATGAACCTAAAAACAATGATTCTGAAGCGCTATCGATTCTTAGTTCTGGTTTTAGAATCAGATTGCCCGAAGTAAAGTTTCCGGTTAGGGTCACCGAGGTGTTGTCCGTGTTGGGATCTGAAAATACATAGTCATCATCTGCAAAGGCTTCAAATCGAAGGCCCAAAGCAAAAGCATCACTGGTTTGAAATTGAGGGTATAAGGCAATACCCGAAAAACCGCTGTCTTGACCACTGTCGTATGTCGAGGCATTGATCCCCAAAAAGAAACGCTCCGAGAGGTCGATTCCTCCGGTATAGTCAATCTGAAATTGCCCCATACCAGTCAGTAGGTTGATGTATTGTCCCAAAATGCCTAACTGTGCCCCAAACATGTATTGATCCATAGGGTTATATTCGGTCATATCGGTAGGATTAAAAAGCCCAAGCATCAGCGACCAATCTTCATTGATTGTAAAATCTGCTTTGATGCCCGAATGTGAAAATGGACCATAAGAAAATAAATAGGAAGTAGAATAATTGAAATTTGCAGCTGGTGAAATCACCTCGTACCCCAAAAAGGTGTTAAAATTGCCTAGGGTTAGTGTCATGCTTTCGCTGACATTGAGATACGCATACAATTGATTAACGATCGGTGAAGATCCTATGGTAGAGCCAAAAACCGCATCATTGCCACGCGGTCCAAAAACCAAATCGGCAACAAATCCAGATTTCTCCCCTTCGTAGCTTACAATCAAATTGGCCATGCCGATGGCAAAACCAGGACTATTTGCAAAAGAAGATGCAGGTGCTTGTTGTTGGTCTTCCGAAAAATTATACCTAAAGTAGGTATCAACGGTACCAGATAAGTTAAAAGCAGGAGTGGTTTCTTCTGAATCTTCTTGCCCAAAACTGTTGAGTGTGGACATGAGAAGTGCTGTAAGCAAAAGTTGCTTATTCAAATAATTCATAGTATTTATTGTTTAAGAGTTTATAAAATAGGCCTTAGTGCTGGTTGAGTCTAAAGTCTGCATAGGCGTCCATACCGTGTTCAGCGAGGTCAAGACCTTTTATTTCTTCCTCACGACTTACTCGTATTCCAATTGTTGCTTTGATCGTCACCAAGATTATTGCAGCCGTACTTACACAGAATAGTCCAATGATGCCAACGCCGGCAAGTTGGATTAGAAATTGATTCAAACCAGCCATAGCACCAAAAATTCCAACGGCGAGTGTACCCCAAATACCGCAAATCAAGTGCACAGCAACGGCTCCAACCGGATCATCTAATTTTAGCTTGTCAACAAGAGCAACGCCCAAAACAATTATAATACCTGCTATGACACCAATAATAATTGCATCTGTTGGGGACATTTGATCTGCACCAGCAGTAATGCCTACCAAACCACCCAAAATGCCATTCATAAACATGGTGAGGTCATAGTTTTTGTATAAAAAATGAGAAAACGTTGCGGCAGAAACACCCCCTGCTGCGGCTGCTAACGAAGTAGTTACTAAGGTTAGTGAAGTCAAAGACGGGTCTGCGGATAAGACCGATCCGCCATTGAAGCCAAACCAACCCAACCATAGTATTAATACCCCAGCAGCGGCCAATGGGATGTTGTGTCCAAGCAATGCTCTTGGTTTTCCTTGGCTGTCAAATTTGCCTACGCGGGCACCCAAGATATAGATGGCTATCAAAGCAGCCCAACCACCAACAGAGTGTACTAGGGTAGAGCCTGCAAAGTCATAAAACCCCCAACCGTCTAAAAAGCCACCGCCCCACTTCCAGGAGCCAACTATAGGGTAAACCAAGCCGACATAAATAATCGAAAAAATCATGAAACTAGACAGTTTTATACGTTCGGCAACGGCTCCAGATACAATTGTGGCAGCGGTGGCTGCAAACATGCCTTGAAAGAGAAAATCGGTCCACCAAGTGTATCCACCGTTCGCATAACCAAAGTCCATACCGCCTTCTGGCGCGGTAATTCCAAAGCCTGCGAATTTCAAAATCCCGCTAGCGCCTTCTTCAAAACCGGGGTACATCAAATTAAATCCACCTATACAATAGACAAGTAACCCCATGGTGATTATAAAAAAGTTTTTAAATAAAATATTGATCGTGTTTTTTTGACGCGTAAGACCGATTTCTAAAAAAGAAAATCCCAAGTGCATGATAAAAACCAATGCCGTACAAATCATCATCCAAACATTGTTTACAGTAAGTAGTGTGGTTTCCATAGTTCTTTAGTTGAGTGATTTGCTTCCTTTTTCTCCTGTTCTGATTCGGTAGGCTTCTTCAATGTTAGAAACGAAGATTTTGCCATCTCCCACACGATCGGTTGCCCCAGAGGACAATATGGCTTTGATGGTTCGGTCTAAAAATTCATCTGAAACGACGATGGAAAGAAATCGTCTTTGAATTTCTGCCGTGCTATAACTGATGCCCCGATAAACATGACCCTGTTGTTCATTGCCCACCCCGGTGACATCCCAATAGCTAAAAAAATTGACCTCAACTTGATGAAGTGCTTCCTTTACTTCATCAAATTTTGATTTTCGAATGATTGCTTCTACTTTTTTCATTTTAAAAATAATTTGATCAAAAATAAAAACAATACAAAACACCCCCTAAAAAATAAGGGTCTATAGTTTTAAAATTATCATATACATAAAATATACCCCTAAAAAATAGGGGTGTAATTAAAAAAATATTAAAAAAATAAGAAATTAAGCCCTAGAACATGGATTTTGCAATCCAATAACCCAATGCCAGCGCAAGCATGCCTAAGAACAGACTACCAATATTATAAAGGACCAACAGCAGAAACGATTGTGCGCTAAGCAATTGGTGGCTTTCATTGATGAAAGATGAAAAAGTAGTCAAGCCACCACAGAATCCAACCAAGAGCAACAAAGCCCCTTCTGACTTAAGCGTGTCAACTTGAAGCAGCACACCTGCAATCAATCCAAAAAGAAAGCATCCCAACAGATTGGCAGAAAATGTAGCCCAAGGGAAAAAGTTTTGCATCGGCGCAGTAATCTTGGTGATGCCAAAACGGAGCAGGCTTCCCAATCCTCCTCCTATAAAAATCAATAGCCCTTGTTTCCACATAGTGATACAACTAAGTTTGTTGAGTGGCTATTTTTAAAACAAACAATGTCACTATCAATAACAAAAAAACCAAAAGAACCTTATAGCTCCCTTTAAAATACGAAGTGTTTTTTGCCCGATCTTTTTTATAAGACATTACTATAATGACTAAAAAACTGAGAAAAAAGAATGCGGCGAAGTAGAGCTGACCCGGACTAAACATGTGGTGTTTTACTCAAAATTATAAATTATTATTTAGAAGCTGATCATAAAACAACATCCTTTTGACCACCATCGTTTAAATACCTATTTTAGGAACAATTAAAAATTTTAGAAATGATTAAAAAAGAAATCGCTGCAGTTCAAGAATTCCACGAGGCTTTCGGTCTCGAAATCCAACACCAGCCCACTGTTGCTCTAGATGAAAAAGTAATTGATCTTAGGTACAACTTGATGAAAGAAGAAAATGAAGAATACCTTGAGGCTGCACAAGCTGGAGATCTGGTAGAAGTCGCCGATGCGTTGGGAGACATGCTCTATATATTATGTGGTACGATTATAAGCCATGGCTTTCAGGACAAAATTGAAGCTGTTTTTGATGAGATACAACGCAGCAACATGAGCAAACTTGGCACAGACGGCAAACCGATCTATCGTGAAGATGGCAAAGTGATGAAGGGGCCTAATTATTTCAAACCTAATATTGCAGGTTTACTCTAACCAGCGCGCAATTAGCGCACTTCATAACGCCAGCCGAAAGGATCTGGTAGGGTGTTGTACTGAATTCCTAAAAGCGTTTCTTTGAGTTCTGAAGCAAACGAATTTTCGATGGGTTTTACCTCAAATTGATCTCCACGATAGCCAAAACCACTAATGGGGCTGACCACAACCGCGGTTCCACAGCCAAAAATTTCTTTGAGGGCTCCAGTTTTTTGGGCCTCAAGAATTTCGGACACTTCTACCGGACGAATATCGACTGCGATCCCCTTAGATTTGGCCACCTCGATTACACTTTTTCGTGTGACTCCGTCCAAAATGCTGTCATTGACCGGTGCGGTTAACAGCGTATCATTGATCCTAAAAAAGACATTCATAGTACCGGCTTCTTCCAAAAACTGATGCGAAGCCGCGTCGGTCCATATAATCTGCTGAAAGCCTTCTTTTTGTGCCAATGATGTGGGGTAGAATTGTGCGCCATAATTTCCCGCAGCCTTTGCATAGCCAACACCACCCGGTGCAGCGCGACTAAAGCGATCTTCTATTTTTACTTTTAGTTCTCCTGAATAATAGGCCTTTACGGGCGAACAAATAATCATAAACTTGTAGCGGTTGCCCGGCGCAGCCTGAACCCCCGCAGTATTTGCAAAAACAAATGGACGCACATATAAGGAGTTGCCCAACCCTTTTTGTATCCATGCGGCATCGAGTTTCAATAGGGCATTTAGCCCATCAAAAAAATAGTCCGCTGGAAACTCTGGAATATGAAGACGTACCGAAGATTTGTTGATGCGCTTGTGATTTTCGTCTGGACGAAACAACCAAATTTTATCTTCATCGTCTTTGTAGGCTTTCATGCCCTCAAAAACAGCCTGTCCATAGTGCAAAACACTCGCAGAAGGATCCATGCTCAGCGGCCCATAAGGAACAATTTCTGGAGTTTGCCATGCTCCGTTGGCATAGTCACAGACAAACATATGATCTGTAAAGGTGCTTCCAAAGGGGAGGTTGTTAAAATCAATTCCCTCTAATTTTGATTGTGCTGTTTTGACGATCTTCATGACAGGTAATTCTACTATCAAATGTAGTTTATTTTAAAAAGTAAGCCTCAATTTTTTTTTCAAATTTTCTGGGCTTTTAATCCCTAATTTTAAGGCCTATATTTGGCTTTATGAATCGGCAATTGATTGTAACGGCAGACGGATCTCCAAGCTTTAGAATTGAAGATTTGAAAGAGACCTATCACTCGCGTCACGGTGCGCTTACAGAATCTCAATATGTTTATATCGACATGGGTTTGTGTTTTTGGAACGCCAAACCGCATTCGACAAAAACATGTCGCATATTTGAAATGGGGTTCGGGACAGGAATCAATGCGTTGCTTACCTACCAAAACGCAAAAAAACTCCCGTTGGATATTCACTACTACACCATAGAAAAATATCCATTATCCCAGGAAGAAATAAACCTGTTGGCACAATCCAATCTGATTGATTCGCCCTCCACAAATTCATTTTTTCAAAAAATCCACGGCGCCCACTGGGGAACACGGCAATCCATTAGTCCTCATTTTACATTTTTAAAAGAACAGCAAGATCTATTTCAACATACTTTTCTTTCTACTTATGATTTGATTTATTACGATGCTTTTGGTGCGCACGCCCAACCAGAGCTTTGGTCCGATGCTGCTTTAAAACCTCTTTGTGCAGCACTTGCACCGGGTGGGGTATGGGTCAGTTATTGCGCTAAGGGTAGTGTGCGCAGACTTTTGGAAAGCTTTGGGTTGCACGTAGAACGTTTAGAAGGGCCACCAGGCAAACGTGAGATGCTACGTGCTACTAAGACAGAATAACCTATTTTTACAAAAAAATTGGCTATGAAAATACTGCTAACTGGTGCTACAGGTCTGGTAGGTAGGGTATTGGTAAAAAAATTGTTAGAACAAAAACATCAACTTCATTATTTATCAACGCAAAAAGAAAAACTACGACATGCACCCAATCTCAAGGGTTTTTTTTGGGACCCCAAAAATGGGATTATAGATTCAGCCGCACTAGAGGGTGTTGAAGTAGTGATCCATCTTGCAGGTGCAACAATTTCAAAACCCTGGACAAGCGCCTACAAAAACGAAATTCTTTCGAGTAGAACACAATCTACACGTTTATTGGCAGAAACTTTAAAAGGACGCAATCAAAAGATTCAGGCATTTATTGGTGCTTCTGCTACCGGAATTTATCCTTCTTCATACACTAAATTTTATGATGAAACCTCTAATGAAATCGCCGCTGATTTTTTGGGTAACGTGGTTCAAAAGTGGGAAGCTGCAAGTGTAGATTTCGAGACTTTTGCAAATCGAAGGGTGCTCTTCAGGATCGGTTTGGTACTTGCCAAAGATGGAGGTGTTTTGTCGACACTAAGCCTTCCTGTTAAATGGGGAATTGGAGGCCCAGTAGGTAGCGGTCAACAATGGCAGTCTTGGATTCATATAGAAGATTTGTGTGCTCTTTTTTGTACGGCCGTCGAAAAGCCATGGCACGGAATATACAATGCAGTGGCTCCCGAAGTAGTCACTCAAAAAACACTACTCAAAACCCTCGCGCAACAACTGCGCCGTCCCTTGTTTTTCCCGCCGGTTCCCGCCTTTGCCCTCAAATGCTTGATGGGTGCACGTAGCAGCTTGGTTCTCAACAGTCAACATGTGTCTTCTTCACGCTTGAAAGCGTCAGAATTCAAATTTGAATATCCAACCCTCAAGTCGGCCATTCACGCTCTTTTGAAAAAGTGACATTTTGGCAATATTTTCTATTTGGCAATACTTTTGTTAAAACTTTAAAAAAATAAATACAGCATGGCTACTAAAAAACAAGCTGATAAAAAAACGAAAACCAAAGCAACAACAACCAAAAGTTCGGTTGATAAAAAGCATAAGGAAGCAATTGAAAAACTTGAAGCACTGGTCGCTGAAGAGAAAGAAAAATATTTGCGCCTCTTTGCCGAGTTTGAAAATTATAAAAAAAGAACCGCCAAAGAACGTATAGACCTGTTTAAGACTGCAGGACAAGAAATCATGACGGCCTTAATTCCGGTGCTCGATGATTTTGACCGTGCTGCTGCACAATGGGAAAAAAACACACCCTCTTCTGAGGTTGAAGGTTTTTTACTGATAAAAAACAAATTTTCATCAGTACTTCAAGCCAATGGGCTTAAACCCACTGAAACGGCTGCAGGCGACCCTTTTGATGCAGAAAAACAAGAAGCAATCTCACTGTTGCCGGTTGCTGATGAAGCCCAAAAGGGTAAAATAATTGATATCGTAGAACGGGGCTATCAAATGGGAGAAAAGATTGTGCGTTTCCCAAAAGTAGTAGTAGGACAATAACAGATGAAAGAAGATTTTTACGACATATTAGGTGTTTCTAAGCAGGCCTCAGAGACCGAAATCAAAAAGGCCTATCGCAAAAAGGCCATTCAATACCATCCAGATAAAAATCCGGGTGATCAGACCGCAGAAGCAAATTTTAAAAAAGCGGCAGAAGCCTATGAGGTATTGAGTGATCCCAAAAAGCGCGCACAATACGATCAGTATGGACATGCTGCTTTTGAAGGAGGTGGTTTTGGTGGCGGCGGCATGAACATGGAAGATATTTTTAGCCAATTTGGAGATATTTTTGGAAGTGCTTTTGGTGGCGGTTTTGGTGGTTTTGGACAAGGAAGTCGACGTACCAAAGGGAGTGATCTTCGAATTCGAGTAACACTCAGCTTAGACGAAATCATCAATGGTGTAGAAAAGAAAATTAAAGTCAAAAGAAAGGTTCAAGCGCCCGGCATTCAATATGCGAACTGCAGCACCTGTCAAGGTACAGGTCAAGTGATGCGAGTAACCAATACCATATTGGGTCGAATGCAAACCGCAACAACCTGTTCTAGTTGCGGTGGTTCTGGCCAAACGATTTCTAATCGCCCTACAGGATCGGATGCCAATGGAATGATCAATGAAGATGAGACCGTAAGCATCAAAATTCCTGCTGGAGTAGAGGAGGGCATGCAATTAAAAGTAAGTGGAAAGGGCAATGCTGCGCAGGGCAACGGCATCTCCGGTGATCTCCTCGTGCTTATTCAAGAGGACAAGCACGATAAGTTTGTCCGAGAGGGCAAACATTTGCATTATGATCTTTATATAAGTATTGCTGAAGCTGCTTTGGGCGTATCCAAAGACATCGAAATGGTTACGGGTAAAGTGCGTATCAAACTAGAATCTGGTATCCAATCGGGCAAAACCTTACGCTTACGTGGAAAAGGAATCCCTGATTTAAATGGATATTCTAAAGGTGATTTGTTGGTGCATATCAACGTGTGGACCCCAAAAACGCTGACTCGAGAGCAAAAAAACTTTTTTCAATCCATGCTCGGAGACACCAATTTTGAACCCAATCCATCGCAATCTGAAAAATCTTTTTTTGAAAAAGTTAAAGATATGTTTGCGTGATTTTATTTTGAATTAAAAAAAAAGTATTACATTTGAATCAACACTATACTTAGTGTTATTTTTCTTTTTCATAGCAATTTTTTCCCATCCTTATTCGTAAGGGTGGGTTTTGTTTTTTGTACTATATTCGTAGGTATAAAACTTTTGTTCAAACATGCGTGAAATTTTGAACTATCAGATACGAATCGGAGATTCTATCTTGTTGACGCCCAAGAATATACTAATTACCATTTTAGCATTTTTAGTTACTTGGCTAGTGCTAAAAATTTTTAAACGACTCGTGCATCGCACCCTTGCCGAGGAAGCCAAACTAAAGTTCACTGGGATATTTACATTTGTCAACTACTTTGTGTATCTGGTGGTTTTGTTGATCACATTTGATACAGTAGGGATCGAGTTAACCGCAATATTTGCCGCTTCGGCAGCCCTTTTAGTGGGTGTTGGTTTGGCGTTACAAACGTTTATTCAAGATATTATTTCCGGAATTTTCATCATCGCCGATCAATCGGTGCATGTCGGAGATATTATTCAAGTTGACGGTCAAGTAGGTCGCGTAGAAAACATCAAACTTAGAACTACCCGCGCGGTTAATAGGGATAACAAGGTGTTGATCATACCCAACCACAAGTTTTTGACCTCGATACTTTATAATTGGACCGAAAATGGATCCCTCACAAGAGAGTCCATCATATTGGGCGTTGCCTACAATACAGACCTTGATTTGGCCAAAAATTGCATGATCGCTGCGGCAGCAGGTCATAAAAAGGTCTTGAAAACCCCAGAACCCTTTGTGTTACTTAATGAATTTGGAGATTCGGCCATCGAACTCAACCTTCTTTTTTCTATGAATCGAAGTTTTGAATCCAACCTGGTCAAAAGTGACATTCGTTTTGATATCATAAAGCGTTTTAGAGAAACTGGTATAGAAATTCCTTTCCCACAACGTGTCGTAACGCTAAATAAGTAACCAACATAGATGGCCCATATTTTACTTATCGAAGACGAAGAGCCCATAAGACGGGTTATGAAACGTATCCTTACGGATGAAAATAGTAACTACACTATAGATGAAGCTCCAGACGGAAAAGTCGGCTTAACGTTGCTAGAAAAAAACAACTATGACTTGGTGCTTTGTGATATCAAAATGCCAAAATTAGACGGTTTGGAAGTGCTTCAAGAGGCCAAAAAAAATCAACTTGCAGTACCTTTCATCATGTTGACTGGACACGGCAATATTGAGACGGCTGTAGAAGCAATGAAGTTGGGTGCCTATGATTTTATTCCCAAACCACCAGACCTCAATCGATTGCTAACTGCAGTTCGTCATGCGCTAGAAAATAAAAAACTTGTTAAAGAAAATAAAGCGCTCAAAAAGGTTATTGCCAAAAAATATAAAATTATTGGAGCGTCCAAGCCCATTCAAAATATCTTAGAACTGATTGACAAAATTGCACCCACAGACGCCCGGGTGCTTATCACCGGCGATAACGGAACGGGTAAAGAGCTGGTTGCGCACAATTTGCATCAAAAAAGTGCCCGAAGCAAAGCCCCATTTATCGAGGTTAATTGCGCGGCCATACCATCAGAATTAATTGAAAGTGAACTTTTTGGCCACATGAAGGGGTCGTTTACTTCTGCAGTGAAGGATCGCCCAGGAAAATTTGAAGCGGCCAACGGTGGTACCCTCTTTCTCGATGAAATTGCAGACATGAGTTTGGCAGCACAAGCAAAAGTTTTGCGGGCCCTCCAAGAACAAAAAGTACAACGGGTAGGTAGTGATAAAGACATTCCTGTCGAGGTCCGTGTCATCGCAGCAACCAATAAGGATTTGTCTAAAGAAATAAAAGAAGGCCGTTTTCGCGAAGATCTTTTTCATCGTATTGCGGTCATCAATATTGAAGTACCGGCTCTTTCTAAGCGAAAATCAGATATTCCGATTTTGGCCAATCACTTTATGAATAATTTGGCCGATGAGCAGGGCATGGAAATTAAAACATTTGAAAATGCGGCCATCGAAAAGCTCAAAGAATATCCCTGGAGTGGAAATGTCCGCGAGTTAAGAAACGTTGTCGAGCGCCTCATGATCTTGGGTGATAACCCAATTTCTGTTCAAAACATAAAACAATTTGCTCCAAAATAATCGAATGATTAACCGAAAAAATGTTTGCCCATGAAATTTATAACAACGCTAATTGCTTGTCTCTATCTTACCGCGCTTCCTGCACAGGATCAACCCGTTGCAGACCAAATCCGTGCAATTTATGATCAGGCACTCCAAAACGGTCAAGCCTATCAGTGGTTGGAGCACCTCTCCAATCAGATTGGAAGCCGCCTATCAGGCTCGATAGGGGCAGAGCAAGCAGTACGTTGGGGTGAGGAAGAATTGAACGCTTTGGGTTTGGACCGGGTTTTTTTACAACCGGTTATGGTGCCCAAATGGGTACGTGGTAATTTTGAATATGCCAACATCGAAAGTAGCCCAGGCAATACTATCAATGTTCCGGTTTGTGCCCTAGGCGGCTCTATTGCAACCCCTTCTGCCGGAATCCGTGCCCAAGTCGTTGAGGTTAGCAATTTTGAAGAGCTCGCCAAGCTGGGTAGTGCGCAAATTGCTGGAAAATTTGTGTTCTTCAATCGCCCTATGGAGGCCCAACTCATCAACACCTTTGAGGCCTACTCAAGAGCAGTCAATCAACGATCTCGTGGTGCTGAAGAAGCCGCCAAATATGGTGCAGTTGGAGTTATCGTACGTTCAATCAATCTCCGCTTGGACGATTATCCACATACAGGATCTATGAGTTATGGCCAATTGCCCATACAAGACCGTATTCCTGCAGCTGCCATAAGTACCAATGGTGCTGAGCTACTAAGTTCAATGTTAAAACTCAACCCAAATCTTCGTTTTTTCTTAAAACAAAATTGCAAAAACTATCCCGATGTTTTGTCTTACAATGTGGTTGGTGAGGTTAAAGGCACTACCCATCCTGAAAACATAATCGTTGTGGGAGGCCACCTCGACTCATGGGATTTGGGTGATGGTGCACACGATGACGGTGCCGGAATTGTTCAGTCAATGGAAGTACTTCGGATATTTAAATCCTTAAATTATAAACCCAAAAACACCGTACGTGTTGTATTGTTTATGAACGAAGAAAACGGTACTCGTGGAGGGAAAAAATATGCCGAGTTGGCTAAAGAAAACAATGAAAAACATCTTTTTGCGCTTGAGTCCGATGCCGGTGGATTTACCCCACGTGGATTTTCTTTTGACAGTGACGAAATGTCTTTTCAAAAAATCAGCTCGTGGAAACCGTATTTTGCACCCTATCAGATCCACGAATTTTCACAGGGTGGAAGCGGTGCCGATATCGGCCCCCTCAAAGATGGAAAAGTAGTTCTTTCTGGTTTGCGACCCGATTCGCAGCGCTACTTTGACTACCATCATGCTGCAACAGATACTTTTGAAGGAATCAATAAGCGCGAACTTGAGTTGGGAGCAGCAGCCATGACCACGATGGTTTACTTGGTTGATTATTTTGGACTGGATTAGATGTTTTTAAGTCAATACACCCGCGAATTTCGGTACAATCTCAAGTTGGCCTATCCAGTAATTGTTGGATTGCTAGGGCACACCATTGTTCAATTGGTTGATAACTTGATGGTTGGACAATTGGGTACCGCAGAGTTGGCAGCCGTTTCTTTGGGCAATAGTTTTGTTTTTGTAGGAATGTCTTTGGGCATCGGTTTTTCTACTGCGATTACTCCATTGGTTGCAGAAAGTGATGGTGCGGGCAACATCCATAAAGGCCGAAAAATCTTGTTTCATAGTATTGTATTGTGTTTTTTGTTAGGTAGCCTATTGGCACTTGCTGTTTTGACAGCGCAGCCACTGCTGTTTCATATGGGTCAGCCTGCAGAAGTCGCCCAACTGGCTTTTCCATATTTGTTTTGGGTCGGCCTATCACTTATTCCCTTGGTAGGATTTCAAGCCTTTAAGCAATTTTCGGATGGATTGTCCCATACCAGACCACCGATGTATGCCACAATAGTGGCCAACGTGGTTAATGTTATTTTGAACTATTTTTTGATTTTTGGAAAAGGACCTTTTCCTGCAATGGGTATCGTTGGCGCTGCATTGGGAACCTTTATAGCACGATGGTGTATGGTTGTGTTTTTGATTATTTATATGCGCATTGATTTTAGGTTTGAGGCCTATTTTCAAAAAATAAAATTTAAGGTCCTGGAGCTTTCTCTTTTTAAAAACATAATAGCGCTGGGTTTTCCTTCTGCTATGCAAATGTTTTTTGAGGTTGTATTTTTCACATTGGCCATTTGGATGTCGGGATTTTTGGGAAAAAATCCACAGGCTGCTAATCAAATTGCCCTTAATCTTTCGTCGATTACCTATATGGTAGCAATGGGTTTAGGAGTAACAGCGATGATCCGTGTCGGAAACCAAAAAGGGCGCGGAGACTTTATAGCATTGAGGCGGGTGGCAATTTCTATTTTTTTGCTGATCATCCTTATTGATATAGTGTTTTGTGGTTTTTTCTTAACCTTCAATGAAGTACTCCCAACCTTTTATTTGGACAACGAAAATCTGGCCATAGCTCAAGATGTCAATGAAGTGATCTCAATTGCGGCTTCTTTGCTCATAATTTCTGGATTTTTCCAAATATCTGATGGTCTGCAAGCCGTTGTTTTGGGCTCGTTAAGGGGGCTCCAAGATGTTAATATACCAGCAGGAATAACCTTTTTTGCCTATATGTTATTTGGTGCACCACTTTCGTATTATTTGGGTATACATACTAATTTGGGTGTTACGGGAATCTGGGTCGGTTTGCTTTCTGGGCTTATCGTTTCTTCCTTATTACTTTTAATACGGTTTGAGTATCTTACCAAAAAATTAATTCGTCGACATACTTTATCATCATGAAAGAACTTCCAAAATTTCTAATCGCTGACAGCTCCGAACAACCCGACGCTGTCTATGTAATTCATACTGCTTATCCTCGTTTTTGCATAAATGTTGCAGACGACCATATTTTTTGGATGGAAGAGTTTGATGAAGAAGATGATAACGAATTGCAAGACGTTGCAGAAGCATTGGTTGCAGAGGCTTTGGATTTTTTTGATCGTGAAATGGAAAGCTTGGACTAGATGTGGGAAGCGCTAATAGAATGGGATCAATCGTTGTTTCTGTGGCTCAATAACGCTGGAACAAAAAGTTTTGACCCCCTTTTTGTAGCGCTATCGAGTACGGCGACAAATATCCTTGTCTATTTGGCAATAGCTTATTTTATAACCTATAAAAACGGGTGGAAATCTTTTTTTGTATTGGTATTTGTCGTTGTATTGATGATCGCTTTTACGGATCAAATAACCAACCTTTTCAAAGCTGGTGTAGGTCGACTGCGTCCCTGCCATGACCCTCAAATTATGGACTTTGTGCGTTTGGTAAAATCGAGTTGTGGTGGGCGTTATGGCTATTTTTCGGCACATGCTGCCAACTCTTTTGCCTTGGCCAGTTTTTTCTATTTAGAAGTTAGAAAAAACCATCCAAAACTCCCCATCGTTTTGTTTTTATTGGCGGGTTTAATAGCCTACAGCCGCATTTATCTTGGTGTTCATTTTCCTTTAGATGTTCTTAGTGGCACCCTTTTTGGGATTGGTTCGGGTCGTTTGTTTGGTTATTTGTACCCCCGCTTGCAAAACGCTATAAATGGGTAAAAATAAATCGGGTGGTCTGCGAATACGGTTGTTCAGGAATTGTATTGGTAAGTATTTTTTGATTTGGAGACCGATCATATCGAGGTGTCTGAGTTTCGATACAAAGCGCTTCAAAATGGGGCGGTCTAAAAACGACAGCTCCCGGCTGATCCGTTTCCACAAGCATTTCGATTTTGGATTGATGTCCTCTTAAGCGAGCGATTTTAGGATCTGTTCCAACAAAAAAATCATCTAAAAATTGATTGCCAATAGGACGCATTTGTAAAAAATCATAGGGTGTATTACGAGTTTCTATCTGCCGACCCGTAGGAACAAGTTTGCTATCGAGATCCAGATAATGTGAAGCATTCAATTGCAATTGATGCAAGGCCATTGCGCCATTGCCATCCATATTGAAATACGCATGATTGGTTAGGTTGATTGGCGTAGGTGTATCGGTTGTAGCTTGGTAACTGATCTCTAATCCATTCTCTAAAAGCCTATAGCAGATTTGAGCATTTACAACACCTGGAAAACCCACTTCATTTGCCGAACAGGTATAGGTGCAGCTGAGGGTGTTTTCTGAATTTTTGCTAATCTTCCAAATTTTGTTGTGCCAACCATCCACACCACTATGAAGTACAATATTATCCCGGGTGCCTTTGAGCGGGTATTTTTTTTCTCCGATGCTGATTGGACTAGAAAGTCGTCCGGCATAGCGCCCAACAATGGCTCCTCTGTACCAAGGGTCTTTGCAATAGTCGGATTCATGTTCTAGGCCCACAATGACATTGACAAACCTTCCTTTGGGGTCACGAACAAACAATTGATGCAGGGTTGCACCGGTGTTAAGAACGGCAACTTTGATGCATTCATTGGAGAGATCAAATGTTGCCATAGGTACTTTTTTTGGCTTTCGAAAAAACTATATGGTGTTCTCAGAAATTAGTTTGGCAAGATAATCACCAACTTGTGATGTTTTGTATGCTTTGCCACCATCTGCAAGGTCTTCCGTTACTACTCCGTCGTCCAAAGATTTTTGAACAGCATTGCGGATGGTGCTACCTTCTTCTTGTAGGTCAAAGGCCATCTCAAACATCATGGCTGCCGAAAGTACGGTTGCAAGGGGGTTAGCAATATCCAAACCGGTTGCTTGTGGAAAAGAGCCGTGTATGGGTTCGAAGAGTGATGTTTCTACACCGATAGACGCAGAAGGCATCAATCCCATAGATCCTGAAATTACTGAAGCTTCGTCGGTGAGAATGTCTCCAAAAAGATTTTCTGTAATCAAAACGTCATAGCTGTTTGGCCATTGAACCAAACGCATGGCAACGGCATCGACAAATTCATAAGACACTTCTACATCGGGATAGTCTTTTTCCATTTTTTGAACCGTTTCGCGCCATAGACGGGAACTTTCTAACACATTGGCCTTGTCAACACAACATAATTTTTTTGAACGTTTTTGAGCTAATTCAAAACCCATTTTTGCTAAACGTATAATTTCTTCTCGTGTATAGGTGCAGGTGTCAAATGCGGTATTGCCATTGTCTTTTCTTCCGCGTTCTCCAAAGTAAATACCTCCAGTAAGTTCACGAATAAATACAAGGTCTGTGCCTTCGATTCGCTCGCGTTTGAGTGGAGATTTTTCTAGTAAAGAAGGAAAGGTAAATGTGGGTCGTACATTGGCAAAAAGGCCTAATTTTTGACGCATTTTTAGGAGTCCTTGCTCGGGGCGTATTTTTGCCGAAGGGTCATTGTCAAATCTGGGATGTCCAATAGCACCAAACAGTACAGCATCTGCAGCCATGCAAATGGTGTGTGTGCTATCTGGATAGGGTTCGCCAACGGCATCTATAGCGGCAGCTCCTGTCAGGGCAGGATTCCATTCGATTTGATGATTATAGCGTTTGGCGATGGCATCGCACACTTTTACGGCTTGGTCGATGACTTCGGGTCCAATTCCGTCTCCTGCTAATAAGGCAATGTTTAGATTCATAGGATCAAATTATGTTCAGCATTTTTTCTGTGGCTTTTATTGCAGAAACGGTTTGGTCCGAATCTAAGCCTCGAGTTGTAAATTCTTTATTTTCTAACAGCCAAGTGATGGTCGTTTCGCAAAGGGCATCTGAGCTGCTCCCTGGTGGGATGTGTACCGCATAGTCAATCAATTTTGGAAGGCTAATTTTTTTCTGTGCATAGACCTGCCGTAGGGCGTTTAAAAAAGCATCAAACTGACCATCGCCGGAGGCATGCGCTTCATAGGATTTGTCGTCTATACGTAGGGACAATGTGGTGGTAGGTTGTAAGCCCTTGGCGTGGGTTAATACATACGAATCTACAACCACCTTTTGAAGGTTTTGACCGCTATCCAAAACATCTGATATGATGTAGGGTAAGTCCTCGATGGTTACCCGTTCTTTTTTGTCACCCAACTCGATGATCCGTTGGGTCACTTTTTGGACTTCCTCCTTGCTTAGGGAGATGCCCAGTTCTTCTAAATTTTTTTGAATATTGGATTTGCCGGATGTTTTGCCAAGGGCATATTTTCTTTTACGACCAAAGCGTTCGGGTAGCAAATCATTGTAGTATAGGTTTTTTTTGCTGTCTCCATCGGCATGGATGCCAGCGGTTTGTGTAAAGACATTTCCACCAACAATGGGCTTGTTGGCAGGAATTCTAAAACCTGTAAAAGTAGCCACCAATTTACTGACCTTGTAGAGTGAAGTCTCCACTACATTGGTTTTGATTTCTGGCAAAAAGTCATTAATAACAGCAATAACACTTGCCAGCGGGGTATTTCCGGCGCGTTCTCCCAAACCATTCACGGTAAGATGAAGTCCGTGTACTCCAGATTCTAGCGCTGCCATGGCATTGGCAACACTCAAATCATAGTCGTTGTGACCATGAAAATCAAAATGATGGTTTGGGTATCGTGTAATAATTTGGTTTAAATACGCTTTGGTCTCAGAAGGGAAAAGGATGCCTAAGGTGTCGGGCAGCAAAATTCTTTTGACGGGTTGGGTGGTTAAAAAATCCAAATATTCGAAAACATATTCGGGAGAATTACGCATCCCATTGCTCCAGTCTTCGAGATACACATTGCTGGAAATCCCAGATTTTTGTGCGGCTTCTAGATTTTTCGCAATTGCCTCAAAATGTTCTGAAGGGCTTTGTTTGAGCTGGTGGGTGAGGTGATTGAGCGATCCTTTGGTCAATAGATTTTGAACGGTTGCACCGGCGGCTCGCATCCAGTCTAAGGAGACTCCTTGATCCAAAAATGTTAGTATTTCAACTTGCTCAAGTCGATTTTGGGTGGCTGCCCATGCGGTAATATTTTTTACGGCTTGAAATTCTCCATCCGAAACCCGTGCCGAAGCGATTTCGATTCGGTCAACTTGTAGCTCTTCTAAGAGTTGTTTTGCTAAGGTTAATTTTTCACTAGCAGGAAAAGACACACCCGAGGTTTGTTCTCCATCACGGAGCGTGGTATCCATAATCTCAATCGTTCGGACTTCCATGGGTGTTTGTGTCTTTAGAAAGGTCGATTTTGAGCAAAATCTTTTATTTGCTCCTTGAGATTAAGTAAATAGTCGATATCGTCATAACCGTTTTGTAGGTTTTCTTTTTTATAGGGGTTGATATCAAAGTTCTCATGTTTGCCGATTTCGTCGAGTGTAATGGTCTGGTTTGGAAGATCGACTGTCATTGATGTATTTGGGTTTTTTTCGATTGCATCAAAAATCAGGCTTAAAAATGATTCTGAAACCTGTACGGGTAAGACCCCAATATTGAGGCAGTTGTTTTTGAAAATATCCGCAAAAAAGCTAGAGACAACACAACGAAATCCATAGTCATAAACTGCCCAAGCGGCGTGTTCTCGAGAAGATCCGGAACCGAAGTTTTTTCCACCAACAAGGATTTTTCCAGAAAAGGTAGGGTTGTTGAGTACAAAATCGGCTTTGGGTGTGTTGTCTTGATTGTAGCGCCAGTCTCTAAAAAGATTATCACCAAAACCTTTGCGTTCGGTTGCTTTTAGAAATCTTGCTGGGATGATTTGATCCGTATCCACATTTTCTATGGGCAGCGGTACTGCTGTACTTTGAAGCACGGTAAATTTCTCGTATGCCATTTTCGAATTATAAAAGGGTTCTAGGGTCGGTTACTTGACCGGTTACTGCCGCTGCCGCTGCCATAATGGGACTTGCCAAAAGGGTGCGTGCTCCGGGGCCTTGACGGCCTTCAAAATTTCGGTTTGAGGTACTTACGGCATATTTTCCTGCCGGTATTTTATCATCATTCATTGCCAAACAGGCAGAACAACCGGGTTCTCGAAGTTCAAAACCGGCTTCTTCAAGAATTTGTAAAAGTCCTTCGTTTTCGATGGCTTTGCGGACCTGATGTGATCCCGGGACGAGCCATGCAGTAACGTGGTCTGCTTTTTTTCGCCCTTTGACAATTTCGCTAAAGGCTCTAAAATCCTCTATTCTTCCGTTGGTGCAACTACCCAAGAATACAAAATCAATCTTTTTTCCGATCATTTCATCTCCTTGGCTAAAGCCCATGTAGTTTAACGATTTTTCATAGGTAGCTTTTCCGCTGTTTTCGGCTTGAGGAATGGATTTCTGAATGCCAATTCCCATACCTGGATTGGTGCCAAAAGTGATCATCGGTTCGATACTGCTACCGTCAAAGAAAAACTCTTTGTCAAAGGCAGCACCTTCGTCTGTGTGTAGGGTACTCCAATAGTTCATAGCTGTATCCCAATCGTTTCCTTTAGGAGTAAATTCTCGACCCTGTATATATTCAAATGT
Organism: Flavobacteriaceae bacterium; assembly: GCA_017852395.1. Lineage (GTDB taxonomy): Bacteria > Bacteroidota > Bacteroidia > Flavobacteriales > Flavobacteriaceae > RFYP01. Next base: position 117,470 of record JAFMLE010000003.1, read on the forward strand.
TTTTTGATCTGGAGCAATCATTCCTCCACGGGCACCCATTTCGATACTGAGGTTGCAAACTGTCATGCGGCCTTCCATTGACATGTCTCTAAAGGTAGAGCCGGCATATTCTACAAAATAGCCCGTTGCCCCAGAGGTGGACAATTGTGAGATGATGAAAAGCGCTACGTCTTTTGGAGAAACCCCTTTTTGCAAGGCTCCATCAACAGTGATTCGCATTTTTTTGGGTTTGGGCTGCATGATACATTGGCTGGCCAAAACCATCTCAACTTCTGAGGTTCCTATCCCAAAAGCGATGGCGCCAAAAGCACCGTGAGTTGAGGTGTGTGAGTCACCACAAACGATGGTAGCTCCAGGAAGTGTGATTCCATATTCGGGGCCAACGACATGAACGATACCATTTTTTTCGTGTCCAAGCCCCCAATAGGAGATGTTGTGTTCTTTGGCGTTTTTTTCTAAAGCAGCAAGCTGGTTGGCGGATAGGGGATCTTCGACGGGCAAATGCTGGTTGATGGTTGGGGTATTGTGATCTGCAGTTGCAAAGGTTCTTTGGGCGTAGAGCACCCCAATTTTTCTGTTTTTTAGTCCCAAAAAAGCCACAGGGCTTGTCACCTCATGGACCATGTGTCGGTCAATAAATAACACGTCGGGTCCGGCCTCTATTTGGTGCACTACATGCGCATCCCAAACTTTATCAAAAAGTGTTTTTTTCATTAGAAATAGTATGCTTATTAGATTCCGCTTGCTTTGATGATTTTAGGAATATCTTCGTCGTTAATTTCTTTTTGGCGGTCGGCAAAAAGTAAAAATTCTTCATAGACCTTATCGAGTTGCAATTTGTCCAACTCATATCCAATATTTTTGGCACGGTAGGCAAGTGCTGCTCTACCGCTTCGTGCGGTTAATACGATTGCTGATTCGTTTACCCCAACATCATGAGGATCCATGATTTCATAAGTTTCACGGTTTTTGATCACTCCATCTTGGTGTATGCCCGAACTGTGGGCAAACGCATTGGCTCCGACAATGGCTTTGTTGGGCTGTACGGGCATTCCCATTTTGTCAGATACCAATCTACTGGTGTCATACAGCAGCTTTGTATTGATGTTGGTGTATAGGTTGAGCCCGGGATGTTGACGCATGATCATCACAACTTCTTCTAAAGAGGTGTTGCCAGCACGTTCTCCTATGCCATTGATCGTGCACTCGATTTGACGGGCTCCATTGATGGCACCTGCAATTGAATTGGCTGTTGCTAAGCCCAAATCATTGTGACAGTGACACGATAATGTGGCTTTGTCGATCCCTTTGACGTTTTCTTTCAAAAATTTGATCTTAGCCCCATATTCTTCAGGTAGACAATAGCCTGTGGTATCAGGTATGTTGAGCACCGTAGCCCCCGCCTTGATAACTGCTTCACATACGCGTGCGAGGAAAACATTGTCTGTTCTTCCTGCGTCTTCGGCATAGAACTCGATGTCCTCTACAAAGGTTTTGGCATAACTTACCGCTGCGATTGCACGCTCCAAAATTTCGTCTTGGGTGGCTTTAAATTTGTATTTGATGTGTGAATCAGAGGTGCCAATCCCCGTATGAATGCGCGCTCTTTTTGCTGGTTTAAGTGCTTGAGCGGCTACTTCAATATCTTTTTTGACGGCACGGGTCAATCCACAGACTCGTGCATTTTTTACTAATTTGGATATGGCTTCTACAGATTTGAAATCTCCCGGACTTGAAATCGGGAATCCGGCTTCCAGAACATCAACTCCCAGCTCGTCCAATCGCTCTGCGATTATCAATTTGTTTTGAGTATCTAACTTACACCCGGGAACCTGTTCTCCGTCTCTCAGTGTGGTATCAAAAATTTCAACGCGGTTACCTGACATAGCATCAAATAGTAATTTTTACGAATATATATTTTATTCCCTTAAGGTGGTCGTTTTATCGGTTGCAAAAGTACAATATTCTTGCCCCGTATTTTTAGAATAAATCATTAAAAGACAGTGGTTTGTTGAATAATTTGCTACAATGACTAACGATAGTAAAGACAATCTTTTTATTTTGACCCAATTCTTTATAAAATCTGAAAAAAGACAATTCTAAATTGCACCAACCCCCTCAATGACTGTGACAACCACAGCAAATACGGAGACTGGAGAAGCAACAATTGGAAATCAAGAAAAAGCACTCTATTTGTTACAGCAAATACTACTTCGATTAGTCGCCGTAAAAAAAGCCACCAAATGACGTTAAAAAGACCTTCTCTAGTTCTTTTTTTTAGAGGTTTACTTGTATAAATCAAAAATTTGGAATAAAATATTTTTGGTTAAGAAAGCCGTACGTGATTTTATAAGGCAAACAGAAGTTTTCCGTGTACAATAATGCCAAATTGGCAAGGGTCCAAGTAGCGGCTGTAAGTGCGCTATTAAGGGTTTATTTTGAGCTGGAAAATGGTATTGATGTAGATTATTCTTGGCGTGTTTTTTGGATTAAAATATTAAAAGACAGTAATTTGTTCCATAATTAGCTGCAATGACTAACGACAACAAAGACAATCTTTTTATTTTGATCAAATCCTTGACCAAATCCGAAAAAAGACAATTTAAATTGTACGTGGGTCGTATGGGGTCAAATATGGATTCTAAGTTTCTCAATTTGTTTCATTTAATGGATAAAATGGATCAGTATGACGAACGGCAGATCTTGAAGCAAAACATTGTAAAAAAGCAACAACTATCCAATCTAAAAGCGCATTTGTATAAGCAAATTTTAATCAGTTTGCGTCTTAATCCCGCCCACAAAAATATACGGATTCAGATTCGTGAGTTATTGGATTTTGCGACCATTCTGTATCAAAAAGGACTGTACAAGCAAAGCTTAAAAATTTTAGAAAAGGCCAAATCGACGGCATTGAGTAAAGAAGAAAAGTACATAGCTCAAGATGTCGTTGAGCTCGAAAAAGTAATAGAATCTCAATACATCACAAGAAGTTTATCTAACCGCACCCAGACTTTGGTTGATCAAACAGAGCTGCTGCTTGATCAAAACAACACCTGCAGTCAATTGTCCAATTTATCGCTCAAATTATACGAGCGATTGGTCAAAGCGGGCTATGTAAAAAACGACCAAGAGTATCGTGAGATCACACAGTTTTTTTATGCTCACCTGCCTAAAGTCGATCTGGATCAGCTTCCTTTTAGAGAAAAACTTTGGTTTTTTAAAGCACACGTTTGGTATAGTTTTTTGACGCAAGACTTTTTGTCCAGTTATCGTTATGCGCAAAAGTGGGTTGCTTTATTTGATGAATACCCAGAGATGCTTACTTCACATCCTGTTTTCTACTTAAAAGGGAACAATTACTTGATGGAGTCGCTTTCATTGATAAAGCATCCGGATAAATTTAAAGCCACGTTGCAGGCAATGATTTTACGGACCAAAGACCCCATGTTTCCAAAAAATGACAATGTTGAAGGGCTCACTTTTTTGTATCATTATTATAACAAGATCAATCTGATTTTTCTAACGGGAGAATTTCATGAAGGGTTGGAATTGATTCCTGATCTACTCAAAGGCTTAGAACGTTTTAAACAACGTTTTGATCCTCATCATATCATGATTTTCTACTACAAAATTGCCTGTATCTATTTTGGTAATGACGATTATGAAAATTGCATCATCTATTTAGAAAAAATCATTCAAAATAAGGATCTTAAAATGCGCGAAGACTTGCTTTGTTTTACGCGTGTATTGAGTTTGGTAGCCCATTATGAGGCAGGCTTTGATTATCATCTTGAATCACAGATACGAGAAACCTTTAAATTTTTGATTAAGATGGATGATATGCATGAAGTTCAAAAAGCAATGATCCGTTTTATGAAACGCCTCAGCGATCTTTTCCCTCACGACCTAAAACATGCTTTTAAAGCCCTGCATACAGAGTTGAGCAAATATACCGAAGATCCATATGAACGTCGATCGTTTTTGTATTTAGATATTTTGTCGTGGTTAGAAAGCAAAATCGAAAACCGACCCATTGGTGTGATTATTCGAGAAAAAGCGGCTCAACTCAATCGCAAACAAAAGAATTCCATCCCGATCGTTTAGGGGGTGGCGCTACGATTTGAATTTGTTCTTTTTTCACAGGATGTTCAAAAATTATTTTTCGGGCATGCAAATCGATACTTCCATCGGGATTAGATCGTGGTGCCCCGTATTTTAAATCGCCTTTGATGGGAATACCAACCGCTGCAAGTTGACTCCTTATCTGATGGTGTCTTCCTGTTTCTAATGTGATTTCTAAAACATCATAGCGTTCCAAATGATGGATTATGGTGTAGTGGAGCTTGGCCAACTTACGGTCTTTTTGTTCGTCCAAGTAGGCATAGGATTTATTTTGTTTGGAGTTTCTTTTTAACCAATGTACGAGGTTGGCAGATTGTGGTTGTTTGCTTTTTGGGACAAGTGCCCAATAAGTTTTTTGAACATCGCGGGCGGCAAAAATTTTGTTCATGCGCGTCAATGCCTTTGATGTTTTTGCCAGTAACACACAACCACTTGTTGGGCGGTCCAAACGATGTATAAGCCCTACAAATACTGCCCCAGGTTTATTATACTGAATTTTTATATGCTGTTTTACGAGCTCAATCAATGCGGTGTCTCCGGTTTGATCGCCTTGGACAAGCATTCCTGATGGTTTGTTAATTGCAATCAGATGATTGTCTTCATAAAGTACTTCTAGAGGTTCCAAAGGATTGGATTAATACTGTTCGTCAGCGTTCGGAAAATGGCCGCTCTTCACATCTTTAGTGTATTGGTTGACAGCATTGGAAATCTGGTCATGAAGATTCAGATAGCGTCTCAAAAATCGAGGACTAAACTCCTTTGTCATTCCCAACATATCGTGCATCACTAAGACTTGTCCATCTACTGCATCACCAGCGCCTATGCCTATTATGGGTATTGATACCGATTGTGCCACTTTTTGAGCAAGTTTGGCAGGAATTTTTTCTAAAACGATTGCAAAACAACCGATTTCTTCGAGCATTTTGGCATCCTTGAGCAAGGTTTGCGCTTCCTCATCTTCGCGTGCCCGAACCGTGTAGGTTCCAAATTTGTAGATCGACTGTGGTGTGAGTCCAAGATGTCCCATCACTGGGATTCCGGCTTTTAAAATACGCTCGATAGAGTCTTTGATTTTTTCTCCACCTTCTAATTTTACTGCATGCGCCCCCGATTCTTTCATAATACGAATGGCCGAGCGCAAGGCTTCTTTAGAGTCTGCCTGATACGTTCCAAAAGGCAGATCGACGACCACCAAAGCACGTTCTATAGCTCTTACCACTGATGCTGCATGGTAGATCATCTGATCTAGGGTTATGGGCAGGGTGGTTTCATGACCCGCAATGACGTTGGACGCAGAGTCCCCTACCAAAATTATATCGATTCCAGCTTTGTCTATGATCCCCGCTAGGGTAAAGTCATAGGCCGTGAGCATGGCTATTTTGTCCCCCTGCTGTTTCATCTTGTGAAGTGCGTTGGTGGTTATTCGACTATAATTTTTTTTCGCAGAAGACATGGTTCTATGATTTTAGCTGTTCAAAAATAAAAAGGTTAATTTTGATACGCTACAATTTGCCCACAATTATGAAGTTTTTTTCTGCCTTACTGATGCTATTTTTTACCTTAACCCTATCCGCTCAAGATGCTATGCAAGCACAAAATTTTTTTATTTCGATACCCAATTACCCAACCGATTACTCTGCAGCAAATATTATTCAACGTCTCATTGATGGGGTTGGATACCGCTATTATTGGGCAACAAAGGATTTGAGAGCGATTGATTTGAACTTTAGACCCGAGCAAGGCGCTCGTAGCAGTTATGAAACCGTCAAACATATTTACGATCTATCCCAACTGATTGTCAATGCGGCTACCCAAACCGAAAGCCATAGACCGACGGGTGATCTACCAACCGATTTTGAGCTAATTAGAAAGCAGACCCTAGAAAATCTGTATCAAAGCAGAATGCTTTTTTCTAATCTAACTGCAGAACAACTCGAGCAACGTCAATTTGTTTTTCAACGCGGCGACAACAAAACGCATTTTCCGCTTTGGCACCTTTTCAATGGCCCTGCTGCAGACGCTTTGTATCATATAGGACAATTGGTAAGTTATCGAAGATCCAGTGGCAACCCAATTGATCCAAAAGTGAATGTGTTTATGGGGAAAAATAACAACTGACAATCGTTCTGACAAGCTGTCAGTAATTTTTGCATGGCATAAAGATTGCCTCTAGGTTTAAAAAATTAACTGATGAGTAAAATAATTGGAATAGATTTAGGAACAACCAATTCATGTGTTTCTGTAATGGAAGGGAATGAACCCGTTGTAATTCCTAACGCAGAAGGAAAACGCACCACGCCCTCTGTAATCGCATTCGTAGAAGGTGGTGAAATAAAAGTAGGTGATCCGGCCAAACGTCAAGCGGTGACCAACCCGGTCAACACGGTAGCCTCTATCAAACGATTTATGGGCAATAAATTTTCTGAATCTTCCAAAGAGATAAAGAATGTCGCTTATAAAGTTGTAAAAGGCGATAATGACACGCCCCGTGTAGATATCAATGGCCGCCTCTATACTCCCCAAGAGTTATCTGCAATGGTACTTCAAAAAATGAAAAAAACAGCAGAAGAATATTTGGGTCACGATGTCAATGAAGCCGTAATTACGGTACCTGCTTATTTTAATGACGCACAACGTCAGGCCACCAAAGAAGCTGGTGAAATTTCGGGCCTCAAAGTACAGCGTATTATCAACGAGCCAACAGCTGCTGCTTTGGCCTATGGACTGGACAAAGGCGGCGAAGACAAAAAAATTGCCGTTTATGACCTCGGAGGAGGTACCTTTGATATTTCGGTACTCGAATTGGGAGACGGCGTTTTTGAAGTACTTTCTACCAACGGTGACACTCACCTTGGAGGAGATGACTTTGATCAAGTAATTATCGATTTCTTAGCCAATCAATTTCAGAGTGATGAAGGCATTGACCTGCGTAAAGATCCCATGGCGTTACAACGTCTAAAGGAGGCTGCAGAAAAAGCCAAAATTGAACTTTCGTCCTCAGCACAAACCGAAATCAACCTGCCTTATGTAACGGCTACCGAATCTGGTCCTAAGCATTTGGTAACAACACTTACCCGTTCAAAATTTGAACAACTGGCCGACGAGCTTGTAAAGCGTTCTATGGCGCCCGTCAAAAAGGCCTTGGATGATGCTGGGCTTTCTACCGGTGATATCGACGAAGTAATTTTAGTCGGTGGATCGACTCGAATCCCCGTAATCCAGCAAGAAGTAGAAAAGTTTTTTGGAAAAAAACCTTCTAAAGGAGTCAATCCAGACGAAGTAGTAGCCATTGGTGCTGCAATACAAGGAGGGGTATTGACCGGTGATGTAAAAGACGTCTTGTTGCTTGATGTAACGCCACTTTCTCTAGGAATTGAGACAATGGGAAGCGTCATGACCAAACTGATCGATGCCAATACCACCATCCCGACCAAAAAATCACAAGTTTTTTCTACCGCTGCCGACAATCAACCTTCTGTAGAAATCCACGTGTTGCAAGGTGAGCGATCTATGGCTGCGGATAACAAAACCATTGGACGTTTTCACCTGGACGGTATTCCACCTGCACCAAGAGGAACACCTCAAATCGAGGTAACCTTTGATATTGATGCCAACGGAATTATTAAAGTAAGTGCTCAAGACAAGGCTACCGGAAAATCGCAAGACATCCGAATCGAGGCTTCTTCTGGACTAACAGAAGAGGAAATCCAACGCATGAAGCAAGAAGCTGAGGCCAATGCTGATGCGGACAAAAAAGCCAAAGAGCAAGTTGATAAACTCAACAGCGCTGATCAAATGATTTTCCAAACCGAAAAACAACTCAATGAATTTGGTGATAAACTTTCTGCAGACAAAAAGCAACCAATTCAAGATGCATTGGAAGCGCTCAAGAAAGCTTATGAGGCCAAAGACCTTGAGCAAATTGAACCCGCGTTAGAGCAAATCAATGAAGCGTGGAAAAATGCTTCGGAAGAAATGTACAAAGCCCAGGCCGATGCGGCACCTAAAGGCGACGGACCAAGTGGTGCGGAGGCATCATCTGAAAACAAAGGAGATGATGTCCAAGACGTAGATTTCGAAGAAGTAAAATAACCCTTTTCAATCTCAATAGCCTCCCGTTTTAGGGAGGCTTTTTTTGCTATGGATAAAGAACAAATTTTGGCCCTTTGCAATGGCATTTGCAAAAACACCTTAATGCAAACCCTAGAAATCGACTATGTAGATGTAGGAACCGATTTTTTGATTGCAAGAATGCCCGTTACCTCAAAGGTGCATCAACCCGATGGCGTCTTACATGGAGGAGCCACTGCTGCTTTGGCGGAAAGTGTAGGTAGTGCTGCGGTTTTTGTATTTAACAAAGACCCCAATGCCCAAGTTCGGGGTATTGAGATTAGTGCCAACCACGTCAAAAGCATTGCTTCAGGCTATGTATATGCAACGGCACGGCCATTAAATTTGGGAAAAACCATACAACTTTGGGAAATTCGAGTGACAGACGAACAAGAGCAATTGATATCGATCTGTAAGCTAACGACCTACAAACGGATGAAAAAATAAGTATGCCTAAACTACTCGAAAAGGCGCTTGAGAAAAGGTGGGAGCTGCAGCGTCCTTTTGTTTTTTTTAGTCACCCAAACGAACGTTTTGTACATCATTATTGGCAGGATGATCTCCAATTACAAAAAACCCCGATTCAGGAGGTGAACGGTTTTGTACTGGCCCCTTTTGAATTGCAAAATGAGCACCCATTCATTTCCGATGCCCAGCACAGACAATACAACCGCCCCGAAGTAAAAAATATTCCCGATAATTTAGCCTTGCCAAAAGAGACCCATGATAAAGAAAGCTTTTTGGCTTTAATCGATAAAACGCGTAAACAAATAGAAAAAGGGACTTTTCAAAAAGTAGTTTTGTCACGACCCATACATTTGCCAGACGCATCAGGTCATCCTGTTGCCATGTTTTTAGCCATGTTATCCTATTTTCCTAAAGCAATGGTATATCTATGGCACCACCCCCAAGTAGGAACTTGGTTGGGGGCCTCTCCAGAGCAGTTTCTAAAAATAGAAGGAGATCAACTTTATACAATGGCATTAGCAGGTACGCTGCCTGCTACTTCGGCACCCCAATGGAGTTCTAAGGAGATCGAAGAACAGGAATTGGTAGTCGAAGACATTGTTCAAATTTTGCAAAAGCAGTTTCCAAAAAAAGCCATCACCTTATCGCCACCCTACAATCGAACGGCAGGAAATCTTGTTCACCTATGTACGGATATCACCGTTGTTGCTTCCGAATTTAGTCTAAACCAACTTACCAAAGCTTTGCATCCAACACCTGCTGTGGGTGGCGTCCCCTCCGAAAAGGCAAAACGCTATATTTTGGATAACGAGGGCTATTCTCGTGGATTTTATAGCGGTTTTTTTGGCCCAGTCGGCAAGCACAGTGCTAACTTGTATGTCAACTTACGCTGCATGCAGTGGTCAACAACAAACACAACCCTTTTTGTTGGTGGTGGTATCACACGCAAAAGTGAACCAGAAATGGAATGGGAAGAAACCCAACGCAAAGCTTCGATACTCTATAATTTGTCTCTAGGGTCGCTTTGACAGCAGACAGGGATTTTGTATTTTTGGAAGGCTTAGAAAGAGAGAAACTGGCCAACTAATATGCGATTTACTGTAATTCCTTTACCTCAGACGGTAGTGCATTATTGCCAGGTGCATCAGATCGCACATATAGTGATTTCTGCAGGTTCCCGAAATGCCCCCTTGACCAATGGTTTTGTAGAAAATCCGTACTTTAAAACCTACAGTGTTGTTGACGAACGTGCTGCTGCTTTTTTTGCACTTGGCATAGCTCAACAAAAAAAACAACCCGTGGCACTGGTGTGTACTTCAGGTTCTGCATTATTAAATTATTATCCTGCGGTAGCCGAAGCCTATTATAGCGACATTCCTCTCGTTGTACTCTCTGCGGATAGGATGCCTCACCGTATCGATATTGGTGATGGACAAACCATCAATCAGAACGGAGTTTTTGAACCCCACTTGGAAGGATTTACCAAACTAAAACCCGATGTTATACATGCCACTCAAACCCTCTTAGACAATCCGCATCAACGTTTGGTTCCCCCTCAGGCAACTCCCGAGCAAATTGCTCAAATTCAAGAAGAAAATCAGCGCCATAATGAGATCGAAATTGATCGAATATTAAGGCGCGCCATCGACAACAAGGGACCGGTTCATCTCAATATACCCATGGAAGAACCGCTTTATCAGATGACGGATACACCCCTTGTGTTTAAAAAAATAGACTCCTCAGAACAACCGTTAGAGGCGATCGATTTGGAACCGTTTAAAAAGCAATGGGCAAAGGCCGAGCGCAAAATGATATTGATTGGCACGTATCCTCCAGACAGCAGGGTGTCCAGTTGCATCCAGACATTGGCAAAAGACCCCAGTGTACTCATCCTTTCGGAGGTCAATTCAAATATAAACGGGCCGGGATTCATCCAGTCGATCGATACCCTTTTGGCTCCTCTTGAGCAACGAGACTCTACTGATTTTGAGAAATTACAGCCCGAGCTGTTACTCACTTTTGGTGGAATGATTGTTTCAAAAAAAATAAAAGCTTTTCTAAGAAAATACCCCGCTCAACAACACTGGCATATCGACTCAAAAAAAGCCTACGATACGTTTTATCAGCTCACCGAACACATTCGCTCAAATCCAATCAATGTTTTAGAACATTTGGCGGGGTTGCCGCCAGCTGAAAGTGGAACGTATCAGATGGAAATTTTGCAGCTGTACAATTTATTTCTTCAAAAGGGAAAGGCATTTTTGTCACGCCAACCATTTTCTGATTTAAAAGTGTTTGAATGTCTTCAAGCTGCCCTGCCGAAATCAATTCATCTCCAATTGGCCAACAGTTCTACGATTCGCTATGCGCAACTGTTTCCGATAGACAAAACAATTTCAGTAAACTGCAATCGGGGAACAAGTGGTATCGACGGAAGTACCGCAACTGCTGTTGGTGCAGCCGTTTCTAATACAGCACAGACCCTTTTGATCACGGGTGATTTGAGCTTTTTTTATGATATCAATGGTTTGTGGAACAACTATATCCCCCCCAGTTTTAGAGTGATCATTCTAAATAACGGAGGCGGAGGTATTTTTAGAATTTTGCCTGGCGACAAGGACACAGATAAATACGACACCTATTTCGAAACCATCCACCAACGCAATGCAAAACACTTGAGCAAAGCTTTTGGTTTCAAATATCAAAAAGTGGATACTATGCGAGGACTTCGTTGGCGTTTGAGGAGTTTTTTCAAACCTTCCAAACGGCCTAAAATCCTTGAGATACGAACTCCAAGAACGCAAAATGACGTAATTTTACAAAACTACTTTAAGGCTATGGCCGATAAAAATTGAAAAGATCTATGAAACAAAGAGAATGGAAATCCCTTGCTGATTATAGTGATATCAAATTTGAACTGTGTGATGGTGTTGCAAAAATCACGATCAACAGACCACAAGTGTACAATGCTTTTAGGCCCGAAACAAACATTCAGATGCTCGAGGCCATGGATGTTTGTAGAGAACGAAATGATATTGATATAGTAGTATTTACCGGCGCAGGAGAAAAAGCCTTTTGTAGCGGCGGTGACCAAAATGTAAAAGGAGTAGGGGGCTATGTCGGTGAGGATGGTGTACCACGACTTAACGTTTTGGATCTGCACAAAAAAATACGGGAGATTCCAAAGCCCGTCATAGCAATGGTCAATGGCTATGCAATAGGAGGAGGCCATGTATTGCATGTAGTTTGTGATCTTACTATTGCGAGTGAAAACGCCATATTTGGACAAACCGGACCCAAAGTAGGAAGTTTTGACGGAGGTTTTGGATCGTCCTACTTGGCCCGACATGTAGGCCAGAAAAAAGCACGTGAAATTTGGTTTTTATGCCAGCAATATTCGGCCCAAGAAGCCCTACAAATGGGTATGGTCAACAAAGTAGTTCCCTTGGCGCAACTTGAAGATACCGTAATGGAATGGTGTACTATTATGCAACAACGCAGCCCCTTGGCCTTGCGGATGATCAAACGATGTCTGAACGCAGAACTTGATGGGCAACACGGATTAATGCAGTTGGCGGGTGATGCCACATTGATGTATTATTTGATGGATGAAGCACAAGAAGGAAAAAATGCCTTTTTGGAAAAGCGCACTCCAAACTTTAAGCAATACCCCAAATTTCCTTAAATACTGCAGATGCAAAAATTGGCCATTTGGATTGCCGCTGCCCGTCTTAGGACACTTCCACTATCGATTTCCGGAATCCTGGCAGGCCAAGCTTTGGCAGTAAACAGCGCTAATTTTCAATGGCGACTTTTTACACTTTCTTTGCTGACAGCAGTGGGGTTTCAGGTATTGTCCAATTTGGCAAATGACTACGGGGACGGCGTCAAAGGGACCGACAACAAGCATAGAATTGGACCACAACGCGTTTTGCAACAACAACTTTTGACCCCAAAAGCCTTATTTGGTGGTATCGTTGTTTGTGCCATATTTTCATTTGCTATGGCCATAAGTCTTATTTATTTCGCCTTTGATGGTTTGTTTAATTCAAAAGCACTGGTGTTTTTGTTCTTGGCAGTGACTGCTATTGCTGCTGCCTATAAATACACCGTAGGCAGCAATGCCTATGGTTACAGAGGCTTGGGAGATCTTTTTGTGTTCCTTTTTTTTGGATGGGTTGCCGTTGTAGGTTCCTTTTTTTTACAAGAAAAAACACTAGCGCCTGCCGCACTTCTTTTCGGAACAACAATAGGGCTGTTGAGTGTCGCGGTGCTTAACCTCAACAACCTTCGTGATCAGGAGAACGACCAACAATCTAACAAAAATACCCTAGTCGTAATTATGGGAAAAAAATGGGCCAAAAACTACCATCTTTTTCTACTCCTAGTTGCGTTCATTGCAGCCCTAGTTGGTGCGTTTTCTGCCCAATTTAGTGCCTTCCAATACCTCTTTCTTCTGGCCTTTATACCCTTGGTCCGTCATGTGTCACTTATTATAAAAATCAATGACCCTTCACAATACGATAGTCAGTTAAAGGTAGTAGCCTTATCTACTTTTTTCTTATCAACAATGCTTTTGACAAGTAAATTATTTTTTTGATGAAAGCGCGTTGGATCAAGCACACCCTACAATTCAAAACACCCGGAGGAACCTCTAGAGGAATTCTCACCACCAAAGAATCTTGGTTTTTGATACTTGAATCTCCTTTAAAAAAGGGAATAGGAGAATGTGGTTTATTAAAGGGGCTCAGCTGTGATCCGATCACGGATTATGAAGACGTTCTGGATGCAATATGTAGCAACATCAACACCGGTATTTTTCCCGATCCTGAAGAATTTATAGCCTATCCATCTATCCGAATGGGTTTGGAGATGGCATACCGAAGTTATAACGCCGAAGACCCTATGGTGCTTTATCCCTCAGATTTTACATCCGGAAAAAAACAATTGCCTATCAATGGCTTGATTTGGATGGGTTCTGTGGATTTTATGCAACAACAAATCGAAGCAAAACTGAACGAAGGATATACGTGCATCAAGATGAAAATCGGGACCATGGATTTTCAGCAAGAATTTCAACTGTTGAAAGCACTTCGCGATCGATTTTCCGAAGACAGACTCACCCTTCGCGTAGATGCCAATGGAGCATATTCATTGGATCAGGCCCAACATGTGTTAGAGGCCTTGTCCAAAATCAACGTCCACTCGATCGAACAGCCCATAGCGGCGGGACAATCTGATGCTATGGCCCAGCTGTGCGCCCATACTCCAGTGCCTATAGCTTTAGATGAAGCACTTATCGGATGGAATAGCCCCGAAGAAAAAGCAGCCCTGTTGGATCAGATTAGACCGCAGTATATTATTCTAAAACCCAGTTTATTGGGAGGTTTTGCTGCCGCGGAAGAATGGATTGATTTGGCAAAAAAGAACAACATCGGTTGGTGGGTCACCAGTGCTTTAGAAAGCAATATTGGCCTCAATGCCATCGCACAGTGGACCGCAATACTTCAAGCAAATGGTCCGCAAGGTTTAGGCACCGGAAGCCTATATACAAATAATTTTAGTGGACCGTTGACCCTAAAAAATGGCTATATTAGACATGCAAATGCCCCAAAATGGGAAATACCGTTTTAAAATGTTTTTAAGCCAAAATTTTTCTTCAAAAAATAAATTCTCGCTCTACTTGGTTGGATCGCTGGTAGTTATTTTATTCAACTTTATCGGACAATTTCCACTGCTTATCGCTTTTCAAGAATTCGGCGCCAATAAAATGCATTCGGGTAGTGGTATGGAGATGCTTAATGTTATTCCGGCCAACCTTCGATTGTTTCTAGTCATGCTGCCCTTTGTCTTTTCGTTTTTAGGTTTTTGGTTGGTCGTTCGAAAGCTACACAGTCAAACCCTTCTTTCTGTAACTACTGCACGGGCATCAATAGATTTTAAAAGAATCCTTTTTTCTTTTTTGCTATGGGGGGGTATAACGGTCGTTTTTTTAGCGCTTGACTATTTGGCCAATCCGCAAGACTATCAATGGAACTACAATCCGGCACTTTTTTGGGGCACTGTAGCCATTGGAATTGTGATGATTCCTATTCAAACCAGTGTCGAGGAATACCTGTTTAGGGGGTATCTCATGCAGGGTTTTGCAAGAATGTTTCGCAATACACTCATGCCCTTGTTGTTTACGTCGCTAATTTTTGGAAGCCTACACATCTTCAATCCCGAAATCGAAAAGCTGGGCTACCTCGTATTGGTTTACTACATCGGTACGGGGCTGTTTTTGGGCTTGATTACCCTCTATGACCAGGGTATCGAATTGGCTTTGGGTTTTCATGCAGCCAACAATTTATTTACCGCACTTTTGGTAACTTCCAATTGGACGGCTTTTCAAACCAATTCGCTGTTAATTGATGTTTCCGAACCCCAATTGGATTTTGAAATTTTTGTGCCGCTGTTGATTTTTTTCCCGCTGCTTTTTATCATTTTCAGTAAAAAATACCAATGGAATCGATCTTTTAAAACCCTTTTAGACCCAGTCCATGAAAATACCTCATTATAAAAAAGTACACAATCGGTTTCGACTCAATGGTTTTTCGTGTAGCCGACAAGACCTCAAAGAAATTGCCTACAGTTTTGTCAAAGAAGGAGCGGATTATGAGCGTGTGATCGGTGATTTTTTGCTCGATTGGCTCGACGAAAATGACACGTTGCCAGTGACTACCTCTGGGACAACAGGGCGCCCCAAACAAATTCGAGTTTCCAAACAGGCGATGGTTCATTCTGCGGTTCGAACGGCAGAATTTTTTGATCTACCTGCCGGAGGAGCAGCACTTTTGTGTTTGCCTGTAGATTTTATTGCTGGGAAAATGATGCTGGTGCGGGCAATTGTTTTGGGCCTCGAATTGGATTTGACTTCTCCAAGGCTTCACCCAGAATTTCCAAAGGGTAAAAACTACGAATTTGTCGCTATGATACCCCAACAGGTAGAAAACACGATTGATCAAATTTCTCAAATAAAAATTTTGCTGATTGGCGGAGCCGCAATGTCAAAAAATTTAAGAAAAAAACTAATTCCTCATGGGGGCTGCTATGAAACCTACGGTATGACAGAGACCCTCACGCATATTGCCCTAGCACCAGTTCAAGAGCCACCAGCGCCTTTTAGAACCCTAGAGGGCGTTCGTGTTACGCAGGATAGCACGGGTTGTTTGTGTATCGATGCACCCCATGTTTTGGGTCGACCGATCCAGACCCAAGATTTGGTAAACTGTTTGGACGATCGAACCTTTTATTTCTTAGGTAGAAAAGATTTTGTGATAAATTCTGGAGGCAGAAAACTGCACCCCGAACGAATCGAACAACAATTGTCTGACCAAATAGAGGTGCCTTTTTTTATAACAAAAAAAGTGGATCAAACCTTTGGAGAAGTCCCTGTTTTGGTGGTCGAAGCCCCTTCAAATTCGGTTACTGCTGAGGTGTTAAAAACCCTAGTTGGTTTGGATAAATATGAAATGCCTAAAGAAATTTTTACCCTTCCAGAATTTATTAAAACACCAAATGGTAAAATAAAGCGTGAAGTAAATGCATCACGATTAGACTTGTAGCACGCCCATATTGAATGGTTTGTCTAAAGGCGCATGGTTCGCCACAGCGACTCCTGTACTGATCCATTTTCGGGTTTCTTTGGGATCAATAATGGCATCGGTCCAGAGCCGAGCAGCAGCATATATCGGCTCTGTTTGCTTTTCATAGCGATTTGTAATCGTCTCCAAGAGCTCTTTTTCTTTTTTTGGACTGATTTTTTTGCCTTCTTTTTTGAGTTTTGAAGTTTCGATTTGCAATAATACTTGAGCTGCTTGTTGCCCACCCATGACAGCTAATTTTGCCGTAGGCCAAGAAACAATAAGTCTAGGGTCATAGGCTTTGCCACACATAGCATAGTTTCCTGCTCCAAAGGAGTTGCCCATAATGACCGTAAATTTGGGTACCACAGAGTTGGCAACTGCATTGACCATTTTGGCACCATCTTTTATGATCCCACCATGTTCAGCTTTGCTGCCTACCATAAAACCAGTTACATCTTGTAAAAACACCAAAGGAATTTTTCTCTGGTTGCAATTGGCAATAAACCGCGTGGCTTTATCCGCACTGTCACTATAAATGACACCGCCAAATTGGAGTTCTCCTTTTTTGTTTTTAACCATTTTTCGTTGGTTGGCCACAATGCCTACTGCCCAGCCATCTATCCTTGCATAGGCGGTAATGATGGTTTTCCCGTATTCGGGTTTATACTCTTCTACAGAATCTTCGTCTACTATACAGTCAAGAATCTCGTAGGTATCGTAAGGGAGGTTATTGGCGCGGGGCAAAATTCCAACAATGTCTTCGGGGTTTCTTTTCGGTTTTACTGAATTCGATCGATTAAAGCCTGCCAGTGTAGGTGCGGCGGTTTTGTCAATGAGTTTTTTAATTCGATTTAGCGCATCTTGATCATTGATGGCTTTATAATCGGCAACACCACTAATCTCGGTGTGGGTGGTCGCACCTCCTAAAGTCTCGTTGTCGATGTTTTCTCCAATGGCAGCCTTAACCAAATAGCTGCCTGCTAAAAAAATACTGGCGGTTCCATCAACAATTATTGCTTCATCGGACATGATGGGCAAATAGGCTCCACCAGCAACACAACTGCCCATAACCGCTGCGATTTGTACAATGCCTTTACTGCTCATTTGGGCATTATTTCTAAAAATTCTTCCAAAATGTTCTTTGTCTGGAAAAATTTCATCTTGAAGAGGAAGAAACACGCCGGCGCTGTCCACCAAATAAATGATGGGGATATGATTTTCTATGGCCAGCTCTTGAGCACGTAAATTTTTCTTGGTAGTAATCGGAAACCAAGCACCAGCCTTAACCGAAGCATCGTTGGCAACAACGATGCAATACCGTCCTGCAATTTTTGTCAAAACCACAACAACACCAGCAGCAGGGCACCCCCCTTCGTCTAGATACATATCATGTCCTGCAAATCCACCGATTTCGAGGACCGGCGCATCTTTGTCACAGATAAAAGCAATGCGTTCGCGGGCGGTCAGTTTTCCGGCAGAACGGATTTTTTCCAAACGCTCTTTCCCTCCACCTTGCTTAATCGAGGCGAAGAGCTGTCGAAGGTCTGAAAGCAACATGGTGTTGTGGTCTCGGTTTTTTTCGAATTCCAAATCCATTCTAGCGATTTTGTACAAAAATACGAATTCTGTCGGGGCAATTCTCATTTTGTTTAGACGCTTTAAAAGAAACTTCTCATAAACAAAAAATCATGGAGGATGCGCAACTGTGATTCTAAAATAATAGTCGATATTTGTGAAGCTATAGCATATGATTATGAGTTTAAACAAAAACAAGATATTTGGCTATGCAGCTCTAATTTTAGCCTTAATAGGAATCCTTGTTATTCTTTTGGGGGTATATAAATATCAAGAATATACAATTGGATTTTCGGTAGTAGGAGTTGGATTTATCGCCGTTGCATGGGCTTTCAATGCCCTAAAAGGTCGTATTTAAATTATGTCAGAAGATAAGAAGGTTATTTTTTCGATGTCAGGGGTTTCTAAAACCTATCCTGGAGCCAACAAACAAGTGCTCAAGGACATCTATTTAAGTTTTTTCTACGGAGCCAAAATTGGTATTTTGGGACTCAATGGGTCTGGAAAATCATCGCTTTTAAAAATAATCGCTGGCTTGGACAAGAATTTCGAAGGCGATGTTGTTTTTTCTCCGGGGTATAATGTGGGTTATTTGTCTCAAGAGCCTGAGCTAGACCCAGATAAAACAGTTCTTGAAATTGTAAAAGAAGGAATGGCAGAGACTGTTGCCATTCTTGATGAGTACAACCATATCAACGATCAGTTTGGGTTGCCAGAAGTCTATGAGGACGCCGATAAGATGCAAAAACTCATGGACCGACAAGCGATTTTGCAGGATGAAATTGATGCGCGTAATGCTTGGGAAATCGACAACCAACTCGAGTTGGCAATGGACGCCCTACGCACCCCTCCAGCAGATGCCAAAACAGCGGTACTTTCTGGTGGTGAACGCCGGCGTGTTGCCCTTTGCCGACTATTATTACAAAAACCCGATGTGTTGCTTCTTGACGAACCCACAAACCACCTTGATGCAGAATCGGTACATTGGCTAGAACAACATTTGGCACAATACAAAGGAACGGTCATCGCGGTGACGCATGATCGGTATTTTTTAGACAACGTTGCGGGTTGGATTTTGGAACTCGATCGTGGTGAGGGAATCCCTTGGAAAGGAAATTATTCTTCCTGGTTAGACCAAAAAGCCAAACGCCTGGCGCAAGAGCAAAAGCAAGCCTCTAAAAGACAAAAAACGCTGGAGCGTGAGTTAGAATGGGTGCGGATGTCTCCAAAAGGAAGACAGACCAAACAAAAGGCACGTCTTTCTAACTATGATAAATTGATGAGTCAGGATCAAAAAATGGTCGATGAAAAGCTCGAAATTTATATTCCGAACGGACCTCGACTAGGAACAGAAGTGATCGAAGCCAAAAACGTCCGCATGGCATTTGGAGATAAAATTCTCTATGAGTCGTTGTCTTTTCGATTGCCACAGGCAGGTATTGTCGGTATCATTGGTCCTAACGGAGCAGGAAAAACGACCCTTTTTAAATTAATCATGAATGAATTGCAGCCAGAAAATGGCACCTTTGATGTGGGGCAAACGGTCAAAATAGCCTATGTAGATCAAAGCCACAAAAATATTGATCCCGAAAAATCGATATGGTCCAATTTTAGCGACGAACAAGACCTGATCATGATGGGTGGTAAGCAAGTCAATTCACGCGCGTACTTAAGCCGTTTTAACTTTAGTGGTAACGAACAAAACAAAAAAGTAGCCACCTTGTCGGGGGGAGAGCGAAACCGCCTCCATCTTGCCATGGCCCTCAAAGAAGAAGGCAATGTGTTGCTTTTGGATGAGCCAACCAATGATTTGGACATCAACACCCTTAGAGCGTTAGAAGAAGGCCTCGAAAATTTTGCAGGATGTGCCGTGGTAATCTC
>JAFMLE010000032.1 GCA_017852395.1 Flavobacteriaceae bacterium
GTAGCGAGGGCAGGACTCGAACCTGCGACCTTTGGGTTATGAGCCCAACGAGCTACCTACTGCTCTACCTCGCGATTTAGAGTACAAATATAACAACTTTATTTTCCATTCACAAGCAAGCAATGAAGGTTGTATCTTTACAATGTGGAAAAAACAAAACATCGGTCGGGCTATGTCGCTATAATAGGCAACCCCAATGTCGGCAAATCTACCTTGATGAATGCCTTGATGGAACTGCCCTTGTCCATTATAACGGCTAAGGCCCAAACAACCAGACATCGTATTTTGGGAATCGTCAACGGCGAAGATTACCAATTGGTCTTGTCAGATACACCGGGCATTATCAAACCAGCCTATAGCCTCCAAGAAGCAATGATGGAGCAAGTAAGCGCCTCACTCCAAGATGCCGATGTACTCATTTATATGATTGCTATTGGAGAAACCAAAATCAAGGATGAACTTCTTTTTGAAAAAATTGCCACTACCAAACGCCCGCTGCTGGTGTTGATTAATAAAATTGATCAGGCCAATCAAGAAAGCCTAGAGGCTGCTGTTGCCCATTGGAAAAATCTTTTGCCCAACGCTTCCATATACCCCATTGCGGCATTAACAGGTTTTTTTGTGCCTGAGCTGATCGATATTTTGGCAAACTTGATGCCCGAATGCCCGCCGTATTTCCCAAAAGATCAGATGACCGACAAGCCCGAGCGTTTTTTTGTCAATGAAGCCATACGCAAAGAAATCCTAGAACACTACGACAAAGAAATACCTTACGCGGTTGAAGTAATCACAGAAGCCTTTTTGGAAGACGAAACCCTGATCAAAATCCAAGCCGTAATACTTGTAGAACGCCAAACCCAAAAAGGAATTATAATAGGACACAAGGGGGGAAACCTAAAAAAAGTAGGTCAAGGTGCTCGAGTGGCGCTTGAAGCTTTTTTTGGCAAAAAAATATTCCTTGAGCTTTTTGTCAAAGTATCCAAAAATTGGCGAAACAACAGCCAACAACTCAAGCGATTTGGTTATCAACATTGAGAAGCTCAAAGTCTACAAATTAGTGTACTTTTGCCCAAAATAGAACTGGCGTGGGAAATATTATTGCCATTGTAGGTCGACCCAATGTGGGGAAGTCCACTCTTTTTAATCGAATCATCCAAAAACGCGAAGCTATCGTAGACCCGACCAGTGGTGTAACACGAGATCGTCATTATGGAAAAGCCGATTGGAATGGCAAAGATTTTACCCTCATAGACACCGGCGGTTATATCGAGGGCAGTGAGGATGTTTTTCAAAAAGAAATCGACAAGCAAGTTGCCCTAGCCATCGAAGAAGCCGATGCAATCATTTTTATGGTCGATGTTTCGGAAGGTGTTACAGGAATGGACACCGAAGTTGCTAAGCTCTTACGCCGCGCGAACAAGCCCGTTTTTTTGGCGGTTAACAAAGCCGATAATGGTGATCGCGTTACGGCTGCGGTAGAATTTTATGCCATGGGGTATGAAACCCTCTATCCTGTTTCGGCCATAAATGGGAGTGGAACTGGCGAACTTTTGGACGCCCTTGTCGCTGTTTTTCCAGAACAAGAACCCGAGCCTGAAGATGGCTTACCCCGTTTTGCCGTAGTTGGCCGTCCCAATGCAGGCAAATCTTCTTTTATCAATGCGTTGATTGGCAAAGAACGCTATATCGTGACGGATGTTGCAGGAACCACTCGAGATAGTATTGATACCGTATACAACCGTTTTGGTTTTGATTTTAAACTTGTAGACACCGCAGGAATCCGAAGAAAGTCCAAGGTCAAAGAAGACATCGAATTTTATTCAGTAATGCGTTCGGTACGCACCATAGAAAACAGTGATGTATGTTTATTGATGGTCGACGCAACACGCGGATTTGATGGACAAGTTCAAAATATCTTTTGGCTTGCACACCGAAACAACAAGGGGATTGTCATTTTAGTCAACAAATGGGATTTGGTCGAAAAAGACACCCATTCTACCAAGCACTTTGAACAGGACATCCGGTCAAAAATTGCGCCATTTACAGATGTTCCGATTATTTTTGTTTCTGTACACAATAAGCAACGGATCCTCAAAGCTTTGGAAATTGCCGTTAAGGTCTATGAAAATCGTTCTCGTAGAATTCCGACACGTAAGCTCAACGATCTTATGTTGCCCATCATAGAGCATAATCCCCCACCGGCCATAAAGGGTAAATATGTTAAAATCAAATTTTGCACCCAACTTCCGACACCTTACCCACAATTTGCTTTTTTCTGCAACCTACCACAGTATCTAAAAGATCCTTACCGCAGGTTTTTGGAAAATAAGTTACGTGAGCAAATGGATTTTACTGGGGTGCCAATGACTATTTTCTTTAGAAAAAAATAAGTACTATAATTGATCTTTGATTTGGGTCAATGCCCCTTTTATTTTTTGGAGCTTATCGATGAGTGTCCTTTTTGGATCATCGGTTGGCATACGTTTTAGTTCTTTTTTAGCCCCTTCTATAGTCAGCCCCTTTTCTTTAAGCAAGTGATAGATATATTGGATTTGCTCGACGTCTTCAGGAGTGTATTTGCGGACACCACTTTGCTTTTTTTTGGGTTGAATTTGTTTAAACTCCTTTTCCCAAAAACGCAATAAGGATGTTTTGACGTCTAATGCGTTGGCTACTTCGCCTATGGAATAATACCGTTTTTCAGGCAAATTGATCCGCATTAATCCAAAGATTGGTTTTCTTGTATGGCGGTATAACGCAGTTTTTCAAATTCTTCAGGAGACAGCTTTCCGTAATAGAAATTTAATGGATTGATACGGACACCATCCTTAAAGATTTCGTAATGCAAATGCGGGCCTACAGATCGACCTGTACTACCCACATAACCGATTACATCTCCTCGTTTTACTTTTTGTCCCCTCTTTACGTTGTATTTGCTCAGATGGGCATACAGGCTTACATAGCCAAAACCATGATCTATGCGTATATGATTCCCATAGCCGGTGGCACGATTATCGACACGTTTGACAACACCATCGCCAGAGGCGTAAATTGGAGTGCCTGTCGGTGCGGTAAAATCCATGCCCCAGTGCATACGACGTTTTTTAGTAAACGGGTCTTTGCGGTACCCGTATCCGGAAGCCATTCGCTTCATATCTTCCCATAAAACTGGTGGGATAGAGGGTATAGCACTTAGCAGTTCTGATTTATTACGCGCCAGCTTTTCGATCTCATCTAAGGATCGGGACTGCACCACAGCCTGTTTGGTAAGAATATCGATTTTTTTTGTGGTATTGATAATCAAATCGGAGTTTGAAAAGCCCTCCAAATCTTGGTAGCGATTGACCCCTCCAAAACCAACGCGGCGCTGAGCTTCTGGTATAGGACTAGCCTCAAAATAAACACGGTAGAGGTTATTGTCGCGCTCTTCTACATTACCCAGGGCCTCTTCCAATTGCCCCAGTCTGCGATTGAGAATGTCAAACTGCAATTTATAATTGTCCAATTCTCGTTCTTGAGCCAATTCAGTAGGGGTGTTGAGCCACGAAGTGTTTAATAACAAAAACAAACCACTAATTCCAAAAATAAGTGCTGTAAAGAAAAACAGTAATAGATTGGAAAACTGACGGACTTTAGAAGTTTCGATGGCGCGATACGAAAGCGTTTCCGGGTCGTAGTAGTATTTAATTTTTGCCATTGAAAGCGAAGTTTTTCTTTTTCGAGTTGACACAAAGATACAAAAATTCCAAATGCGGTGCATTGCAAGGACTTACATCATGAAAATTGTCTGAGATGCCTTACATTTGCATATCCAAAAATAGACCCACAGCACATGAAAGCAGTCGAAGTTCGCCAACAGTTCCTCGATTTTTTTGAATCTAAAAAACACAAAATCGTCCCATCGGCACCCCTGGTGCTCAAAAATGACCCCACCTTGTTGTTTACCAACGCTGGGATGAACCAGTTTAAAGAATACTTTTTGGGGCAGGCACAAGCGGATGCCAATCGCGTGGCAGACACCCAAAAATGTTTGCGTGTTTCTGGTAAACACAACGACCTCGAAGAAGTTGGTATTGACACATACCACCACACGTTTTTTGAAATGTTGGGCAACTGGAGTTTTGGTGATTATTTCAAAAAAGAAGCCATTGAGTGGGCATGGGAGCTGCTAACCGAAGTGTACAAAATCCCCAAAGACAAGCTTTATGTGACCGTTTTTGAAGGCGATGACAGCGACCAATTGGCTTATGACCAAGAGGCCTATGACTTGTGGAAAAACATCTTGCCAGAGGACCGTATCTTGATGGGAAACAAAAAAGACAATTTTTGGGAAATGGGCGATCAAGGGCCTTGTGGTCCATGCTCAGAAATCCACGTAGACATACGATCTGAAGAAGAAAAACAAAAAGTTCCTGGAGCCACATTGGTCAACCAAGACCATCCTCACGTTATCGAAGTGTGGAATCTTGTTTTTATGGAGTACAACCGTAAAGCCGATGGAAGTCTTGAAAAATTGCCTGCACAACATGTGGACACAGGTATGGGATTTGAGCGACTCTGTATGATTTTGCAAGGAGTAACGTCCAATTATGACACCGATGTTTTTACGCCGATTATCCGAGAAATAGAAACACGCACAAGAACCAAATATGGACAAACTTTAGAAATTGACCGTGCAATTCGTGTTGTTGCGGATCACTTGCGCACGGTATGTTTTGCAATTGCCGATGGTCAATTGCCTAGCAATACCGGTGGTGGCTATGTAATTCGCCGTATTTTACGTCGAGCAATTCGTTATGGATTTACCTTTCTCAAGCAAAAGGAACCCTTTATTTTTCAACTGGTACCAACTTTAGTCAACCAGATGGGAAGTGTTTTCCCTGAATTGAAAAAAGAACAAAATCTAATCACTAACGTGCTACGAGAAGAAGAAGCCTCTTTTCTCAAAACCCTTGACCAAGGATTGATATTGTTAGAAAATGTGCTCAAAAATACACCAAGCAATACCGTTAAAGGAAGCGAAGCTTTTGAGTTGTATGACACGTTTGGATTTCCTTTAGATCTTACAGCACTTATTGCGCGAGAGCGCGGTTATGAAATAGAAACCGCTGGTTTTGAAACCGAAATGGCCAAGCAAAAAGAGCGTTCCCGGAAAGCTGCAGAAGCTGCGGTAGACGATTGGCAAGTACTACTGCAAGACGATCAACAAGAGTTTGTAGGCTATGATTTGTTAGCTACCAAAGTAAAAATCACCAAATACCGAAAAATCACCTCAGCCAAAGAAGGTGATTATTTTCAACTTGTATTCAATCTAACCCCATTTTATGCAGAGGGTGGAGGACAGGTAGGCGATAAAGGATACCTAGAGGCTCCCAACGGAAATCTCTATTATATCACGGATACCAAGCGTGAAAACAACGAAATTTTGCATTATACGAAAACCCTACCCGATAAGGTAGATGCAACGTTTAACGCAGTTGTAGATCCGTTACAAAGATCGCGCACGGCGTGCAATCATACGGCCACTCATTTGCTGCATCAAGGGCTTCGAGCAGTTTTAGGGACCCATGTCGAGCAGCGAGGATCTATGGTGCATTCGGGGGTTTTTAGATTTGATTTTTCACATTTTTCAAAACTCAGCAATGAAGAATTGCAAGAAGTAGAACAATTTGTCAATGCGCGCATCCAAGAGCAGTTACCCCTCGAAGAAAATCGCAACATACCCTATGACCAAGCCATAGAATCAGGTGCAATGGCTTTATTTGGAGAAAAATACGGCGATACTGTTCGTACCATTCGTTTTGGTCAATCGATAGAGTTGTGTGGAGGTACACATGTAGCCAACACCAGCAAAATCTGGCATTTTAAGATCCTCTCTGAAGGTGCGGTAGCGGCAGGCGTACGCCGTATAGAAGCCATAACTGGCGACGCTGCCAAAGATTATTTTGAGTCACAAAACACCATGCTTCAAAACCTGTCGGAATTGTTAAAAAGACCACAAAACCTTATCAAAGCAGTAGGACAACTTCAAGAAGAAAATGCCTCTTTGCGAAAAGAAGTTGCATCGCTCAATAAGCTAAAAGCAAAAGCCCTAATCCAAGACCTGGAAGCAAAAATTGTTACGATCAATGGAAAATCGCACCTTACGGCGCAAATCGAAGGCGATGCCCAAGTGATGAAAGATTTGGCTTTTGAGTTGGGCAAAGATCGAAAGGATTTAGCACTGGTTTTGGCTGCCGAAGTATCGGGCAAACCACTATTGTGTTGCTATATTTCTAAAGAACGCGTAGCAGCGGAAAACCTCAATGCTGGAGCTATTGTACGGGAGCTAGGACAATATATCAAAGGTGGTGGCGGTGGACAACCCTTTTTTGCAACAGCTGGGGGTAGTGACAGTCAAGGGATTCAAAAAGCATTAGCAGCAGCTGTGGCCCTGCTTTCCTAGAAGCTATTTACTCCTGATTTGGAGGGAATTGCTTTAAAATTTCTGCGACAAAAGTAGCAATGCGCTGGTCGCGGTTTTTCATCGATTCTTGAATACCTCCTTTGCCAATTCCTTGCCAAACCAACTGATTGGTTTTCCGATCGATCATATCGATATAAAGGGTGCCTTCGGTGCGAGATGAAACGGTCTGTGTTTGCGGCCCACCCCAAAACCAGGGATTCCAACCCCATCCCCATCCCCATCCATTGTTAGAATAGACAGAGATTCGCTCTTTGGCTTTGGTATTTATATTGATCAACAAATCAGGAGTGTCAGATTTAGAAAGCCCCTTGGCAGTTAGCAGGGTGTCAATCGCCTTAAGAATACGTCGTTTGTCCAAATCAGAAATGGAGACCTGATCAACTCCTTCTTTAAAAAAAGCAAAACTGGTATAATTTGAAAAGCTTGCTTCCGAATCAAAATCAGAATATACACGAATGCTACTACAACCCGTGGTCAGTACTATTAACAAAATTAGAATTGAT
>JAFMLE010000019.1 GCA_017852395.1 Flavobacteriaceae bacterium
CAAGGCATGGCTGCAGAAATTGCTACTGGAATACTGCTGATCAGTAAAATTCGATCACAAAATCTTAACGTTTCTTCATTAGTTATTGCCAATGAAGCAGAATTTACAAAAAAAGCGGTTGGTAAAATTACCTTTCAATGCAATGAGGGCGAAAGTATCGACCAACTGATCAATACGCTAAATGCCACAAAACAACCACAAACCATCTGGCTTAAAGCCGTTGGAGCAGACGAGAGTGGGGCTGTTGTAGCAACGTTTAAATTTAAATGGTCCATAAAAATCAGAACTCATGAATAAACCGGATTTTATCAATCAATTAGCGGTACCTGTTGTAGCTGCACCCATGTTTCTTATCTCTGATCCAGAATTGGTCATAGCGTGCTGTAAAAACGGTATAGTAGGTACTTTTCCTGCGCTCAATCAGCGTACTACAGAAGGTTTTGAGCAATGGGTGGTACAAATCAAAACCGCACTGGCTCAATTTGAGGAAGAAACCGGAAAAAAGGCAGCACCTTTTGGTGTCAATCTAATCGTCAACCCAACGAACATTCGTGTACAACCCGATTTAGAAATATGTATTAAACATAAAGTGCCTATTATTATCACCTCACTGGGTGCTGTTTCGCAATTGGTAGATGCTGTTCATAGTTATGGTGGGTTGGTTTTTCATGATATTATCAAAAAACGACATGCCGAAAAAGCCGCCGAAGCAGGCGTCGATGGTCTAATCCTTGTCGCTGGTGGTGCTGGAGGGCATGCAGGAACACTGCACCCTATTGCGCTAATCAATGAAATAAAGAAATTTTTTCATAAAACCATTTTGCTCTCGGGCTGTTTGAGTAACGGAAATGACGTTGCGAGTGCCCTACAAATGGGCGCAGATCTCGCTTATATGGGGACCCGTTTTATCAACGTTACGGAAAGTAAAGCCGACGAAGCGTACAAAAAAATGATCATCGACAGTAAGGCCGAAGACATTGTCTATACCGCGGCAGTATCGGGAGTTCATGGTAGTTTTATACGAGCCAGTCTCGAAGCGGTAGGCATAACAGAAGAGCAATGGAAGGACTCTAAAAAAATAGATTTTGGATCAAACCCCAATGCAATTAAGGAAGAAGCCAATGCTTGGAAAAATATTTGGTCTGCAGGGCAGGGGGTTACCGCCATTGATGACAATCCATCCGTTAACGAATTGGTTGCAAGGCTAAAATCTGAATTTTTGGAAGCAATTACAAAGCAACAACAATTGCTCACAACCTACAAATGATAGGGTTAGAGCCTTTTGGTAACCGATTTCACTATTTTATTATCGGACAAAAAGATTTTGAGCACCACCTTTAGCGCTGTATACGCAGGAATTGCTAAAATCATTCCCATAGGCCCAAAAAGGGTTCCGGTCGCCAAAATCACGATAAAAATCTCGAGCGGATGGGACTTTACACTGTTCGAAAAAATAAACGGTTGGCTGAAAAAATTATCGATCAATTGCCCAACCACAAAGCCAATCATCACATAGATCGCCTTGGGCAAAATAACAGCGCTAAAATTGGCGTCCAAATTGCTCGTCATCGTCAAGAGTAGCATCAACACCCCTCCAATTATAGGTCCTAGATACGGGATC
This sequence comes from Flavobacteriaceae bacterium, assembly GCA_017852395.1. Lineage (GTDB taxonomy): Bacteria > Bacteroidota > Bacteroidia > Flavobacteriales > Flavobacteriaceae > RFYP01. Next base: position 1,622 of record JAFMLE010000019.1, read on the forward strand.
AAATTGAGCAAGGCACACAAAAAAGCGATTACAAACGCATTGGGAATCCCAACCAACAACAATACCCCAAAATAGACCACCAATAAAATCAGAATTTGAATCAGCAAGCCGATAAAATAACGGGATAGTAGTTGTTTGATTTTCAATATCGAGGCACTGGTTTTGTCTGTATATTCGTCTTTGACCAAGGTCAATAATATTCTTTCGAGAAGTTTGCTGTCTTTTAATAAGAAAAAAGAAATAAAAAGCACCGAAAACAGCCCAATGGTAAAATCACCAAGTATTCCGATAATACTGTTTAAAAAATTAGGAACTGCGCTTAAATTGATCGAGTTAAAAAGAGATCCTGAGCGAAGTTGTTGCTGCCAAAATTGATTGTCTAACTGGAGGTATTCGGTGATTTCGGCCATCAATAATCCAATGTTTTTTTCGAGTTCTTCGACGTTGAGCAAGGAGAGGTTACCTCCCTGTTTTACGATTAAAGGCACAAAAAGTGAAACGATTCCTACAACGATGCCCAACAAAATGGCTATCGTTAGGGTGGTTGCCAATAGATTGTTGAATTTGAGCCGCTTGGTTAAAAAAAGTGAAATCGGGCGGCCAACAAGTGCAATAACCGCAGCGATTGCAAAATAGATAATGATGGACTGCAACTCGTAAAGTACCCACAAGAAAATTGCGAGCCCCAAGAGTTGAAATAAAGCGCGAATGATTCCTTTTGCGATTTGTTTATCTTCCATATCGTTTTTAAAGATAAAAAAAGAATTAGTTTCGTTTCATCAACAATTAGATTTCCTTGAGTGCAATTGTTAAGCAAGCGACAATTCCGGCGGTTTCGGTTCGATAACGTGCCGGCCCAAGATCAACTTCGATGGCTTTTGTACGGGATGTTATTTGTTCAATTTCTTTTTCCGAAAAATCCCCTTCTGGGCCAATCAACACCGTATACTCCTTTTTCCTGGCTATTGAATTCAAAGCGGTTTTGTTTCCGGGTTTGCAGTGGGCGACGAGCAGTTCGTTGTTTTTTTCCTGTTCCAAAAAATCTTTAAAAGCAGTAAGCGGTTGTAAATCGGGCAAATAAAACCTTTGAGATTGCTTCATGGCACTGCCCAATATTTTATTCCAACGTTCGTGTTTTATGATTTTTCGTTCTGAGTGATCGCACAACAGCGGTGTGATTTTTGTAAGACCAATTTCAGTCACTTTTTCTAAAAACCACTCGATGCGATCATTGCTTTTGGTGGGAGCAATGGCGATATGAAGCGAATAGGGAAGGGGCGGGTGTTCTTTTTGATAGGTGCATATTAGCTGAACTTTTTTGGAGAAAATTGCCGCAATTTGACCTTGCCATTCCAAACCCTTTCCATTTGTGAGTAGGAGTAAATCGCCAACTTTTTTTCGTAGTACTTTGCTGATGTGTTGGGCTTCTTCTCCCTCAAGAATGCATTCAGTCGTTGCGCTAGTAAGTGATTTGAGATAGAACAGATCCATATTAAAATTTTAGTCGTGGATCGGCCACCGCATCCAAGGTTCCAAATTGTTGCTGTTGAAATTTTAGCGCTCCTACAATCGCTATCATGGCTGCATTGTCTGTGGTGTACTCGAAGGGTGGAATAAAAACCTCCCAATCCGAGGTGTTTTTTTTGAGCTCCAAGACACGACGAATTTCACTGTTTGCCGATACGCCTCCGCCAATAACCACGTTTTTAATTTTTGTATCAGCAACCACCTGTTCTATTTTTTTTAGTATGACTTCAATCAAGGTAAACTGAAGGCTGGCACATAGATCTTCTAAATTGTTTGCTATAAAATTGGGCTGTTTTTGGGTGTTTTTGTGCAAAAAATTGATGAAAGCTGTTTTGAGTCCACTATAACTTACATCATATCCCGGTACTTTTGGTATGGGAAATTGGAACCGGTTTGGACGTCCGTTTTTGGCCAAACGGTCAACCGCAGGACCAGAAGGATAGGACAATCCCATGACTTTACCGCATTTGTCAAATGCTTCACCAATAGCGTCGTCTAGTGTTGTTCCCAACAATTCCATATCAAAATAATCTCTGACCAAAACCAATTGAGTATGTCCTCCTGATAAGGTTACTCCAATAAATGGAAAATCTGGGGTTTGCATGTTTTCTTGTTCGATAAAATGGGCGAGTAGATGGGCCTGCATGTGATTTACTTCAATCAACGGAATATCTAGTGCCAAGGCCAAAGACTTTGCAAAAGAACCACCTACAAGCAATGAACCTAACAGGCCGGGTCCTTGAGTATAGGCAATGGCGTCCAACTGTGACACGTCAATATGTGCACTACGAAGTGCTTGGTCAACCACTGGGACGATATTGCTTTGATGTGCTCGGGAGGCTAATTCGGGGACAACACCTCCATATTGTTCATGAATTTTTTGGTTTGCAATACAATTTGATAGTACTTTGTTATGGGCAATAACCGCTGCTGCCGTGTCGTCACAGGAAGATTCGATACCCAGTATGTAGGACGGTTGTTTCATCAACGTTTAGGCAAAACAAAATTACTGTTTATTATCAAAACGAATTATAAAATAGGGCGCAATATAGCAATCACCATTTTGTTGCTGGTCATTCTGGTGGTTGTTGGGCTTTTTTCTTCCGTTATCCAAACCCGATTGGCCAATCAAATCACCCAATCACTCAACGAAACCTATGATACAGGAATTCGGATTGGCAAAACCAGCATCAACATCAATGGAAGCATTGTTCTCAGAGATGTGATAGCGCGTGACCACCATCAAGACACCCTTTTTTATATACAAAAGTTGGCGACAAATTCTAAAGGAGTCCGAGCGCTTGCCAATGGAGAATTTGAATTTGAAACTGCAAAAATCTCCGGCTTTAAAAGTAAAATCATCCATTATCCAGACGAACAAAGTGATAACCTAGCGCAATTTATTCGGAAGCTGCAATCGCAAAAAAAAGCCGCTAAAAATGCCACTTTGTTGAAAATCCAAAACTTAGAACTTCAAAATGGTGAGGTGCTTTGGGACGCTCATAAACCAACGGATAACCTACCAAAACGCGTGCACAACCTTGAGGTAGCATTGCACGATTTTTATTTGATGGGCAATGTGCTTGAAATGGAAATCCAAAACCTTAAACTGGACACCAATCTACCGTTGACTGTCAACCGCCTATCAGGTCATTATTGGAGTTCTGACTGTCAAATTGTACTTCGAGATTTTAGACTTCAAACACCTGAAAGTCAATTTACAGGCTATTTTGAAATGGATTACCCTCAGGGAGGGTGGACGGATTTTGCATCGCAAGTACAACTTGATTTGGATTTAGACACATTGACTGTTGCCAATGATGTACAGGCTTTATTTCTCAACGAAAATAATCCTAAAAACACTTTGACAGGTGCCCTTAGGTTTAAGGGGAGCGTCAATGATTTTGAAAGTACTGTAAAACAACTTCGATGGGGGGACACACAGTGGTCTGGATCGTTTGCTGCCAAAAATATCTTAGACAATGAAACGGCTTCGTTTGAGGCAGAAATTGCTTCAACTACTATTGGTCGGTCGCTTTCTACCTACATTCTAGCCCAAAATCCCCGTTGGGCACCACAGGCTTCTTGGATCAACGACCTTGCTGTTTGGAACATTGGGGGCAGGCTGAATTATCAAAAACAGTCGCTGAACACCCAACTAACGGGTCAACAAGCAAATGCATCTTTTGACCTGTTGTTGCAAACTAAAGGGCCCCTCAAAAAAATAGAAAACTATAAAGCACGGCTGTCCATAAAAAATATTGACTTGGCAAAATACATTTCCGAAAATGATCAAAGTCAATGGAGCGGTCAGCTCGAATTACAAGGCCAAGGAACCGATCGCTATACTGCTAATGCAAAGTGGTCTCTGCAGTTTGACGAAATTGTATATAACAATCAAAAAATCGAATCCCTTAGCGCCGAAGGTAATTTGTCCCGAGGAACACTCAATACCAAAACTGAGGTCCAGAGCGCCCTTATTTCGGCCAACTTGATCAGCACTCATAGCCTGTCAAAGAGCAATTCGAGGCACACCTTTGTCTGTTCAATCGATAAACTCGATTTGAGTTCTTTGAGCACATCGGGCAATCTTCCCCTGCGTTTAAATACCAAGATTATAGGTACGCTAAGAGGCAATTCGATACCCCAAATGGTGGGTAACCTTTCTTTTGAAGAAAGTGCACTCACGCTCGGAAGTGATACCACAATTTTCAAAAATTTTATTGCACGCTTAGATCGAAAAAATGCACAACGAACTGTAGAAATACTCAATTCAGAAATTGTAGACGGATCGATTATTGGAAACTATCGCTTACAGGCATTACCCTCATTGTTACGTGCTACTATAGATCGGGCGTTTCCAGTTTTTACAACTTCCAAAACACGTGCCGAGGGAAGTGCACTGGTAGATTTGCGAATTGGTTCTAAGGTGCTTAAGGCAATAGACCCAAATATCGTTTCTGATGAGCCCATTTTGATCACCGGCAAGCTCAGTGACCAAGAGCCTAACGCCTATTTGAAATTGGAAACGCCCATTTTTAGAGCACCCGAACTGACCGCTGAAAACATTTCTGTTTTGATTGCACCCGAAGTCGATCAAGAGAGTGTTTTAGAGATCGGAAAATTGCAAATTAAGGACTACTCATTCAATGCGCTACGAGCAACGAGTGATTTGATTGAAAAAAAAATCAGCTTACACCTTTCAGCCACTGGGGGACAGGACAACCAAGATGTCTATGATTTGTATTTTGAACAAGAGCAGCAGCCCAAAAAACAGTTGTTTACGATCCTCCCTTCTCAAATACGTTTTAGAAACAATACCTGGCAAGTCAACCCACTAAATCAAGCTGCTCAAGGTGTGGAGTTAGATTTGGAAACCGGCACCTTTAACATCAATAATATTAGTGTAACAACCGATCAGTATGGATTGGCTTTTTCGGGTTACTACAATCAAGAAAATGATTTTGAGATTGCTTTGGCATTAGACCAAGTAGAGATTGCATCAATTTTGCCTCAGCCCAACCAATTTTATTTTGAGGGAGTGGCAACTTCAAGGCTGCAAATCAAACGCTCACAACTCGAAAATATTTTTATTTTGAATGGCATCATTGAAGATCTAAAAATCAATGGGGCCGATCAGGGTAGGTTTAAAATCAACAGCCAGGGAAATACAAAAATCAACGCGTATGCTATTGATTTTTCTTTGATAAAATCAGAAGCGCAAACCTTATCTGGAAGGGGAAACTTGACCTTTACAGCAGCACAGCCTCGTTTGGACCTCAACATCGATTTTCAAAATTTTGATCTCGCCCTGTTGCAACCGCTTGGAGGCAGCTCGATTACCGACTTTTCGGGTTCTTTGGAGGGTAACGCTAACCTCTTTGGGCCCCTAAACAATCTAAGCCACCAGGGTGAACTCTCGCTCAAGAATGCACAATTATTTATTCCATACATCAATAAAGGGCTTATTTTCGAGCCCCAACAATCCGTGTTGTTGACCGATCAAAATTTCACCTTCAGAAATGCCCTTATCACTACAGATGGCTCCGCGGGTACTGCGCTTCTAAACGGAACGATTTCCCACAATAGATTTAAAGATTGGGCGATTGATTTTAAATTTAATACCGCTGGCATTCAAATTTTAAATAAAAAAGAAACACCCGATGCGCTTTTTTATGGTACTGGTTTTTTTGAAGGGCAAATCGCGCTAACAGGGTCCTTCAAAAATCCTTTATTAGCGCTTTATGGCAAAACAAATCCAGGGACTTCCATAAAAATCCCGTGGATTGAAGCCTACAATGTTTCGGACGCCTCATTTGTCAATTTTGTTGCTAAAAGCGAATCTGATAAAGCACCTTCATTGCGTGAGAAAGAGGACGCAAATGGTCTTGACATGCGCTTTGAACTCGAGGTTACTCCCGAAGCAGAGATTGAAATTGTTATTGATGAAGTTTCGAAAAGCTATCTAAAAGGGAACGGTTCTGGAAATTTACTGATGGAAATAGACACCAAAGGCAAATTTAACATGTGGGGAGATTTTATCGCGCAACAAGGGATTTATAATTTTAAGAACTTGGGTGTTATTGACAAAAAGTTCAACGTAAAGCCAGGAGGTACCATTGTTTGGGAGGGCGACCCGCTCGGTGCTCAAATGCAACTAGAAGCCGTGTATCAGGTCCCCGGTGGGGCCAATCCAGCACTTTTGTTAGACAACCCTGATTTTAACAGAAAAATACCCACCGAGGTACTTATTCGGTTGCAGGGGGATCTGCTAAAACCCGAAAACCCTTTGTTTGAAATCGATTTTCCAAATACTGGAGGTACCGTGGTCACGGAGTTGCAATACCGTTTGAACGACCCACAACGTGCTCAGCTTCAAGCCATCTCGCTACTGTCTCAAGGGATTTTTATCAATGATGTTGGCGTCTCAGTTCAGGGATTGGCGAACAATCTTTATGAAAAGGCCTCTGATGTATTTTCTAGCCTTGTGGGCGAAGAGAATGAAAAACTAAAAATAGGCGTAAATTATTTGCAAGGAGACAAAAGTAGCCCGGTAGAAATTGTCTCCGAAGACCGATTGGGCTTAACGCTTTCAACACAGTTGAGTGATCGTATTTTGGTCAATGGAAAAATTGGTGTGCCGGTTGGAGGTGTAGAAGAGACTTTGATCGTCGGAGATGTTCAGATAGATTTTATTCTTAACGAAGCGGGGTCGTTGCGAGCCAAAGTCTTTAACAAAGAAAATGAATTTCGATATTTTGGTGATGAGCTTGGTTATACTCAAGGCTTGGGACTGTCTTATCAGGTAGACTTCAATACGTTTTCGGATTTGATTCAAAAAATCATTAAAAAAGAACAAAAGAAAGCCAACTACCGGGCTACTCCCAAAACGACAGGTCTCGGACTTCAATTCATAAACAAGCAATAATTGTCAAATACTAACATGGAAAGTGAATTTTGTTTGGATCGTAAAAAACTCGTTAAAAGAACAAAACAGCTGGGGACTTTTTTTGTTTTGGCAGTCAAAAACATTCAAATAAATAGTAAATTGCGGCGGATTTTATGAAAGCAATCAAGACTATCGGTGTTTTAACTTCTGGAGGCGACGCCCCCGGGATGAATGCAGCCATTCGAGCGGTGGTACGCACGGCTGCTTTTCACAAATTGAAATGCGTAGCGATTTTTCAAGGCTATCAAGGCCTTATAGACGACGTAACCCGTGTGATGACACCACGATCGGTAAACAATATCATCAACAAAGGTGGCACCATGTTAAAATCGGCACGCTGCCTCGAGTTCCGTACTAAAGAAGGAAGGAAAAAAGCCTTTGAAACCATCCAAAAACACGAAATCGATGCCTTAGTCGTAATTGGCGGAGATGGCTCTTTTACCGGAGCGATGATTTTTCAAAAGGAGTTTGACTTACCGGTCATCGGAATACCAGGAACTATTGACAATGACATCTACGGCACAAGCCACACATTGGGATACGACACTGCGCTAAACACCGTCACAGAGGCAATTGATAAAATTCGAGACACTGCCAGTTCACACAACCGCTTATTTTTTGTCGAAGTCATGGGGCGCGATGCGGGGCATATCGCCTTAAACGCAGGTATTGGTTCGGGTGCTGAAGAAATATTGATCCCCGAAGAAAATATGGGACTCGATCGTCTTTTAGAATCCCTCAAAAGAAGTGAGAAATCCGGCAAATCTTCAAGTATTGTTGTTATTGCAGAAGGAGATAAAACAGGAAAAAATGTTTTCGAAATCGCCTCTTATGTAGAAAAAAACCTGCCTTATTATGAGGTGCGTGTTTCAGTACTTGGACACATGCAACGGGGTGGTGCTCCAAGTTGTTTTGACCGTGTATTGGCCTCAAGAATGGGCGTTTATGCAATAGAAACCCTTTTGGAAGGAAAATCAAATCTTATGGTTGGCATCAAAGATGATAACATGATTTTGACCCAATTGGACAAAGCAATCAAAGGAAAATCTAAAATAAATAAAGAACTGATCCGTGTGTCAGACATTTTAACCATATAGAATAATCAATAATTAATTTAAACTTTAGAAAATGGCTTTACGAATAGGTATTAATGGATTTGGACGAATTGGACGCTTGGTTTTTCGCGCAGCAATGAAACAAGATGATGTAGTTGTTGTAGGAATCAACGATTTGTTGGATGTAGATCATCTTGCATATCTGCTAAAATACGATTCTGTTCACGGACAATACGATGGAACTGTTGAAGTAAAAGACAATAACCTAGTCGTTGATGGCCACGAAGTTAAAATTTCGGCTGAACGTAACCCTGCCGACATCGGATGGGGTGCACTTAACACGGATGTTGTAGCAGAATGTACAGGAATTTTTACCACCTTAGACTCTGCAGAATCACACATCAAAGGAGGCGCAAAAAAGGTTGTAATTTCTGCTCCCTCTGCAGATGCTCCTATGTTTGTTATGGGGGTCAATCACCATACTGCTACAGCAGATCAAAAAATTGTATCAAACGCTTCATGTACAACCAACTGTTTGGCGCCGATTGCTAAAGTACTCAATGACAATTTTGAAATTGTAGAGGGATTGATGACAACGGTACACGCAACCACAGCAACGCAATTTACAGTGGACGGTCCATCACGTAAAGATTTTAGAGGCGGGCGAAGTGCACTACTCAACATCATACCCGCATCAACAGGAGCTGCAAAAGCAGTAACTAAAGTAATTCCTTCTTTGGTGGGCAAACTTACTGGGATGGCTTTTAGAGTGCCCACAGCCAACGTTTCTGTTGTTGATCTTACTGTTCGCTTAAAAAAAGAAACCTCCTATGCTGAGATTCAAGCGGCTATGAAAGCTGCCTCAGAAAATGAAATGAAGGGTATTTTGGGTTATGAAGACGGACCGTTGGTTTCTCAGGATTTTGTAGGTGATGCACGTACTTCAATTTTTGATGCAGAAGCAGGTATGGAATTGAATGCCAACTTTTTCAAAATAGTAAGCTGGTACGATAACGAGTGTGGGTATTCTAACAAACTACTCGAACTTGCAAAACACATCAACCAGCTCTAGGTTATGATACTGGTTGTTGATAGCGGTTCTACAAAAACCGATTGGATTGCTATAGATGCTAAAGGAGTGGTGTTATTTTCTACACAAACTTTAGGTCTCAATCCTCAAGTACTCTCAAGTGCGATTCTTACGGAGCGAATCATCAACAATTTTGATTTGTATCAAAATCGCAAAAATGTAACCCATTTGTATTTCTATGGTGCAGGCTGCGGAATCGCTTCTCCACAAGAACGTATAAAAAAGGTTTTTAAAGAGATTTTTACCAATGCTGTGCTCAATATCAAAGAAGACACCTATGCTGCAGTATATGCTACTGCAGAGCCCGAAGAGGCATCGATTGTCTGTATATTGGGAACGGGGTCTAACTGTACCTATTTTGACGGAAAAGCCGTTGAGCAAAAGGTTACCTCTTTAGGCTATGTATTGATGGATGAAGCAAGTGGAAATTTTTATGGAAAGCAACTCATCCGAGCCTACTATTTTAACGAGATGCCACCCGAACTACGTTTAAAGTTCGAGAGTGAGTTTGAGTTGGACGCCGATACAATTAAAGAAAACATTTATCGCAAAGAAAATCCGAACACTTACTTGGCACGTTTTGCAAAATTTTTGATCGAAAACAAGGATCATGAGATGATGCAGAACATCATAGAAAATGGTATGATTCGCTTTATCAACCATCAAATTTTGCAATTTAAAGATGCGCGTCAAGTACCCATACATTTTGTAGGCTCTATTGCGTTTTTACTCAAAGATGAAATTGAGCGCGTCTTGAAAACCTTTGAACTAAAATTGGGCCGTGTGGTTAAACGACCCATAGACGGTTTGGTGGCGTATCACAAAAGTTTATTGGACGTAGATTTCTTGTAGAAGCAATTTATTCTACCGCAATCATCGAAATTTCTACATTGACGTTTTTGGGCAAGGTCTTTACTGCAACCGTTTCTCTTGCGGGTGCTGTTGCTTCGTCAAAATAACTTCCATAGATCGTGTTGACTTCTTGAAAAAACGCCATATCACTTAAAAAAATGGTTGTTTTGACTACATGCGCAAAACTCATACCGCCTGCTTGGAGTACAGCACTAAGATTTTCCATAACCTGTTTGGTTTCTTCAGTAATCGTATTGTTAACCAATTCCATGGTTTTTGGATTTAGAGCTACTTGTCCAGATAAATAGAGGGTACTGCCCACTTTTATAGCTTGATTGTATGGACCTATAGGTGCGGGTGCATTTGGGGTAGTAATGATTTTTTTATTCATAAGATGAGTAGTTATAATTTACGGTCAGGTTCTCTGTTTTTTTCGTATTTGATATCGCTGAGCATTCCAGATTTGATCCCAATAAAGAAATTCCAAGAGGCACGATCACTGAAAGGAACCCAGCTAAAATTCATTTTCCAACTGTCCAAATTGCGATCAAATCGCAATTGGGTGTAGGTAAAGCCTTTACCCTTGAAGTCATAACCCGAAGAGAGGCCAACTTTCCATTTTGGGGTCAATTCTATATTGCCAGAAAACATGAGTGAATTGGTAGAAAACGTGTTTTGACCTGTCGAATTCACATAGGTCATTGAGTGAGCAAATTTGAGATTCCAAGGCAATTTGGTCCGATATATAGGATAGGTTTTTGCAGGTTCTTCATCGCCTTCTTCCATTCTATTATTTACACTAGGCGCCTGGCCAAACAGGTCGTCACCACGACCTCCGCTAGAAGTTATGTCTGTATTTTCTTCCACCGCATCACCACTGCCAAAGGTGCTGTTGTTTATAGAATAACTCATGTTCATATTGGCGCTGGTCATGCGTAATCCAAAGGTGTTCACTCGGTTTTTATTTGCATCTAGCGCATAAGGATCCAATGTTGCTCCTAGGTTAATTGACATCTTGCCCTTAAGCATGTCCACTCCTGTAGTCATCCGAACGGGACTCCAATTAAATTCTTTGGCGGCGGCATTATAGGACGTACTTAAATTGAGGTTTTTTAGAAGGTTGATTTTTTTTAACTCGGTATTGGTAGTATCGCGATCAACAACCTTGGCTTCAAAGTTATTGCTTATCGAAATGCCAACACTACTCGAGTAACTTTTGCCAGGTAGGCCAAACAGGCTGGGTTCAAAACGGGTATATTCTCTTGTGTTTCCGTCAGCATCAATGATGTATTCGTCGTAGTATTTTTCAAAACTGGGGTTGATCCCATAGCTGATTGCCGGGCGCATGGTATGGCGTATGGATCGGATTCTTCCTTTATCGAAGTTGACAATTCCGTAAATGGTCGTTCCCAAGCTTGAACTAAAATTATAGGTTCTAAATGCTCCAAAACCAAGCGTATCTTTAACAACACCTCCTGCCGCTTCACTATAATCATTATAGCGTACGGTTTTGGGAGTCCAAATTTCTTTTAAACTACCGCCCATAGAAAGGCTCAAATATTTTAAAACCTTAAAGTTGGTTGAGATGGGTATGTTATGGATCATGCCTGATTGAGCGGAATCAAACATCCCCTTTTTAAACAGTTTATCTTCGTCTGTGATAATTCGTTGTTCGGCTCTGGTAGTATACTGGAAGTTGATGTTTTGTAAGGCACCTTTCTTTGGAGCGTCTTTGGGAGCAAATGGAAAAATACGCTCCATGCTGGCCTGAAAAGTTGGTAGGGTTAGATTGACCTGTTTGGTTCTCGAATTTTGGGATAGGGTTGTGGTTATCGAAGTATTGATCCTTGGCGTACCTGGGAAAATTTTGTTGTACGAAATGGAAGAACTTAGGTTGTTGTTTAAAAAATTAGGAGAATTTAACTGATTGACCGATTGTTGATAATAATCACTACTTCCATAGTTCACTGATGCCGAAAAATTGGAGTAGGGGCTTGCCTTTGCATCTTTAGAATGCGACCAACGCACATTGAACACAGTAGAATTTGAATAATCGGGCAATCCGCGTTCTCCACTCACCAGTTTTTCATAGCGCAGGCTGAGGTTGCCTGAATATTTGTACCGCTTTTTGTACACCGAGCTGGTCGCAAAACCATAACTGCCATTGGTATAATAATCAGCCAAAAGGGTCAGGTTAAAATATTCGGAAAGGTTGAAATAATATCCCCCGTTTTGTATGGCATATCCGCGGTTGTTGTTTTCGCCAATAGTAGGAAAAATAAAACCGGATTCTTGCTGTTGTGAGGACGGAAAATAAGCGAAAGGCAAGGCCACGGGTGTTGGCACATCGGCTATATACATGTTTGTAAAACCCGTAACAATTTTTCCTTGTGGCACCAGTTTTGCTCTTCGGGTTTTAAAATAATAATCCGCATCTTCAAGTTCTCCGGCTGTTGTTACCTTCGCATTTTGTAGATAATAGACCGAATCGTTTTCTTTTTTGGTGAATCCCGCAAAAACATTCATTCCAGCTTCTGCAGATTTTGAATTCCAAATGAGCGCCTTTTGTGTGTCAAAGTTAAATCGGATGGAGTCTGGGTTTACCTCATTGCCGCCTTGTCTAAAGTATGGAAATTGATCCAAGGTCCCTAAGCTATCAATAGCAATACGACCCGCATAGACCTCGTTTTTGGCGTAGTCCAAAACGATTATTCCAGACTTGAGCAAGATGTCTTGATATTGCATTTCGGCCTCATTGTAGAGGTAGAGTTTATTTTCTTTTTTATTGATCCGGATCGAATCTTTGGCATCATATTTTACCTTATCCAAAAGCAAGGGCTTTTTTTTAGAAAGTGTATCACTCTGTATGGTCGCCTGGGTTTCTTTGGGCAAGGTATTTGAAGTAGTAGATGACGAAGGTTCTTGAGCCTGCACGTTGAAGATGCAAAAACATATTAACAATCCAACTGTAAAAAAAGAGTTTGTGTGCAAGTTGATTAATCCTAAATTTGTTATTGTATAATAACCTTTTAAGGTCCAAAATTAAGGATATTTTTAGAGAGTTTACGTCGGTTTTAAGTCTTATTAAAATGAAAGCTTACAGCAAAAATAAATATGCCCCATCGCGTTTTACGTACTATTTATTGCTATTGGCCTTCATCGGTTACACGCCTGTTTTCGCAAACATCCCACCAAAACCATTTGTAGTGGTTATTGATGCAGGGCATGGTGGCAAAGATCCTGGAAATCGAGGTAATGGCTATTACGAAAAAAAAATAGCCCTAAATATTGCGCTAGAGTTGGGAAAACGCCTAGCAAGAGAAAAAAATTTAAAAATCATCTACACCCGCAAAACAGATGTTTTTGTTGATCTAATTGAGCGTGCAAATATTGCCAATCGGGCAGACGCAGACTTATTTGTATCGATCCATTGTGACGCTCACAATTCGCAAGCATATGGTGCAGGCACATTTGTTTTAGGGCTTCATGCCAACCAGCGCAATTTTGAAATTGCCAAAAAAGAAAACTCTGTAATTTTTTTCGAAGACAATTACGAAGAAAATTATGCCGGTTTTGACCCCAACAATCCAGAGTCTGTCATTGGTCTTACTCTAATGCAAGAAACCTATCTGGATCAAAGCATAGCGGCAGCAGATGCCATCCAAAAACGATTTGTCCGCAACCTGAATCGCAAAAATAGGACCGTAAAGCAAGCCGGTTTTATCGTGCTCAAATACACCTATATGCCAAGTGTTTTGGTCGAAACGGGTTTTTTAACAAATCGAAATGAAGGCGCTTTTCTAAACTCCAAAAAAGGGCAAAACGACATGGCAGAAGCCATCGCCAGTGCCATTATTGACTACAAAAACACCTTGGCGCAAAGTGTCGTAGATGCGGTGCAGACTACCCCCAATGCGGCTCCAAAGTCAACCTTGTCCACCGCTGCAGTGACCAAACTTGAGTTTAGCGTGCAAATTGCTGCCAGTCAAAAATCAGTTGGATTAGAAAGCTTTAATTGGAAAGGACTAAAGGGGGTTTTTAACGAAAAACAAGGCAAAATATATCGATATTATTATGGCAAAACCCCAACCTATGAAGACGCGCAACGTTTGTTGAAAATTGCCAAATCCAAAGGCTATCCAAGTGCATTTTTGGTCGCGTTTGAAAATGGAAAAAAAATAACTCTTGAGCAAGCCCTACGATAAGCACATGCACGCCCAAAGGGCCATAAATATTTTGTAACTTTGAAATCTAAAAACACCACAAATTGAAATTTTCACGCGAAATAAAAACTTCCTTACTTGTCATCTTCGGAATCGGTTTTTTTTACTTCGGATTCAACTTTCTCAAAGGCAGTTCTATTTTTTCTAAACAAAAAATTGTCTATGCTGTCTATGATGAGGTAGAGGGCTTGTCGATTGGGGCAGATGTCAACATCAACGGCTTGTCTATTGGTAAAATCACCAAAATTGATTTTGTCCCCAACAGCACCAAAATTTTGGTCACCATGCGGATTCGTGCCGATTTGAACTTTTCGAAGTCCAGCAGTGCTATTCTTTATGAAGCAGGTCTCATTGGAGGGAAAGCAATCCTGATCCAAACCAAGTTTGAACAAGGAAAAGTCATAAAATCTGGTGACACCCTTCCTTCGTCCACCCAGCCTGGATTTACCGAATTGGTCAACCAACAAATTGCACCACTTCAGCAAAAACTAACAAGCACCTTGACCAGCGTTGATGAGTTATTTGATGGAGTTAGTAATGTCCTGAACAACCAAACACAAGAAAACCTAAAAACCACCCTTACCGAGCTGACACGAACAGTTGAAAACATCAATTCGATTTCTAAAAAACTAGACGTGTTGCTCTCAAATAATACAACAGCCATTGACACAACGCTTAAAAATTTGGCCTCAACTTCCTCAAATTTAAATCAGATCAGTGATTCTTTGGCTATGGTAAATATCAAATCCATGCTTGATAAATACAATCAAGTTGCTCAAAACCTAAACCAAATTCTTGAACAGGTAAACCGAGGAGAGGGAACTGCCGGAAAATTGATCAACGACCCCAAATTATACCAAAACCTTGACGAAACCCTCAATGCGCTTCAAACACTGATCAATGACCTAAAAGAAAATCCGAAGCGTTATGTTCATTTTTCGTTATTTGGAAAAAAAAATAAGCCCTACAACAAAGAACAAGAAGACTAACAAACATGAGTTACCTGCCTAATGTTTTATTTGGATTGTTGCTGGTTGGGGCAATTGTTTTTTTTATAAAAAACCTCAACCGTATCCGTAAAAATATTTTGTTGGGACGTCACATCGATCGTTCTGATCAAAAATCCGAGCGATGGAAAAACATGGCACGCATTGCCTTGGGACAATCCAAAATGGTTCGCAGACCCATAGCTGGAATACTCCATATCATTGTTTATGTAGGCTTTTTGTTCATTAACATCGAATTGCTAGAAATTGTTCTCGATGGACTTCTTGGTACACACCGCATTTTTGCCCCTGTTTTAGGGGGTTTTTACGATTTCTTGATCGCAGCTTTTGAATGGTTTGCTTTGGGCGTATTGTTGACCGTCATTGTGTTTTGGTCCCGTAGAAATGTTTTGCGAATACAACGTTTCTGGAAAGCCGAAATGAACGGCTGGCCCAAATGGGATGCGGATCTCATCTTGTATTTTGAAATCGTTCTAATGACCCTCTTCTTAGCTATGAATGCGGCAGATTATGCCCTGCAACTTCGGGGTGCAGCCGACTACATCGTAGCCGGTAGTTTTCCGATTTCTAAATTTTTGGTGCCCTTATTTGAAACCATAACCACACCAAATTTGATGGTTTTAGAGCGCACTTTTTGGTGGATGCACATCGTTGGAATATTAGGTTTTCTAAATTACCTCTATTATTCGAAACACCTGCATATACTCTTGGCGTTTCCCAATACCTATTTTGCCAATCTAAAGCCCAAAGGCAGTTTTGCCAATAACCCCATGGTCTCCAAAGAGGTCAAATTGATGCTCGATCCAAATGCAGACCCCTATGCAGCACCTGCAGACGATACAGCTACAGATTTTAAATTTGGAGCTGCAGATGTTACAGACCTCAATTGGGTTCAATTGTTAAATGCTTATACCTGTACCGAGTGTGGTCGTTGCACCAGTCAATGTCCAGCAAATCTAACAGGCAAAAAGCTTTCTCCTAGAAAAATCATGATGGACACCCGAGACCGCCTAACCGAAGTAGGGATGCATCTAGAAAAATCAAAAAGCCCCTCGATAAACGATGGTAAGCAGCTTTTAGGAGACTATATTACCCCAGAAGAGTTATGGGCGTGTACCTCATGCAACGCTTGTGTAGAGGCCTGTCCGGTTGATATCGATCCCTTATCGATTATCATGGATATGCGCCAATATTTGGTTATGGAACAATCTGCAGCCCCTGCAGCCCTAAACAACATGATGAGCAATATCGAAAATAATGGTGCGCCTTGGCCGTTCAACAATCAAGACCGTCTTAAATGGAATCAGAATTAATTAATCTCAATATCTAAATGGAAAAAGAAGAAGCAGAAAGCTATTTACACAAAAAAGTTGAAAACGGGGAAGTGGTAAGCCCAGTATTGCCTGAAGGTATCAAAAATTATCTGATCGATATCGACGGAACAATATGTGATGATATTCCAAACGAAGAACCAGAGCGAATGGAAACGGCTGCACTTTACCCTGATGCTTTAGAAACGTTAAACAAATGGTACGACGAGGGCCACCTCATTTGCTTTTTCACCTCCCGCGTAGAGGCCCATCGCGACGTTACCGAAAGATGGTTAAAGAAAAACGGTTTTAAATACCACAGCTTGCTCATGGGCAAACCACGTGGGGGTAATTACCATTGGATCGACAACCACCTTGTTCGTGCTACACGATACAACGGAAAGTTTACCGATTTGGTAGAAAAAGAAGTAACCATCGAAGTTTTTGACGACGGAAAATCACAATAAAATAAAAATCATGGAAGTGCCAACAGTAGCAGCAATGGCTGCAGCCGGAAAAAAACCAGACATCGTGTTTTGGGTAGGTTGCGCTGGAAGTTTTGACGAACGTGCCAAAAAGATCACCAAGGCATTCATCAAAATTCTGACACAATGTGATGTGTCCTATGCTGTGTTAGGCACCGAAGAAAGTTGTACCGGTGATCCTGCAAAACGTTCTGGAAACGAATTTTTGTTTCAGATGCAAGCATTGACAAATATCCAGGTGCTCAACGCTTATGAGGTTACACGGATCGTCACAGCTTGTCCCCATTGTTTCAATACTTTAAAAAATGAGTACCCCGAATTGGGCGGAAATTTTGAAGTTATTCACCATACCCAATTGCTGGAGCAACTCTTGGTTCAAGGCAAATTGGTTTTACAAGGTGGGAGTTATAAAGGTAAAAAAATCACCTACCACGATCCCTGTTATTTGGGCCGCGCCAATCAGGTCTATGAAGCCCCTAGAACATTGATCAAAAAATTAGATGCAGCACTGGTAGAAATGAAAAACTGCAAGTCAAAAGGCTTGTGTTGTGGTGCTGGTGGTGCACAGATGTTTAAAGAACCCGAAAAGGGCAACAAAGACATCAATATCCTACGAACAGAAGAAGCACTTGAAACCAAGGCAGAAGTAATTGCTGCGGCGTGCCCTTTTTGCAATACAATGCTTACCGACGGCATAAAAAACAAAGAAAAATCTGCCGAAATCCCCGTCAAAGATATTGCCGAAATAATCGCAGAAGCGCAAGATTTATAACCTATGATCGTACCTTTTGATCAGTTGCCAGACGACGCTCGAGTTTGGATTTATCCATCAAATAAGAAATTTGATCCCGAACTCATCGAAAAGCTGCAGCATGCCTGCACTCAATTTTTAGAACAATGGACGGCTCATGGTCAATCACTCCATGCGGGATTTTGTTTTCCTTATAACCAATTTATCGTGATTGGACTCAATCAACAAGAGCAAGCAGCCACTGGCTGTTCTATTGATGCATCGGTCCGTTTTATTCAGCAACTAGAAAGCCAATATGATTTGATTTTGCTTGATAAAATGAATGTGACCTTCAAGCAAGGAACCTATGTAAGCTACAAAACGCTGACAGAGTTTAAGACCATGGCTTCGCAACGTGCTGTGTCAAAAAATACCATTGTTTTTAATAACTTAGTAGTAAACAAGGCGGACTTTTTGGAGGCTTGGGAAGTCCCAGCCTATGAAAGTTGGCACAGTCGATTCTTTTAGATAATGAAACATTTTATTTTATTCGTGTTTGTAACGTTGGGAATCGTTCAAACAATTGAAGCACAACAACCCGATCCGCTCCGATCAGCAGATGCCATAGCGCAGCTAAAATGGGTCGACAGTGTTTATCAAAGTCTGACTTTAGAAGAAAAAATAGGGCAGCTTTTTGTACCGATGGTGTATCCAAAGCAGGATGAAAATCACCTCAATGAAATGCTTGAGCTAGTAAAAACCTACCAGTTGGGAGGTGTTATATTTTCTAAAGGTACCCCTTACAAGCAAAGCCGTTGGCTCAACACCCTCCAGCAACAAACCAAAGTGCCACTGTTGGCCACACTTGATGCAGAGTGGGGTGCAGCCATGCGACTGGATTCGCTCACTCCTTTTCCATGGAACATGACCCTTGGTGCAATTCAAGACCCATCCATAATTACATCGATTGGATATCAAATGGGCCAACAACTCAAGCGTTTGGGAATTCACATGAATTTTGCGCCCGTTTTGGACATCAATACCAATCCTGAAAATCCTATAATTGGAAATCGTTCTTTTGGCGAGGATGCCAAATCAGTAACCGAAAAAGCAAAAGCCATGATGGAAGGGCTTCAACAAGCCAGAATTTTAACTTCAGGTAAGCACTTTCCAGGGCATGGTGATACTGCACAAGACTCGCATAAAACTCTACCAACCGTTAGTTTTGATCGCGCACGCATCGATTCCGTCGAATTGGCTCCCTATAAAACCCTAATGGGTGCGGGCTTATCTTCGGTCATGGTTGCCCACCTTAACATACCTGCAATTGATCCTAGCGGCCTGCCCATGTCACTTTCAAAAAAAGCCATTCAAGAAGTATTACTCAATCAAATGGGTTTCAATGGATTGGTTTTGACAGATGCGATGAATATGAAAGGGGTTGCCGATTATCAAGGAGTCAAAAATGCTGATTTGGCTGCCTTTTTAGCCGGAAATGATATGTTATTGATTTCTAATGACATCCCTGAAGGGATAAAAACATTTAAAAAAGCCTACCGCAGAAACGAGATTACAGAAGCGCGTTTGGCCCATTCTGTAAAGAAGATTTTAAAAGCCAAATACTATGTTGGCCTTCATCATTATACGCCTATAGATATGGAGCGTGATTTGATTGGATTGTCCACTACCAAAGATACACTGTTGCTCACACAAGCTATGGAACGTGCCATTACTGTTTTAAAAAATGAAAACATACTGCCGTTAAATCCAGACAAGCAGTATGGTTATCTTATGCTTGGCGATGACGAAGGTGCTGGTTTTTTATCCCAGCTTCAAAAATACGGTAAGGTGCGACTGGTCAAAGGTGATGATTTTACCACTATAGTCAACCAACTTGAAGGTATAGAAGCTTTGATTATTGGATTTCATCGTTCGGATGCCACTCCTTACAAAAATGAGAAATTTTCTACTGATGAAGTCGCTTTGATAAACGCTTTGGCACAGAAAATTCCTGTGGTTCTTGATGTATTTGTTAAGCCCTATGCCTTAAAAGCTTTAGAGGGTAATACCAGCCTAAAGGGAATCGTTGTGAGTTATCAAAACAATACCATCGCACAACGTGTAAGTGCCGATGTCCTTTGGGGAACTACAGATGCACGTGGTCTTTTGCCTGTAACAGTATCTGACGATTATCCGGTAGGGTCGGGGATTATGCTTCAATCGCTAAAAAAACTAGGTTATGCAACCCCTGCGATGCAAGGTTTTGACCCCGAAAAGCTGAAACAAATAGAAGCATTTGCACAAGTCGTTTTAGACTCCACCATGACCCCTGGACTTCAAATGTTGGTCGCCCGAAGGGGTAAAATAATTTTCCACAAGAGTTTTGGTTATCATACTTATGAAAAGAAACGACCGGTTCAAAATTCGGATGTTTACGACCTGGCCTCATTGACTAAAATTTTGGGAACCATGCCCATGGTATTAAAAGCCTATGACGAATACAAATTTAACCTCAATTCTTCATTGGGTGCTTTGTTGACAGACTGGAAAACCACCAACAAAAACGACCTGTCCGTTCGAGAGATTTTGTCACATTATGGCAGGCTAACCCCATTTATTCCATTTTATAAAGCCACTTTGGATAAAAATGGTAAGCCTAGAAGAAAATTTTATAGGAAAAATAAATCCACACGTTTTGGAATTCGTGTTACGGACGAATTGTACCTAAGATCGTCTTATAACAAAGAAATCCTAAAAGAGGTAAAGCAGAGTAATCTTCGTGATACTCTGGAGTATAAGTACTCTGATTTGGCTTTTTTTCTGATGAAATATTATTTGGAAGAAACCTACCAAAAACCTTTAGATCAACTGGTTTCCAGTACGTTTTATACGCCTCTGGGTCTAAAAAACACAATGTATAACGCAGCAGATCGGATTCCCTTGGATCGAATCACACCCTCCGAAGACGATACTTTTTTTAGGTATAAAAAATTGCAAGGCTATGTTCATGATGAGGGAGCCGCCATGTTGGGTGGTGTAGGAGGGCATGCAGGTTTGTTTTCTAATGCCTTTGAGGTGGCAGTTTTGATGCAAATGTACTTGCAAAAAGGATTCTATGATGGTAAGCGGTTTTTTAAAGAAACGACTTTTGACGCCTTTAACAATTGTTACTATTGTGATGAAAACAACCGTAGAGGAGTTGGTTTTGACAAACCCCAACTTGAAGGTCGCGGATCTACTTGTGGTTGTGTTTCACATACCAGTTTTGGCCATTTTGGATTTACAGGCACCTACACATGGGCAGACCCCGAAAAAGAAATTGTTTTTGTTTTTCTCAGCAACAGAACCTATCCAACTCGAGCCAATAATTTGCTAGGAGAGCATGATATCCGCACCCGTATGCAAGGCTTGGTATATGATGCACTAATTGATTGACATATGAAAATAGCGATTGTTTGTTATCCAACGTTTGGTGGAAGTGGCGTCGTTGCTACAGAACTAGGTATTGCCTTGTCTCAATCCGGACATCAAGTCCATTTTGTTACCTATCATCAACCGGTTAGATTGGAGTCGCTCAACGACAACCTCTATTTTCACGAAGTTCATGTGCCAGAATATGACTTGTTTAAATACCAGCCTTATGAATTGGCCTTGTCATCAAAACTGGTAGATGTAATCAAGTCATATCAGATCGATGTCTTGCATGTACATTATGCCATACCACACGCATATGCAGCTTATATGGCCCGCAAAATGCTCGAAGACCAAGGGATTCGTATTCCTATCGTAACAACCTTGCATGGAACCGATATAACACTTGTTGGAAGTCACCCTTTTTATAAAAGTGCCGTTACATTTAGCATCAATCACTCGGACATCGTAACCTCGGTTTCACAAAGTCTAAAGGAAGATACCCTCCGGCATTTTAAAATCAAAAAAGAGATACACGTAATTCCTAATTTTATTGATGTAAGCAAATACCAAAATATGGATATGCCCTGCAGTCGCGAATTGATTGCACAAAAAGAAGAAAAGGTCATCACCCATATCAGTAACCTTAGGCCGCTAAAAAGACTTTCAGATGTAATTCATGTTTTTAAAGCAATAGCCGATCAAATGCCAGCCAAGCTCATGATCGTTGGGGAGGGCCCAGAAAAGGCCAAAGCGGTTCGTTTGGTTTCAAAATTAAAACTCGATCGCAAGGTGGCCTTCTTGGGTAAAAGTTTGGAGATCGATAAGATACTGTGTTATTCGGACTTGTTCTTATTGCCTTCTGAAAAAGAGAGCTTTGGATTGGCTGCACTTGAGGCAATGATTCATAAGGTACCGGTGATATCAACTAATGTTGGTGGGCTACCCGAGGTAAATATCCATGGAAAAACAGGCTATTTGTTTCCAATAGGAGCCGTAGATGAAATGGCCAATGCGGCACTGGGGCTTTTGCAAGATTCTAAAAAGCTCAAAGCTTTTAAACAAGCTGCTTTTGATCAAGCCAAGACCTTTGACTTACATGTTGTTTTAGAAAAATATGAAGCGATTTATCAAGCCGCAATTAATGAATAATTGTCATTTGGGATGGTAAATTTTTTGGGCCGTATTATAAACTTCCTCTTTATTTAGCGTCATTTTTTTTGTTTTGAAGTCTTTATACAACTCCATTTGATCGTTAAAATGGGGTGAGTCGGGATGATCTGAACTTCCATAAGAGATTACAGACTCGATTTCGGGCCCATCGGGGCTAAACTTTACCAATTCGATGTAAGACTCACCGCTAACGACCTGACGTTTTCCGTTTTTGTAGGGGACTGCAGCCATTGCCGTAATCACATCTGGTAGACCAAAAATCGGATATTCTTTTTGGCCACGAACTAATTTTTGGAACGTACCGAGCGTTACTTCTGTTGTTTTAAAATGCTTGAGCATATAGGCTTTTGTGTCCCTGAGGGCCATTAGCAAGGTGTGTTTTGGAAAAATTTTTGGCGCAGGCAAATCATTGAAATATTTAAAGAGCTCATAGTATAAAATTGCAAAAGCCCCGGCACCATAAGAATTAGCATCTGCCTTGCGGTCCCATTGTTGGATGCTATGTATTAGAGATCGGAGTTCAGGATAGCTTTGTGCATCAAGATCAAAGAGGGCATTGATGTTCATAAAGCTGTATTGTAAGGGTTCGGGAAATTGCCGATCGTATTTGATCCTTTTAAAGTCTTTGTAATCGAGCCAATCATATTCATCTATCAAATTTTTTAGCCGTGTAGAACGATTGTTGTCATAGGTTTCAAATCCCATATTGGGGTTAAACAGACGTTGATCAGGATTGTCTTGCTCAGAAGAACTTCTAAATGGTGTATGATTGGCGTTATAAACATAACCGGACTTGGGCTGGAGTACCTGTGGCAGCGACTCGATATCGTAGGTAGTCGTCCAAAGGGTTTTGTGGGTGTTTCCTGGGACCACATTTTCCCAATCATAACCATCGGCACGTTTTGGAATGAGTCCATTTGATATGTAAAATATGGTATCGTTTCGGTCTGCATATCCGATGTTATAACCTGGCAAGGCTTTCATTTTTAGTGCTTTATAGAACTCTGTGAAGTTACGCGCCTTGTTCATACGCCACCATTGTTCTAGGGCTCGTATTTCAAAAAGGGCAGGTGTACGAAGCGCATAGTACCCGTATTTGTTTTTTAGTGTAGGTCCATAGATACTGCTGAAGAACTTTTTTTTCACTCGGATTGAAATACCGAGAAGTTTTAGTGTGATTTCTGCCTTGTGCTGTTCCAAAGTATAGTATTGATCGTCTACGCGGTATTTATATTTTTCTTTGGGATGCATTTCGAGGGCAAAAACATCCATCTTGTCAGGTTGATTTACGGTATGTGCCCAAGCAAGATTTTCGTTTGCTCCTATGAGTATATTGGGGCTTCCTGCAAATAGTGCACCCAATATGTTGGTGCCCTCTTCGCTGCACAGGTGTGCCTCATACCAAGATACTGGGCCATCTAGAGGTTGATGTGTATTGATGGCTAGATAGGTAGCACCGTCTTTGGTTTTTTGACTGTTAAATGCAAAGGTATTAGAGCCCTTCATGGGTTCGGGTTCAAGCTGCAAGTTTACTTGATTGTCCAAAACGCGAGAGACCCATTGATCACCTTTTGAAGAAATGAATAATTGTAACTGGGCATAACGAAGCATCATTTTTGGTGTGACAGGAAATAGTCCGTCATAAAGCACTTCTTGTGGGTGTGTGGCTGCATATTGGTTGAGACCTGCGGCATAACCTTCGAGTACTTTTTTGTAGGCCACACTGATTTGGGTCTCGTATTGTGCCTCTACTAGCGATTCGGAGGCAATCAATTGAGCTACAAAATCTGCTGCACCACCTTTAAGTCCAAGATGTTTACTGAGCATGGCGTTTCCGGCTAGATAGCCTTGTTGAATGGTTTTAAAATCATCTTCGGCATGGGCCCATGCTAGCCCATAGGCCACTTCTGCATCCGTCTTTGCAAATATATGTGGCACACCATAGGGGTCACGGACGATGTCTATGTTTTGGGGGTCTATTTGAGCGCTGAGCGACGTAAACAGGAGCAGGCTGCAAGCAGCCATCAAAAGATTCTTTTTCATTGCAAGTTTTTTTATTTATAGCAACACTGTTTTTCCAGTGCGAACCGATTCATCACAGGCCAATGCAATATGTAAACTGCTTATGGCTTGTAGTAGGTGTTCTGTAAGATCTTGATTTTCTATGATTGCATTATAAAAATAAGCTTGCTCGTTATCACATAGCTTTTGGTGGTCAGGGGCGTCATCAAAACGAATGTTTTGATCGTCTTTTAAAAATTCGTTTTGTTCATTTACAGCACCATGGTGAATCAGCATCAGGTCAGTTTTGGTATGCCCATCGATGTCATCAGACTGTGTATTGTCTTGCGTCAGTGAAACCGATCCTTTGGGTCCAAAAACATCTTTGATAAAAAATGCGGTTTCGCTAACCATGGGGCCCCAGCCCGCTTCATACCATCCAACGGAGCCATCATCAAAGCGGATCTGTAACTGGCCATAATTGTAGTTGGTTTCTGGGATTTCATCAGTAAGTCGAACTCCAATTGCAGAAACACTCACAGGATTGGCTTGAGTCATTTGGCACATAACGTCTAGATAATGCACTCCACAATCTACAATGGGACTAAGCGATTGCATTAAGTTTTTGTGCACATCCCACATATAGCCTTTACTTTGTTGGTTGAGGTTCATGCGCATCACCAAGGGTTTTCCCATTTTTCTGGCTTCCGTTATGAAGCGATTCCAAATGGGGTGGTGTCTAAGAATATATCCAACCACTACTTTTTTGTTTTTAGCTTTAGCTTTTTCAAAAATTCGTTTTCCACCGGCAACCGTAGTAGCAATTGGTTTTTCTAAAAAAACATGGCAGTCATTTTCTAAAGCGGTCAGGGTATAGGCTTCGTGGGTTTCTGGATAGGTGGAGATGCAAACTGCATCGGGTTGGCTTTGGGTCATTGCCGTATCAAAGCTGTCATAACAAGGATAGTCGCCTTTTAGCACTTTATTAAGTTTTTCTTTGCTTGGCCCTCGAGAGACCAATCCACAAATTTCGAAACCACCATGATTTTCGTAGGCATGTGCATGGGAAATCCCCATATTGCCACAACCTACTATAAGTACACGTATTTTATTTTTCGTCATAATTGAATTAATGGTTTGAATATAAGTTCAAACAAATCGTTTTACAACATTTTTTGGCATTATATAGGGTTCTCTCAAGTGAAGTTTTTTATTTTTAAAAATAAATTTAAATTTTATGACTCGTAGTATCTTTTTCCTGACGCTCATTTCAATTTCAATGATTTCCTGTCAAGCCCCAAAAATTCAATCTTTGGCAGACCACGCATTCATTCCCTATCCCAATCAGATTAGTGCTACTGATCAGGCGCTTTCTATCGGATCAATTGATCAAATATTAGTTGCTGAAGCAACACAAGGGCTTGGTGAAGAAATCGCTGAATCCTGGAAACAACTTACTGATCAATCTCTTGAAGTCGTAACGGATGGTGCTGTGTCGTTTCAACTGATTCTTGAAGAATCGGATCAACAAAATGAAGAACAATACCAATTGCAGATTGACAACAAGGGTATTACGATTGCCTCTGGGACTGTTGTTGGACTTTATAGAGGCTGGCAAACACTAAAGCAGTTAATCGAATTGCGCCAGGAAGCTACAGAAAAAGACTATTTGCCGACCGGTACGATTACCGATTCGCCAGACTATGCCTATCGGGGTACCATGCTCGATGTATCACGTCATTTTTTTACTGTTGAAGAAGTAAAACGCTACATCGATCTGATTGCACCCTATAAAATCAATTATTTGCATTTGCATTTAAGTGATGATCAAGGGTGGCGCATCGAAATCAAATCTTGGCCCAAGCTTACCGAAATAGGAGGAACAACAGAAGTAGGTGGGGGACCAGGAGGTTTCTATACCCAAGAACAATACAAAGATTTGGTGGCCTATGCCCAAAATAAATACATCACTATAGTTCCGGAAATTGATATGCCCGGACATACCAATGCTGCACTGGCATCATATGCTGAGCTCAATTGCAACGGAACCGCAACTGAGTTATACACAGGTACGGATGTCGGATTTTCTACCCTGTGTGTGGACAAAGAAGTTACCTATACTTTTGTGGAGGATGTGATTCGAGAAATAAGTGCAATCACACCGGGTCCTTATTTTCATATCGGTGGCGATGAATCTCATGTAACGTCCAAAAAGGATTTCATCACATTTATAAATCGTGTCTATGAGATGCTTCCAAAATATGACAAAATTCCAATCGGTTGGGACGAGGTGCAACTGGCAGATATGCCCAATCCCTCTGTGGCTCAATATTGGGCAAATGCAGAGAACGCTTTAGCAGCTAAGAAAAAAGGCGCCCAATTATTAATCTCTCCTGCCTCGTATGCCTATTTGGATATGAAATACGACAGTCTTACTGTCTCTGGCCTGAAATGGGCAGGATATGTTCCTGTAGAAAAGGGCTATTCTTGGGATCCGGTAGCCTTGGTAGAAGGAATAGAAAAAGAGGATATTCTTGGTGTCGAAGCCCCCTTGTGGTCCGAAACTGTGGGGAACTCTCCAGAAATGGAATTGCTGGCATTTCCTAGACTATTGGGTTATGCAGAGATAGGATGGACCCGGCCAGAATCCCGCGATTGGGAAGCATATAAGGCGCGTTTGGCACAACATGGTAAGTTTCTAGACCAAAAAGCGGTTA
Source organism: Flavobacteriaceae bacterium (assembly GCA_017852395.1). Classification (GTDB taxonomy): domain Bacteria; phylum Bacteroidota; class Bacteroidia; order Flavobacteriales; family Flavobacteriaceae; genus RFYP01. Next base: position 28,652 of record JAFMLE010000019.1, read on the forward strand.
ACTTCTATAAATCGCCCGCTGTAGATTGGAAGCAATAAATCTTCCTAACTTGCGTAATATATTCCGACATAGATGCGATAGGCAAGATACACCCCAGTAACGGCCCAGATCCAATATCTATTTTTCATATACCATTCCATGGGTGTAATGTCGTTTTATGAGCGGTTAATTTTAGGGAAAGTGTACGAGTAGTTTCGCAACTGAATCCTTTTGTGTTTTGGAATCAGTTTGGGTTTGTCAGTCAAAATTTTTCCAAAAGACGCCTTAGATTCCGTGGTAAGTGGATCAGAAAGCAAAGGGTTTTTGACGCCCAGTTTTTCGATTAAATTTTGGGTGGTTTTCAATTTCATGTGCCCCAATAATTGTTGAATGAGTTCCACATTCATCCCCTCTGATATACTGCGTTGCACAAAGGTATATTTTGCGACATTAAAAGTGAGTGTATGCTGTACTTGCGCCTTTTGCGCCCATTTGAGCAACATTATATTGTTTTCACTTTTGGAGCGAATACGCGGAAATAACAATTTGGGATTGGGGGCTGGACTGCCCAAAAGCGCGATTGCGTTTTGGTGTAAAGGGTACAAATAGGGGCGGCCATTGCGATCGGGAATGTCCAAAAGCCATGCGTCCATTTCTCTAATGATGTTTTTCCAGCAAAGATCTTTGATCATCAAATAATTGAGCCCGGTATGCAAAGCAAATAAAAATGCGTTTTTAACATCATGGTTGGCACAATGAGTGCTGTTGAGTTTTATGATATCTTCTTCATTGAGCACAATATATCTTTGGGAGTCAATTGATTTTAATTTTGGGAATCGTGGCGCATGTTTCAGTTTTTGTTTGGCAGCCGCGTGCTGAAGTACTCGCTTAAATTTTGAATAGTACAAATTGATTGACTTTTGCTGCAATGATTGTCCAGTGCTTTTGAGCGCTTTTTTTTCTAGGAAGGATAAAAAATCTTGATAAAATGTAGCGTTTAGATCTTCAAAAGAAATTTTGGACTTAAAGTTCTTAAGGTGTTTTTCGAGTCCTTGCCAAGTCACTTTACTCGAGGGATGCCGCTTAATTTGGGCTTTTATATATTGATCCAAAAAGATATAAAAATCACTTTTGGATTCGTTTTTGTCGAAAAAAGGATAGCTTCCAGATTGTAGTAAAAGACGTTCTTTTTCCGCTCTAATTTTTTCGGCCTGATCAAGAATGGATCGGTTCCTTTCCTGTAGCGGTTTGTCCTTTTGTTCAACGAGTTTTAGTGGTAGTGTTTCTCTAATACGTTGGGCTTTGCGTTGACCATTTTCGTCAATGTAGTACCCCATAAAAGTATCTAATCTAAGCGAAACAGTTCCGTTTTTGTTTTTAAGTTTCCTTAAATGTACCCGCATGTATTAATAAATTTTCCCGTATTCACGTCTTTTTTCCAAAGACGAAAAACTAAATTAATAAAAAATCATTAATAAAGTTAATAAGTATTTTAAAATCACGTAATTACATTTTTTTGAAAAACTTTAAAAACATCTTAATTCGGAATACACAAGAAAAATGATTAAATTGAATCATAAATCAATGTCCTATGAATCCTAATTATACCTATGCTTGTAATGCTTGTGGCATGAAGGTTAATGCTTCTTGTGCGACCTGCAATGTCCCGTTGCAAAACGACTGGCTTACCCTCGATGACGGAAGTCAGGTTCAAATTTCAAAATGCCCAAATTGCGCCGGAAAAATCAAATCACCTCAATGTTGTGGTCAGGATATGAGTTGTGAAGTTTAACAACATCCTACATGGCAGAAAGCTATACTATTGATTTGTTTACTCAAGAGTGGGTGGTTAATAACCTCTTTTCTGCTGCTGTTGTTTTTTCAACCTTAACATTGGCCAAACGTGCTCAAGCGACTCGTGTTGATCAACTGCTATCTTTTATGAGCGGTGTTTTGTTTGTTAGTTTCATTTATGAAAACGTATTTTATATTGTCAATGACAACTGGACCCTTCAGAACAATTTACCGCTACACCTTTGTGGCATTTCGTCATTGATTTGCATGTTTTTCCCTTTGATAAAAAACAAAAAGCCCTGGCTAGAATTTGTTTTTTACTCTGGAATAATAGGAGGTTTTCAATCGTTATTTACACCTCAAATGAATCATTATGATGGAAACCCCATAATGTATCTTTTGTACTATATTGATCATTTAAGCATCATTATAATACCGCTTATAATGTATTTTCATCTAAAGATAGAGCTTGGGCTTTTCTCCTGGTTAAAAGCCTTATTGTGGCTCAATATACTTGCCGGGCTGATCATGCCCCTCAATTTTTATTTAGATGCTAACTACATGTATCTCAACCGACCTCCTGATGTTGACAATCCGTTTATAATCGGTCAATGGCCGTATTATATCCTTAATTTGGAGGTTGTGGCATTGCTTTTATTTTCGGGGCTTTTTTTTGGTCTTAGAGCACTTTTTAGGACGCTCAACCCCAAGGGGTAAAATTTTAACATTCAATTAAGAAACCTTTAATGAGAAACGAGGTCTATCTTATATACAGCCCTTTTTTCTTTTGAGATTAATTGTTTGTTTGATTTAGTTAGGCTCCCCCTCTGGGGGAGCTTTTTCTTTTCATTTTGCGTTCATTTTCAGGCTTGATTTTTTTTCAGTTTTTTCGTATATTACTGAAAAATAAACCATTATGAATGAACTTTTAGTTACAATTATTTTTATTACGGCATTGGTATTGGGAGTGTATTGGTATGCCGGTTATTCCATTCGATCTGGAATTGCAGTAGATGAAAACCAAAACCTTATTCCAGATTCATGGGAAAAAAACTTCGACTGGTTTTTTAAAGGCCGAAATATGATTATTCTCTTGCTGGGCATAATCATCGGTTTTGCATTGGGCAATATTTTACCAGTTTAAGCTTGATTACTTGGCGGCCAGGGAGTTACTTTCCGATACAGAAATTGGCATTAGTGCTTAAGTGTCTGTAATAAATAGGGTTATGAATTAAAAGGCGATTTGGTATACAAATATGCCATAAAACAACGCTATTTCTTTAGTATTTCTTCTAATCTATCTAAAATGTTTTCTTCATGGTGGATAACTTTAAAATTAATGCCGTTATCCTGACAGAACTTTTTTTTGATTTTATCCCTTTTCACGGTTTCTACGAATCCATCAAGGCCGCCAAACAATTCAACTGGTTCATAATGTTGTTTCCCATTAAATTCAATGACAAGATTGAAGTCTGGTAAATAAAAGTCACATTTTAATGGCCTTTCATCTTCCATGCCATCAAATGTTTTTTGGGTTTCAAATCTAATGTTTTGATTTACCAAATAGACCCTTATGGCACTTTCGCCCCTTGATTCTACACATGAATGACATCCTGAACCCGTGTAATGGTTTCTTGGTGTTTGTTCAAATTCACCATGAATATCACATATGATTTTAACTGAAGTGTATTGGTCTCTATATACAACATTACTGTAATCATATTTTGAACCATGCATCTTCTTTGCGCGGCTGATAAAGTCCTTTTTGGTTACCCTTGTTCTGTCCCCAGTAAGTTCGTCTTGGCACTTTCGACAGCCACCACCGCCCTTGTGTATTGAAACCTGCTGTTTAAACCATCCATGCTTTGAACATTTGATTCTAATTTTCCTATTCACATAAGAATAGCTTGATGAATCATATTCATATCTATCACCATGAACATCCAATATTTCTTTATGAATAACATCCCATGACTTCCTGTTACTATCACCCGCTTGTTTTTTACCACATTTAGGGCATCCTGCCTTCATTGAAATATGCGTATGTGGCTTCATTTCGAATTCACCGTGAATTGGACAAATTATTAGCATTTTTCTGGATACAGCTATATATGAATCTTTATCGTATTCATAGTTATCGCCATGAACTTTTTTAATTCTTTCATGAACAGATTTCCAGCTTTTCCTAATGTTTTTTCTTGCTTTGATTCTTCCACATTTGGGGCACCCTTGGCCATTGGAATGGCTGTTAGGTTTCATGCTAAATTGTCCGTGTTCGGGACAGATGATAATAATTTTGGTTTGGGAATTGATGTATACAACTTCTGAATAGTCATACTTCCCTTTATGCCGTCTTGTGCTTTCAAAAATGAACTGTTCTTGTGTTTTTCTTGCTGGCATATGATAAATATCGCCAAAAAGGCGTTATTTGGCAATGTTAGTTAATAAGAATCTTTGTAGGATATTTATATACCAAAAGATATGAAATTGACCTAAACTATTGATTTATATTAATTTATGCTGGCTATTGAATTTTTGAAATAGAATGTTAATGCATGCTATCAGGG
>JAFMLE010000020.1:0-1675 GCA_017852395.1 Flavobacteriaceae bacterium
AGAGGCACCGAGCGGATTCGAACCGCTGTACAAGCTTTTGCAGAGCTCTGCCTAGCCACTCGGCCACGGTGCCATTGGTGCTACAAAAGTAATAATTTTATCAAGCTACCGCTCATTTCTTTTTCTTTTTAAACGAACCGAAACTGCGGCAACATCACCCTCAATAGGAGGATTACATTTCTGTACCTCAACCATAACAGACTGTACCTCCTTGTGTTGATCAAAAATGCTTTCCACAATTCGATGCGCAACTGTTTCTAGCAACTTTGCACGTATCGCCATTTGCTCTCGGGCTATACGATGTAAAGAAACATAGTCTACTGTGTCCTCCAAAGCATCGCTCAGGCACGAAGTCATCAAATCGGCTTTTACCTTGATATCAACGCGGTAGTCGCTACCAATACGCGCCTCTTCTTCCATACATCCATGAAAGGCATAGCAGCGAATATTTTTTACGAGGATCGTATCCATTTTTCTGCAAATATAGAATATCCAACACTTATACGTTCTCTAAAAGGGTTTTCAATATCTTTGCAAAAAATGATTAAGGATGAGCGATTCCCAAAAAGGGCTAAACTTTATCGAGCAAATAATAGAACAGGATCTCAATACGGGTTTTGACCCAAAAAACCTACGCTTTCGATTTCCACCAGAACCCAATGGGTTTTTACACATTGGTCACATCAAAGCGATTTGCTTGAATTTCAATTTAGGGAAGCGCTACAACGCACCTGTCAACCTTCGTTTTGATGACACCAACCCAACAACAGAAGAACAATCTTTTGTGGACGGCATCAAAAATGATATTCAATGGCTTGGTTTCCAATGGGCCAATGAGTGCTATGCCTCCGACTATTTTCAACAACTCTACGATTGGGCGCTGCTCCTAATTGATCAAGGTAAAGCCTATGTAGATTCACAAAGCTCGCAAGAAATAGCCAATCAAAAAGGAACCCCAACACAAGCAGGGACACCGAGTCCTTTTCGCAACCGATCAATTGAAGAAAATCGCAAGATTTTTGAAGAAATGGCGGCAGGAAAACACGCAGAAGGCACCCATGTTTTACGCGCAAAAATTGATATGTCCGCACCAAACATGCTGATGCGTGACCCGGTAATGTATCGCATTTTGCACAAAGCACATCATCGTACCGCAAACCAATGGTGTATCTATCCTATGTATGACTGGACCCATGGTCAGTCCGATTATATTGAGCAAGTAAGTCACTCCCTCTGCTCGCTAGAATTCAAACCGCACAGAGACCTCTACGAATGGTTTTTAGAAGCGCTGAAGCCCCATCAAGGGTTTCCTCCTAAGCAACGTGAGTTTGCACGCCTCAATCTTTCCTATACGGTAACCAGTAAGCGTAAACTCAAAACATTGATTGACCAAAATATTGTGTCGGGTTGGGATGATCCGCGGATGCCTACGATTGCTGGTTTAAGAAGACGCGGGTACACACCAAGATCCCTTCAAAATTTTGTAGAAACGGCAGGAGTAGCAAAAAGAGATAATGTAATTGATGTTTCTCTACTCGAGTTTTGTGTTCGTGAAGACCTGAATCAAACTGCACCACGAGTCAATGCCGTTCTCAATCCTGTAAAGTTGGTTATTGAAAACTATCCCGATGACCAAGTAGAACTATTGACCGCCGAAAACAATCCCGAAGACGAA
>JAFMLE010000020.1:2089-32988 GCA_017852395.1 Flavobacteriaceae bacterium
CTTAAAGAAGCTGCTGTTGGGACCCAATTTCAATTTCAACGACTGGGCTATTTTAGGGTAGACGAGGCGTCTAATGAAAACACGTTGGTCTTTAATAAAACGGTCGGCTTACGCGACAATTGGCAGAAAAGCGCAAACTAAGGTTTTGTATTTCTTGTTCCGGGTTTTTTAGCCCCTTGCTTCTTTTCGTTTTGTTTTTTCATCGCTTCTCCAATCTGATTGCTCGCAGTAAATGAAGCAACCATATTATTGAGCATATCACTACCCGCTTGTGGGGAGTTTGGCAACAAAATCAAATTACTATTAGTTTCTTCACCAATAGATTGCAGGGTGTCGTAGTGTTGTGTAACGACAATTAGTGCAGAGGCCTCTTGCGAGTTGATACCAACGCCATTGAGCATGTCAACAGACTCTTCCAAACCGCGGGCAATTTCGCGTCTTTGATCTGCAATTCCTTGTCCTTGTAAACGTTTGCTTTCGGCTTCAGCTTTTGCTTTTTCAACAATCAAAATGCGCGCAGCATCTCCCTCGTATTGGGCAGCAACTTTTTCGCGCTCCGCGGCATTAATTCGGTTCATGGCCGTTTTTACTTCAGCCGCTGGATCGATGTCTGTAACCAAAGCCTTTATAATGTCATATCCATAATTGATCATGGCGTCGTTGAGTTCGCCCTTTACAGCGTTGGCGATATCATCTTTTTTTTCAAAAACATCATCCAATTTCATTTTAGGCACGACAGCGCGTACAACATCAAACACATATGAAGTGATTTGGTCTTGAGGGTAGTCGAGTTTGTAAAATGCATCATAGGCTTTTTCGGGGATAACCCGATATTGCACCGAAACTTTGAGTTTTACAAACACATCGTCTTTGGTTTTGGTTTCTACAATAACATCCAGTTGAAGAATCCGGAGACTCAAACGCCCAGCGATACGGTCTATGATGGGTATTTTGATGTGCAAGCCAGCAGGACGTACGGCGACAAAACGACCAAACCGCTCTATTACACCGACACTCTGTTGCTTAACCATAAAAAGCCCCGATAAGACGAGAATTACCGCAAAAAAAATAATGATATAAGAAATTAGGTCCATAGAAGTTAGATTTAAAGGTTAGTACTTATTCTGAAATGGTCAATCCGTACTAAAGTTACATCCTTTTTTAGAACATTCATAATGTCAATCAGGTCAGGGCCTGATAGAGATCCAACAAGCGCTAATCTTAGCGCTTGCATCAAGACCCCCATATTGCAATTGTTTTTTTCGCCCCACTCCGAAATGGCAGATTTTAGATCATCAATTTGACCGTTTTTTATTTGATCCATACACCATGGCAAAAATTCTTTTGGCAGTTTGGGGCGCAACTTGTCCAGGGTTTTTGCATCATAACTATTTGGGTCTGTATGGAATAACGCAATTTCTTTATCAACATCACTGAGTAATTTTACTCGTGGCTGAATCATATTTAGAATTTGATCAATGGTTTTGGCATCATAAATTTCTTCCAAAACATCAAGGGATTCGTTTACTGCAGCCCTAAATTCGGTGTGGCTCATCTTTTGAAGATATTGCTCGTTCATCCAGACCGCTTTTGAAAAATCAAACCGAGCCCCCCCCTTCTGAAGGCCCTCTATACCAAATGAGTTAATCATTTGATCGAATGAAAAAATTTCTTGTTCACCACCACTATTCCAGCCGAGTAAAAGGAGGTAATTGCGCAGCGCATCGGGCAAAACGCCACGTTCTTTAAATCCATCCAATTCTTCCCACTGCATCGGAAAAACAGGGAAACCACCCGTAATCCCGTCCCTTTTAGATAGTTTTCCCTTGCCCTCTGGTTTTAAGATTAGCGGTAGGTGAATAAATTCCGGCGGAGACCAACCAAACGCCTGATAGATGAGGTTATGAAGCGGCAACGAAGGCAGCCATTCTTCGCCCCGTATTACTGTTGTTATTTCCATCAGATGATCGTCCACAACATTAGCAAAATGATAGGTTGGCATGCCGTCTGATTTCATCAAAATTTTATCGTCAAGAAGTGAAGGATCAACAGTGATGACCCCCCGCAGAAGATCTTTTACGACAAAGGGCTCATGAGCATCAATTTTAAGACGAATCACATAGTTTCCAGACTTCAGGTGTGCAGCGGTTTCTTTTTCACTGCAGTTAAGGCTATTGGACATTCGACTACGTGAATGTTGATCATATTGAAAAACCCGCCCCGCTTTCTCCGCGTTCTCACGTTCTTTCTGCAGCGCGTCTTGGGAATCAAAAGCGTAGTATGCTGCACCAGAATCGAGTAAATCCTTGATGTGTTTTGCATATATTGCTTTACGTTCGCTTTGCCTGTAGGGGCCAAAGTTTCCTCCTTCAACAGGCCCTTCATCAATAGTTAGCCCCATCCAGTTAAGTGCTTTATAGATGTACTCCTCCGAAGCAGGCACATAACGATTTTGGTCCGTGTCCTCTATTCGAAGAATAAACTGCCCCTTATTGTTTTTAGCATATAAAAAATTGAACAACGCGGTACGTACTCCTCCAATATGTAAAGGACCAGTTGGGCTTGGTGCAAAGCGAACTCTTTCGGGCATTTTTGTTTTTTGCCAAAGATACTGTACGGGTATAAGAGAAACAAAAAACCTGACATAATACGTATATTTGCACCCGATGAAGGTACAGTTTCACAATTTTGATTTTAGCCCAGCTTATAGCGCCCGATTGTCCCAATGGCTATTGGAGGTTGCGAAAAAGCATCGCTTCGAAATCGAACAGATTATTTATACCCTGTGCGCACGCGACAAAATGCTTGTTTTAAATCAATATTATTTGGATCACAATACCGATACTGACATTATTACTTTTGATTATTCAGAAAAAAATAGCGTGTCTGCAGAAGTTTTCATCTCGTCCTATATGCTAAAAGTTAATGCCAAAAAATACAATCAAAACACTGAAAATGAGTTAATTAGACTTTTTTCACATGGCCTATTGCACTGCATGGGGTTTGCTGATAAGTCCCCGGCCGATCAAAAAGAAATGCGCCTACAAGAAGAAGCCTGTATTCAATTGTTCCACGTGAAACCCGTTCACTATGTTTAGTCAGCAGTACGATGTCATTGTGGTTGGCGGCGGCCATGCCGGAGCTGAGGCGGCAGCGGCAGCAGCCAATATGGGGTCCAAAACGCTTCTGGTCACCATGAACTTGCAAACGATCGGTCAGATGTCCTGCAACCCAGCGATGGGCGGGATCGCCAAAGGTCAGATTGTGCGTGAAATCGATGCGCTAGGCGGATATAGCGGCATAGTCTCCGACCGCTCAGCAATTCAGTTCAAGATGCTCAATCGCTCCAAAGGCCCAGCTATGTGGTCGCCCCGCGTCCAATCAGATCGGATGCAGTTTGCTGCAACGTGGCGGATGCTCTTGGAGCAAACACCTAACCTCGATTTCTATCAAGAAACGGTCAAGGACCTTATTGTGGTTGATGGTAAAGTAACCGGTGTAATTACGAGTTTTGGCACCGAAATAAATGCGCGCACTGTTGTTTTGACCAATGGCACGTTTCTCAACGGGCTAATCCATATAGGAGAAAAAAATCTTGGTGGTGGTCGCGCTGGCGAAAAGGCAGCAACAGGCCTAACAGAGACACTCCGCTCACACGGCTTCGAAACAGGACGTCTTAAAACAGGAACACCTCCTCGTGTCGACGGACGCAGCATCGATTATAGCAAAATGGAAGAACAGCCTGGCGATCCTAATCCTGGCAAATTCTCATTTCTGGATCAGATAGCCCCCGTAGAAAAACAAATAAGCTGTCACATTACCTATACCAATAATGAAGTTCACGAGTTATTGGCTTCCGGATTTGATCGCTCTCCGATGTTTAATGGACGCATTAAAAGCACGGGGCCCCGCTATTGCCCTTCTATAGAAGACAAAATCAATCGTTTTAAAGACAAGACCCGCCATCAAATCTTTGTAGAGCCAGAAGGGCGAGATACTATTGAGGTGTATGTAAATGGTTTTTCTACCTCATTGCCCGAAGATGTACAGTATAATGCATTACGTGCTGTGCCAGGTTTCGAAAACGTCAAGTTTTTTCGACCCGGTTATGCCATCGAATACGACTATTTCCCTCCGACACAATTAAAGCACAGCCTAGAAACAAAACGAATAAAAAACCTATTTTTTGCTGGTCAAATCAATGGGACAACAGGATATGAGGAGGCGGCCGCTCAAGGGATCATGGCAGGCATCAATGCCCACCGATTGACTCATGAAAAGGACCCTATTGTGCTCAAAAGAGATCAAGCCTATATTGGCGTTTTGATTGATGATCTAATTATAAAAGGCACCGAAGAGCCTTATCGGATGTTTACTTCGCGGGCCGAATATCGGACCTTGTTGCGCCAAGACAATGCCGATCAACGCCTAACTCCAATAGGTCATGCGATTGGACTGGCATCGACAAAACGCTTAGAAAAGCTGGAGGAGAAAACAAAAAGCACAGAAAAAATGCTTGCCTTTCTGGAGTTTACAAGCTATAATCCGAACGAATTAAACCCAATACTCGCCCAAAAAAACTCGGCACCTGTAAAACAAGCGGGCAAATACGATAAAGTTTTAGCGCGCCCCAATATAGATACAGCCGACCTTGAGTCGCTACCGAACTTTAAGGCGTTTTTAGAAGATAACAACATTTCTTCTGAGGTTTTGGAACAAGCCGAAATTCAAGTGAAATATGCGGGGTATATAGCGAAAGAAAAAGCCTTGGCGGACAAGATGCAACAACTTGATCACATCAAAATCCCTATGGACTTTGACTATTTGCCATTGGCATCACTGTCGCATGAAGCTAAAGAGAAATTGCAAAAAATCCAACCGACTAACCTGGCACAGGCCGCTCGGATTTCTGGAATCAACCCCAGCGACATTAGCGTGCTTCTAGTCCAACTAACCTAATTCGTTCCACGTGGAACCTCAAAAAACAGCATACTTCAATAAGGATAATCAACTTGCCGTAAAAGACCATTTAGTGTCTGGCAACACCTTTAACGTAAGGTGGGATCCTGTCTTACTGCTTGCACAAACCCAAGTTCCCAAATCGTTCGATGCGTCTTTATATTATGATTCTCAAGCCTATGATTCGCATAAACGCAAACGAACAGGAATACAGGGATTGTTGTACAGCATTTCACAAAAAATTATGTTCTACCGAAAGCTTAAGGTAGTTGTTCCTTTTTTACAAAGAGCAAATGATGTTGTATTAGACTATGGCTGTGGCACAGGAACCTTTGTCGATTTTTTACATCAAAAAAAACACAAATGCATCGGCGTTGAGCCTTATGCAAAAGCCCGCACTATTGCAAAAGCCCGCGGGTTACCCGTTTATGAATCTTTAGATGCGTTACCAAAAGCAAACATCAAAGTAATTGTGCTTTGGCATGTTTTAGAACATGTTGATGACCCCATAGCACTGCTACAAACCTTTTATCAATTGCTTCCAAAATCCGGCGCTTTGATTCTGGCTTTACCAAACCTTTTATCTCAAGATGCACAACATTATCGACAGGATTGGGCTGCTTTTGATGTACCTCGGCATTTGTGGCATTTTTCTAAACAAGGAATTATACAATTAACTGAAAAACAAGGGTTTACACATAAAAAAACCTACAAAATGCCCCTTGACGCCTACTATGTATCGATGCTTTCAGAAAAAAACAAAGGCAATCGATTTTCGTTTCTTCAAGGGCTTTTACGTGGAGCGCGTTCTAATATAAGTGCGATTAAAACAGGGGAGTACAGTTCCCTTATGTATGTTTTTCAAAAAAATTAGACTTCTTTTTGGTGTAAGAGACGGGTCAATTTGAGCACAAGATCCGAAAATAAAATTTTAGCATTGGCATTTCTAACCAAGTGGTAATGACTTTGATCGAGTAACGTGACTAGTTCAATAACGTTAGCACTATTGATAAAGGGGGCAAAGCGGTTGATGTCAAAATTGTGAAAAGAGTGAAAGGTGCTTGCTTTTGACGCCCCATAACTGTATAGCATACCATGGCGAATAAAGTCTAGCGCATATTGCACAAATGCGATTTGTTCGGGTCGTTGCATCCGACTCAATTCTTCTGCCCATTGCATGAGCTCAAGCACAATCCCTTTGTTATTTTTGGCCTGAAAGGCGCTTCTTAAGCCCTTAATCCATAAGGATTCATAGTATTGTTCTGCACTTGAATTGGTCGTAAAGGCCAAGGCCTTGTGCCAACTCCCATCAGAACGGCTTGCAATATTTTGTGCCTGTTCGATAGGGGTTTGATTGGTCACCAAACCCGCAATAATTTCTTCTTGTTTTAGCGGATGCAACACACTTATTTGGCCGCGTGATTGAATCGTTGATAGCAATTTTTTGGCATCGCTTGCGACGAATATAAAAAACGTTTGCGTAGGGGGCTCTTCCAGAATTTTCAGCATTTTGTTGGCCGCCGTTTCGTTTAGGGTTTCTGCACCCCATAGCACAACCACTTTTGCACCACCGCTATAGGCTTTTAATGCAATTTTTTTATGAAGGGATTCAATCTCGTGTTTGCCAATCAACCCTTGTTTGTTTCCAGCGCTAAGTAGCTGCATCCAGTCTTCGTAAGAACCGTAGGGATTTTCACAAAAGCCCCGCCAGAGGTCCAAAAAATCACTGGATATACTTTTGCTGCCCGAGCTGCTATTGTTAATCACAGGAAAAACAAAATGAAGATCGGGGTGGTTAAACAGCGCTTGGTGTGTTTGTGCGTTTAAAATTTCACCAGCGACCAGCAAGGACAAAGCCAGGCCACCATAGCCATTTTCATCAATAAATATTTGAAAATGAGGAAGTTGCTTTCTTTTAGCAGTTTCTTTTAGATTATTGGCCAGTATTTTTTGTCCTACAAGAAGATCGTCCAACATGGCCCAAAGATAACTTTAATTTTGCCGATTTATTTTGTCAAGCGACAGTAGTTGTTGTTTTTTAAAACAGGACGGTCAAAAAAACATATTTTTGCAAAAAATAAACGTTAATGAACACCTTAGAAACGGCCAATTTTAAAAACGAAAAAGTACTAATTCGCGTGGATTTTAATGTCCCTCTAAACGACCAAAACCAAGTAACGGACACCACACGAATTTTGGCAGCAAAACCGACCATAGATTATATCCGAGCCCAAGGAGGAAGCTGTATTTTGATGACCCATTTTGGCCGCCCCAAAGGAAAGAGTCTCGAGTTTTCTCTTACCCATATCAAGGACACGGTTTCTGAAATTTTAGAAACCCCAGTCGCTTTTTGTAATGATTGTATTGGCGAAGAAGTCGAAAAAGCAGCAGCTTCATTAGTGCCAGGAGGTGTTTTGTTGCTCGAAAACGTACGGTTTTATGAAGAAGAAACCCAAGGAGATTTTGAATTTGCAAAAGCCCTGGCAAAATTGGGAACCGCCTATGTCAACGATGCTTTCGGAACTGCACATCGGGCGCACGCCTCCACCACAGTGATTGCTTCATTTTTCCCGAATAAAAAATATTTTGGCAAACTCCTAGAAAACGAAGTACAAGCCATTGATAAAGTCATGCAAACCGGAGAAAAACCTGTATTGGCAATTATTGGCGGCGCGAAGGTTTCTTCAAAAATCACGATTATCGAAAGCATGCTCGACACCATTGATGATTTGATTATTGGTGGAGGGATGGTCTATACATTTGTCCATGCACAAGGAGGGACTGTTGGGGAGTCGATATGTGAACCAGAATTGGCCGATGTGGCCCTCAACTTATTAGAAAAAGCCAAGGCAAAAGGGGTCAAAGTACATTTGCCCTCAGACGTTATCATAGCAGACAATTTTTCTAACGACGCACAAACAAAAATTGCCCCAGTAGCTGCAATCCCCGATAAGTGGATGGCTTTGGATGCAGGACCGGATTCACGGATTTATTTTGATCAGATTGTAAAGCAATCCAAAACCATTTTGTGGAATGGCCCTCTAGGCGTTTTTGAATTAGAAACCTTTGCCAAAGGAACCATTGCCTTGGGGCAATCCATTGCAGAAGCGACTGCAGGAGGTGCCTTTTCATTGGTTGGGGGAGGCGACTCGGTTGCAGCGGTAAAACAATTTGATTTGGCCGATCAGATGAGCTATGTGTCCACAGGAGGAGGAGCCATGTTAGAAAGCCTCGAAGGAAAAGAATTACCCGGGATTAAGGCCCTCAAAGATTAAAAAAAAGTAACTTATGAGTCCAATGCAAATCAAGAATATATTTTTTGTCCTATTAACAGCCGTGCTTGCTAATAGTTGCGACCAATCGGACCAAAAAGCCCAACGTTTTGTCCCCGACTCAAATGGCCGAATCAATTCGGTTACGGTGGTAATGCCAGAGCAAGATTGGCAAGGCGAATTGGGAAAAACAACCCGTGAACTGATTGGCAAAGCCTACGAAGGATTGCCGCTCGACGAGCCCCAGTTTTCGCTTAATTATATGAACCCCAAAGTCTTTACGGATTTTGCACGCCATAGCAGAAATATTCTCTGGTTTATCAAAGACTCAATCCCCCGATTTGAATTGTCCCAAAACCAATTTGCACGCCCCCAAATCGTTGCACGATTTAGTGGTGAGGACGCGCAAATTCAAAATAATTATTTGATCGAAAATGCCTCATTGATCAATCAAACCTTGATTGAGAGTGAACGTCAAGAAAAACTTCGAAGAATTAAAAAGTCAAAGGCAACGGAAAACGTATTGAAAGAAAAATTTGGAATTGATTTGATTTATCCGTCGGCCTATAAAATTTTCAAAGAAGAAGAAGATTTTGTTTGGATCCAAAAACCCATTCAAAAGGGGCACCTCAATTTTGCTGTTTATACGCTTCCTAAAGCCGCCATGTATGGCAAAGTCAATCAGCGCATCATTGCCCTTAGAGACTCCATCGGAAAGCAGCATATTCCGGGTAGACTTCCAAACACCTATATGAGCACCGAAGAAGCCTATCGCCCCTATTTTTATAAAACAACCCTGCAAGACCGCCCAACCTATCTGACCAAAGGGATGTGGGACGTAGCAGGAGATTATATGGCCGGCCCGTTTGTCAATTACATGATTTTGGATGCAGAAAAAAACCGATGGGTTGTGCTAGAGGGCTTTGCCTTTGCACCATCGATTAGCAAAAGAGAGTATATGTTTGAACTCAGCACCATACTGAGTTCGGTAACTTTTGAGAAACCTTAAGACTTTTTGTCTTTGTCGATCGCTTTCGTATCCTGAGCATCTTCTTCCTTGGTGGCATTTTTAAATTCTTTAATTCCACTACCAAGTCCTCGCATCAATTCAGGAATTTTGCGTCCACCAAACAAAAGCAGAACAACTGCGATTATCAAAATTACTTGTGGTGCTCCAATCATACCTAAAGGAATTGAAATTGTCATTTTATTTTCTTTTAAACAAAGGTAATTATTTAATATAAACCGCAACACAAAACTTTCTTGGAGTATATTTCGTTGGCGAAACCCCTATATTTGTAGTGATGGCAAAACAAAAAGGAAAAAAGCAAAAACTGATTGACAAACTGCTGAACCGCTATCGGTTGGTGATCATCAATGAAACCACTTTTGAGGAACAACTCTATTTTAGAATGAGCCGCCTCAATGTAATCATGCTTGTGGTACTTTCCTTATCGGGTTTCTTTATTTTTACCTACTCCTTAATTGCTTATACTCCTTTGAGAGAGCTGGTGCCCGGAAAAGCCTCTTCAGAGTTGAATAAAAACGCCCTAGAAAACCGTTACCGGTTAGACTCCATTACAGAAGCCTATCAACAACAAGCACAATATTTGGCGGCTATCAAAAAAGTATTGGTTGGAGATCTAGACGCCCTTATAGAAGAGCCCGACACAACTGCTTTTGAAGAAACAACCCCGCTGTTAGAAAACGTCCCTACCAATACTGCGGACTCGTTATTACGCGCCAAAGTCGCTCAAGAAGACAAATACAACCTCAGCGCAGGCACCCAATCCGAGTTGCGACTCCTTCTTTTTCCACCCGCAAAAGGGCCGCTTTCTCAAGAATACAACCCCAATCAAAAGCACTTTGCTGTAGACATCGTTTTATCAGAAAACACACCCATCAAAGCCATTGCCGAAGGAACCGTAATCTTTGCAGAATGGACCGCAGAAACCGGCTATGTCATCATGCTCGAACATCTCAACGGCTTGCTGTCCATATACAAACACAATGCTTCATTGACCAAAGCGCAAGGCGATCTAGTTCAAGGAGGAGAGGTGATAGCCACGGCCGGAAATACCGGGGAGTACAGTACGGGCTATCATTTGCATTTCGAATTGTGGGCAGACGGCTATCCGATGAACCCCACCGATTTCATTGATTTTTCAGACCAATAATTCATGAAAAAAATTGCCGCTAAATGGTTTGCTGCCCATATACATAAAAAAAACCAGCGTTGGATCAAAAACCCACATCAAGCACAGCGTGGAATCTTTTTTCAATTGCTAAAACAAGGCCAAAAAACCCTTTTTGGCAAAGACCACGGATTTAAAAACATCACCAATTATCAGGAGTTTGCAACTGCCATCCCCATAAGGGATTACGAACAGCTCCGTCCCTATATCGACCGTATGGTTGCCGGTGAAGCCGACATCCTCTGGCCAGGCAAGCCCCTTTATTATGCCAAAACAAGCGGAACAACATCAGGAGCCAAATACATACCGATCACCAAAGCATCGATGCCGACCCACATAACGGCAGCCCGAGATGCGCTTCTCAATTATATACACCGAACAGGCAAGACCGATTTTGTAACAGGCAAACAGATATTTCTTCAAGGCAGTCCAGAACTTCAAGAGCTCAATGGGGTTGCTTTAGGCCGTTTGTCAGGAATCGTTGCGCACTATGTCCCCCGGTATTTACAAAAAAACAGAATGCCCAGTTGGGAAACCAATTGCATCGCGGACTGGGAAACTAAAGTAGATCGGATTGTAGAAGAAACCCTCCCCGAAAACATGACCGTTATTGCCGGAATACCCTCTTGGGTACAGATGTATTTTGAGCGACTGATCCAAAAGACCCAAAAAAAGGTAGGGGCTATTTTTCCCAACTTTTCACTTTTTGTCTACGGGGGCGTGAATTTTGAACCCTATAAAGCCCTCTTTAAAGAAATGATTGGACGCAACATCGACAGCATCGAATTATTTCCTGCCTCAGAAGGGTTTTTTGCCTACCAAGATCAGCCCAATCAAGAGGGGTTATTGCTGCTCACCGACAACGGGATCTATTATGAATTTGTAGAAGCAGACACCTTTTTTGATGCTGTTCCCAAGAGGTGCAATCTCGAGGGGGTCAAAGTAGGTGTCAATTATGCCCTGATTCTTAACACAACAGCAGGTCTTTGGGGATACAACATTGGAGACACCGTGCGATTTATAAGCACAGCGCCCTATCGTCTTGTAGTCACGGGGCGGATCAAACATTTTATTTCTGCATTTGGCGAGCACGTTATCGGCAAGGAAGTAGAAACCGCTTTGCAAGAAACGCTAAAAACTTGCCCCGCCCTTATTAGAGAATTTACTGTCGCCCCTCAAATTGCTCCAAAAACGGGCTTGCCCTATCATGAATGGTTTGTAGATTTTGAAACACCACCGGTTGACAAAAAAGCCTTTGCCCAATCCTTAGACCAATCTTTGCGTGCCCAAAATATTTATTATGATGATTTGATCAAGGGACAAGTACTCCGATCAGTAGTTTTGACCGAAGTTGCCAAAGACGGTTTTCAGATATACATGAAAAAAGTTGGAAAACTGGGCGGGCAAAATAAAGTCCCAAGGCTTAAAAACGACCGCAGTATTGCAGACGAACTGCCGCTAAAAACCGACTGATGCCACCCAAAGTAACTTTTGTTTATACGTTGCGAAACTCCTTTGTAGATAGAGACCTAAACCTGCTTTCTGACATGGGATATGTCGTATGCGAAATCGTATCACCACCAGACAAAAACCCGATCAAGTTTTTGATTCATCGGATTAGAGAATTGATGCGATCGCTTTGGCTGGTTCCGCAATCTAAATTATTGGTTGTTTGGTTTTCGGATTACCACGGTTATTTTCCGCTACTTATCGCAAAATGGTTTAGAAAAAAAAGCCTCCTAATCTTGGGGGGCTATGATGTGGTGGCAGATCCAGCCAATCACTACGGCATTTTTTCAAAAAAAAATCTAAGAAGCGTATTGGCCCTACAAAACTTGAACAACGCAACCCATCTATGGGCGGTAGATGAAACCCTTATAAAAGGCTGCCCACAGGCATTTAAATCAAACAAAATACAATCAGGACTAGTGCACTTTGCACCCAAACAGTTGCCCAAAGCAACCGTTGTTCCTACGGGCTATGATGCCGCGTATTGGAAAAGAGATTTTGAAAAAACGCCACAAACGGTTTTGACCGTGGGTCTTTTTACGGACCTACGAGTCGCACAAAGAAAAGGCATCCCTTTATTTTTAAAACTAGCAGCCCTTTGTCCAGAATTCCAGTTTACAATTCTTGGTGAGCAAAACCAAAGCATTGTAAGCCACTATAACATACCTCAAAACGTATATGTTTTGCCCAAGGCATCACCCGAGACGTTGTTAGAAGCCTATGGCAAACACCAATTTTATTTTCAAGGGTCTCGAGTAGAAGGCCTGCCCAATGTGTTGTGTGAAGCCATGCTCTGTGAATGCATTCCTATAGGAGCCGCCGCCTTTGGTATTCCAAATGCGATCGGTGCGTCAGGGCATATTTTTAACGAAGAAAAGGACCTTATTGAAGTCGCCGCTTTTTTGAAAAACGCAGACCCAAAATTGGGTTCTTTGGCGCGTCAGCGAATTATCGATAAATTCTCGATTTCAAAACGCCAAAATGCTTTTGCAACACATTTAAATTAAAAAAGAAATTTGATGCATAAAGGAACCATAACATATACGCACTCTACCAACCTTGGTGACTACATACAAACCATCGCTGCCATAAAACTATTGGGAGAAGGCCCCTTTATACATTGTGATCGTGAGGCGCTACACCAATATCAGGGCCCAAAAGTTAGATTGTTGGTCAATGGGTGGTTTATGCATCATCCGACGCATTGGCCTCCAGCAGACAGTATTGTTCCGCTGTTTATTTCGTTTCACATTAACCCTACTGCAGCAGATCAAATGCTCAACCCTGCAGGTGTTGCTTACCTAAAAAAACACCAGCCGATAGGTTGTCGAGATGGCTACACCGTAGGGCTTTTAAAAAAGCACCAGATTTCAGCCTACCTATCTGCCTGCGTAACACTAACCCTAAAGCGGCCCCATTTTGTACCCCCAAAAACACCACGAAGCGGAATTCTTGTCTTAAGTGCATTAGAAAGAATGCTGCCCAACACCGATGAGCTATGGCAGCAAAAGAAATATATACAATGGGCAATTCAATTGCTTAAGACGCCCCTAAAATATCGCGCAGCGAAAAAAGCAAACCAGCGGTTGGAACGCTTTTTAAGCAAACAACAGCGACCCATTAGGAGAACCTCTCAAATTCTCGAAGCGGAATTTCAACAACAAGAAAAGTATTTTGAAGCTGCAGAAAAACAATTACAAGACATTGCCCAGGCCGCGGTTGTTATCACCTCACGAATACACACGGCGCTTCCAGCAGTAGCCCTAGGAACCCCGGTACTATTTCTTTCTGATGGCCTCGAACATCCCAACCAAGCATCCCGCTTAGAAGGACTGTCGGACCTGTTTCCTATTTGCAACACCAAAGCCTTGAAGAATGTAGTACTCGAGCAGCTAAAACCGACCCGCCAACATTTAGACTTTGTCCGCCGTATTGAAGCAAAAGCCACGGCTTTTTTCAAAGACTAACCCTTCAATTTTAGAGCGCCTTTCTTTGTGAAAATGTATCTTTACAAAAAATAATCATGAATATACTTGTTATTGGATCGGGTGGTCGCGAGCACACATTTTGTTGGAAGTTGTCTCAGAGCACACATTGCAAAAACCTCTTTGCAGCACCCGGAAACGCAGGAACAGCAAAGATTGCAACCAACCTAGACATAGCCGTTACGGATTTTGAAAAAATCAAAACGGCTGTTCTTCAAAACCAAATAGACTTAGTTATCGTAGGACCAGAAGCTCCTCTTGTTGCAGGTATTCATGATTATTTTTTGCAAGATGAACGCCTAAAAAACATTCCGGTTATTGGCCCTCAAAAGGCGGCTGCTAATCTAGAGGGGAGCAAGGAGTTTGCCAAAGAATTTATGTCGCGTCATCAAATTCCGACCGCGCGATATGCAAGCTTTACCAAACAGACTATAGAGGCGGGTTGTCGTTTTTTAGAAACGATGTACCCCCCTTATGTGCTTAAAGCCGATGGTCTGGCGGCAGGAAAAGGGGTGTTGATTATCCAAGACCTTAAGGAAGCCCAATCGGCCCTGCGTGAAATGCTTGTAGAAAAGAAATTTGGAGCTGCTTCGGCAAAAGTTGTGGTCGAGGAGTTTTTGTCTGGCATTGAGCTTTCTTGTTTTGTGTTAACGGACGGTACTTCGGGCTTGATTTTGCCGATGGCAAAAGATTATAAACGAATCGGAGAAGGAGACACAGGACTAAATACAGGAGGCATGGGCGCCATATCTCCGGTACCGTTTGCCGATGAAATTTTTACAAAAAAAATCCACGATCGCATTGTTGCCCCAACACTTCAAGGCCTTAAAAAAGACCAACTCCCCTACAAAGGATTTATTTTTATTGGCCTTATAAACGTCAACGGCGACCCCTATGTGATCGAATATAATGTGCGTATGGGCGATCCAGAGACCGAAGCGGTATTGCCCCGTATAACCAATGATTGGGGAGTGTTGATGATGGCAACAGCCCAAGGGACACTTCATGAACACCAGATAGCCATTGATCCTAGAGCAGCCACAACCATCATGGCTGTGTCGGGAGGGTATCCTGAAGCGTACGAAAAAGGAAAAATAATCAATGGGTTAGCAGCGGTTGAAGACGCAGTTGTGTTTCATGCAGGTACCCGACTTGAGGGCAACCAAGTGGTGTCCGACGGAGGGCGCGTTCTCGCCGTTACAGCGCTGGGGGATAATATGGATCTAGCCCTTAAAAAAGCCTACCAAGAAATCGAGAAGATCTCTTTTGACAAAATGTATTATCGAAAAGATCTTGGAAAAGATTTGTTATAAGAAAGAGTGTGCGGAGGGGTCTTTGTTTTCTTCCCCACGATCGTTAAACCCTTTTAATTGAAGCGTCCAGTAGGTTGCAGCAGCAAATCCGATTAACAAAAAAAGCCAAGAAGCACCATTGGCGACCCACCAGTTTTGGAGTTCGAGATTACG
The DNA here is from genome assembly GCA_017852395.1 of Flavobacteriaceae bacterium. Taxonomy (GTDB): domain Bacteria; phylum Bacteroidota; class Bacteroidia; order Flavobacteriales; family Flavobacteriaceae; genus RFYP01. Next base: position 17,476 of record JAFMLE010000020.1, read on the forward strand.
GAGCATTTCGAAAGGGGTAAATAGGACTTCTTCGAAGAGGTATGCAATGGCTTCAAAAAAATTTTTCATCAGTCTTTGATTAATTATATTGCAAAAATAACAAATCCTCCAATGCGCACAAGAGCTTTTAGTAAATCGACACCACTTACTTATTTTTGGAGTATTTTAGTACTAACGGTTTTGTATTTTGTCCAATATCATGGGCAGTTCCAAGCAGGTTTTATTCCAGGCCTAAAGCATACGGGCTTTTTGTACCTCTTGTCAATTACGGCGATTTTTTTGTGGGGCGCTTTCTATAGAAACAACGGCTTGCCCCAAACCAATAGCCGACACTTATTGTATTTCCCCATGCTTTTGCCTCTTTTTTTCTTTCAAGGGCAAACCCCTTTGGTATTTTTAATGCTCAATCTCTGGCTGTTGATGAATTATCGTCACCACATTACTTTTTGGATGACCAATAGTAGTGCCAACAAAAGGCTTGTCCAAGATCTTTTTGATTGGGGGTTGTTGATGGCGCTAATTTTAATTTTAGGCCCCCAGCACTTATGGCTGTTGTTGGTCTTTTTTGCCCAACTTTTATTGAATAAACTCCGGGACCCAAAACATTATTTTGTTCCGTTAATTCCGCTGATAACAGTTCCTGCATTGGCCTATACAATACATCAATTTTCTTGGGTGCCTGTTCCACTTTTTGATGGCAGCCATAATAGACCTATAGAACCCCTTGAAGCCCTAACCGGCCTACAAGAAAATTATTTATACACTACTGTGATTTTGGTATGCATCCTGTTTCTTTCGGCACTTAGGTCAAAAGGGGCGACCAAACGAATCAATAATCTAAAAACAACAAACCTTATTCTTTGCTTGGTGGTTATTTATTGGATTGGTTCAGAACACCTGCTCAACGAGGCCATTTTATTGACACTTCCTCTGGCAATGTTGTTGAGCCAGATCCAAGAGCGGTTTTTTAAAATTCGTGCACATCATTTTATTGTTGTACTGTTACTATTGTTCAATCTACTGACCAGTCCATTGGGCCAGTACATGCTTTCTAAACTTTCTTTGTAAAAAGCGCCGAAATTTTTCGATGAATTAAGAAAAAAACGAACCTATACGTCGTCAAAATCAACAACTAGCGTTGCCGTTTGGGCTCGTGCTTGACAGCTTAGAATCAATCCTTCTGCAATTTCACTTTCGGTGAGTATTTGATTATTGTCCATCGATGCCTGCCCCTCTTTTACTCGGGCGATGCAACTGCTACAAACACCCCCTTGGCAGGAATAGGGCACATCGATTTTTTGGTTAAGCGCAGCATCTAGGATAATTTTATTTTGGATATTTTCTAGTTGATATCGTACATCATCGCAAATGATTTCTACCTTTTGTCCAACAGCTTCATCGACCACATTGGTGTCTGATGCACTAGAATTTGAAGCCGTGAAGAGCTCAAATGAAACCGCAGCTTTTGGCACCTTATTTTCTTCTAACGCCATGGACACGTCCAAAATCATTTGCTCGGGACCACAAAGGTAGTAATGCGCTGCAGGCCCCCCTAACGCCTTAAGCTGCTCTTGAACTACGCTCTGATCAATTCTTCCAAAAGCGCTGTTAGAGGCAGGAGTTTGACTATATATACGATGAACACGAAAACGATCTGGGTGTTTTTGCTCCAGCTGCGCAATTGCATCGTAAAACATAGTGTCTGCGATTGATTTATTCCCATAGACGAGTACAAATTGGTTGTCTTGATGCGCCGATAAAGCCGATTGTGCAATGGACCAGATCGGAGTGATTCCACTACCTGAAGCAAAGGCAACAATGGTTTCTGGGCGTTCTTTTGGGGTATAAACAAACCGCCCTTCGGGCACACCAACATTGATAATGTCTCCTACTGCAAGCGATTTATTGGCATAGGTCGAAAACACACCGTTTGGAATTTGCTTGATTCCGACCTGTAGCATACCCGATTTGGGCGGGCTACAAATCGAATAGGAACGGCGCACGGTTTCTTCTTCGATGGTCGTTTCTAACGAAAGATATTGACCAGCTTTGTAACGAAACACTTCTTGGAGTTTTTCTGGAACACCAAAAGTGACAACAACTGATCGATCAGTGATTGGGTTGATGTTGGTTATTTTTAGTGGATAGTATTTGGGCATCGCAAATTTTTTGGCTCAAAAATAAATAAAATTATTGGGTTGAAATCTCCAACACGAAGAATAGCGCCATAGCACAACAAGAGCAATCGTCAAAAAAGTATACCTTTGAAAGAAACCCCAAAAATGAACTCCTTTTCTTTTCGAGCGTTTAATAAAAAAAAGTTTTTTAGAAGCCCTCAGTGGGAGATGAAGCTCGTCACCCGTATTTTGATCGGGTTTTTTGTGCTCTACATGGCCGCCTCTTTTTTGTTACTCGGGTTGGGGCTGCACTACCTATTGGAGAAAATGGTGCCCGAACATCCCCCCATAAACGTGATCAATCGGGTGTTTATATATTATCTGTTTGTAGAGTTGTTGTTCCGTTATTTTTTACAACAATTGCCCGTAACAGACATTAAGAATTTTTTGTTATTACCGATTCCCAAAAGACGGGTGATTATGAACGTGTTGTTTAAAATCACCTTTTCATTATATAATCTCGTACCGATTTTAATTTTCCTTCCTTTTAGCATTGTTTCAATTACAAAAGGGGCTTCAGCAGTGCAGATGTTATTGTGGTGGTTGGGTGTGCTTTTGATGGTGTTGAGCATCAATTTTTTGTCGTTTTTGATAAACAAAACAAAATGGATTTATCCCGTGACGGCAATTGTTTTTTTGGGAGGCCTGCTAGAGTATTATCAAATCGTACCGGTGATTAGTAGTGCGGGACAGGCCATGCAAATGCTTTATGAACAGCCCTTGCTGATCTTGGCGCCAATGGTAACCTTTGTGCTTATGGCTCAAATCACGTTTAACCACTTAAAATCCCAATTTTATTTGGACACAGGCCTTCAGTCTAAGCGCGAGCAAGTTTTGGGCATGCAGCTTCATTTTTTAGATCGTTTGGGAGAAGATGCCCCGCTGATCAAAAATGATTTTAGACTGATCTTTAGAAATGTAAGAGCACGACAAATTGTATTAATGTTTGTGTTGTTTTTGTTTTATGGCTTGATCTTTTTTACCCAAGACATCTATATGGACAGCCCAATGTGGGTCTTTGCGGCAATTTTTACAACAGGGGGTTTTATGCTTACGTATGGACAAAGCGTACCGGCATGGGACAGCGAATATTATTCGATGTTGATGTGCCAAAATTTGTCGTATAGAACCTATCTAAGATCCAAATGGCTGCTGATGACTCTTTCTGTAGTTTTGGCTGCCGCGCTTTGTTTTCCCTACCTTTATTTTGGCGTCAAGGTCTATGCATTGATTTTGGCAGGCGCCATTTTTAATATCGGACTCGGTACGTTTATAACACTTTTTTCTGGTGCGATAAATCGTTTCCCAATCAAGCTCAACGTCAAAGCCAAAGCGTTTGAAAACACCCAGGCCTTTAATTTTAGTCAATTGTTGTTTACCCTCCCCAAAATTCTATTGCCCGTTGGGCTCTTTTGGTTGGGCAAGCTGGCCTGGGGATTTAAAGGAGGCGTATTGCTACTCACGATAACGGGACTATTGGGGCTACTATTCAAAAACAAACTGTTGGATCAGGTTGTCAAATTTTACATCAAAGGAAAATATACCACGCTCGAAGCGTTTAATAAAAAAGATTAAATGATCACCATTTCACAATTATCAAAAAAATATGGAGGCCAAGTGGTTTTGGACCTTCCCAATCTAGAAATTCCAGTAGGGCAATGCTTTGGCCTGGTAGGCAACAACGGCGCAGGAAAGACCACCTTATTCAGTCTTATTCTTGATTTGATAAGACCCTCGACAGGAACGGTTTCTAACCACGGAATAATCGTTTCTGAAAATGAAGATTGGAAAAAAACCACATCCGCATTTATCGACGAAAGTTTTCTGATCGGTTATTTAACACCCGAAGAATATTTTCAATTTGTTGCGGACCTAAGAAAGGTTTCAAAAGCAACCTTAGACGAGTGGCTGGAGCAATTTATCGGATTTTTTAACGGTGAGATATTAAACAAAAAAAAATACTTGAGGGACTTCTCTAAGGGCAATCAAAAAAAAGTAGGAATCGTTGCCGCCCTGATCGGGATGCCTCAAACCATTATTTTGGACGAACCTTTTGCCAATCTTGATCCCACTACCCAAATCAGACTCAAAGAATTGATTTCTAGCATGGCCCAAACTCAAAAGACGACCTTTTTGATATCGAGCCATGATTTGATGCACGTCACCGAAGTTTGCAATCGAATTGTCCTGCTCGAAAAAGGGCGCCTCCTCAAAGACATTAACAAAACCCCACAAACCTTGGCCGAACTCGAAGCCTATTTTAAAGGCTAACATACTAAAACCCCATTTTTTCAGTTATTAAAGGCGATGAATTTACGCCATTCAAAACCGATATATTGGACTGCCTTTTGGGTAGGCCTGTTGCTACTTATCAGTGCATGTTCGACCAAAAAAAACCGGTTCACCAACCGCCAATACCATCGGTTAAACACCAAATATAACGTGATGTTTAATGGTCAGGAAGCGCTCAAGATGGGCGAAACGATTTTGTCCGAAACCATCGAAGACAATTTTTTTGACCTTTTGGATGTAGAACCCATTTTGTTGCAAGGCGAATCCGAAAACGACAACACCGTTGTTCCGGGTTTTGATCGTGCAGAAGAAAAAGCCGTCAAAGCCATTCAAAAGCACTCTATGAATATTGGGGGCAAGCAGAAAAACGATCAAATAGACGCGGCCTATCTATTGTTGGGAAAAGCACGTTATTATGATCGGCGCTTTTTTCCGGCCTTAGAGGCCTTTAATTATTTGTTAGAAAACTACAGCAACCCAGAGGGTTTTGTAGAAGCGTTGATTTGGCGCGAAAAAACCAATATCCGACTTTATAATTATGAGTTGGCCATAACCAACCTCCGAAGCCTTGCCCGAGGCTTGGTCTTCAAGAGCCGCCATTATAGCCCCGCAAATGCTACGGTCGCTCAAGCCTTTATCAAGTTAAACAATAGGGACTCTGCTGTGGTCTATATCAAGCGTGCTGCCGAAGCAGCCAAGCAACCCCAAATACAAGGGCGGTATTTTTATATCACGGGACAATTATTTGAAGACTTAGGCCAAAAAGATTCTGCCTATTGGGCATACAACCAGGTGGTCAACCTCAAAAAAAAGACCCCACGAAAATTCTGGATTAACGCCAAACTCAAACGACTTCTATTGGAGCAACACCTGGAGGGCATTGACCCCGAAGAAGAAATGACGGGCTTGATCGACCGCTATGACAACCGGATGTTCAAACACACAATTTATAGAGCATTAGGAATACTACATCTCCACCAAGGCAACGATAGTTTGGCGCAACGATATTTGTCACTTTCTCAAAAAATGACCACGATTGACCCCCCAACCAAGAGGGCCAACTACCGAGACCTGGCCAATTATTATTTTCAAAAGCAAAATTATCCTTTGGCAGGGGCCTATTTAGACAGCCTTTTACCGCTACTGCCAAGCCAAAGCCTTATTCAAAAGAGAACCCAAAGAGAACGCGACAATTTAGAAGGTGTAATCCGCGATGAACGCATTGTGGTTGCGACCGATAGTCTATTGCGGATTATGGCGTTAGACACGGCACAACAGCGGCAATATTTTGAAAACCATCTCGAAAAAAAACGTGCCATGGAGCGCGCATCCATCACCGCTCAAAAAACCAACAAAGGCCTCTTTAGCCGGGCAGGCAACCAAAATCAATTCTATTTCTACAACCCCCTTTTGGTAGTAGAAGGCAAACAATTTTTCGAAGCCAATTGGGGCAATCGCCCCAATGTGGACAATTGGCGCTGGTCAAACACCCTAACCGGCGTAGTGGCAGACAACCAAACCAGGACACAAACCGATGGGTTAGCACCGGCTGAAATTGTTTTAGAAACGGCTCAGAGTTATTTAGACCGTTTGCCCAAAACCCAAGCCGAAAAAGACAGCATCATAAAACGCAACCACCAGGCCTATCTCCAACTAGGGATGATTTATAAAGAAAAATTCAAAAATGATCGCTTAGCCCAAAACAGACTGGACACCCTAGAGACCAAAAACCCCGAGGCGGCAATCGATGCTCCAGCGTTGTATTATTTGTACAAAATTTTAGAAAATAAAGACACCACTCGTGCGCGGCAGCTCAAACAAAAAATAACCACCAAACACCCCAACACGGCATACGCTCAAATTTTAAAAGATAGCAGTCAAATGGCCAACCCCGACCAACAAACCCCTAAAGCAATCTACAGCAAACTGCTGGAGCTGTTTGAACAGAAGCAATTTGACCAACTGTTACAAAAAGCGAACACCTATCAGGTGGTTTTGGGCCCAACCGAATATGCACCGCGCCTGGACCTACTTAAGGCCAACACCATTGGACGGCTTCAAGGAACTGCTGCTTGGTCGGCCGCCTTGCAAGAAGTCATACAGCGGTATCCAGATACAGAAATTTCCACTACTGCTCAACGATTGAAGGTCAAAAGCCAAATGATTGACACAACAAACACATTAAAAACACTGATTTCGTATAAATGGATTTTCCCTCTTGAGAAAAAGGACAGTTTAGAAACAAAGCTTGCCGAACAATTGCAGCCCATAGTTTCCAAAAATCGCTTTTGGAAACTCTCTATAGATTCATTTAATGAAAAAGAAGTTTTTGTAGTTGTACATGGCATACCCACCCCTCAAAAAGTACGCGCGATTAAGAATACCTTGGGGTCAAATTCAAATTTAATAATAGATTTACATAACTTTGTCGTCCTAAGTAAGGACTATCGTCAAATGCTGATGGACAAAAACTGGACCAAAACGAACGAATATGAAAAACATTGACGCCAACGGCCAATATAGCCGAATAGAAAACACCACAATCATCAAAGGAGAAATTCTATCCGAAGGAGACTTTAGAGTTGACGGAACTTTAGAAGGCACCATAAAGACTTCGGGAAGAGTCATTGTTGGGAAAGAAGGTAAAATACTAGGAGGAGTCACTTGCCAAAACGCAGATGTCGAAGGCAAAATCAAAGGAAACCTTTTTGTTGAGGAAAACCTAACACTCAAACCCACCTGTATAGTAGAGGGCGATGTGGCCACCAAGCGTCTTATTGTAGAATCTGGCGCAACCTTTAATGCGACCTGTACCATGGGCGAGGCGGAGAAGGAAGTCAAATCCTTACCCAAGCAAGACGCACATGAAAAAACAGCCTAATAACTGGTTGGTTTTTTCTGGATTGGCATTTCAGGTCGCGGCAGTGATGTATCTAGCGGCATATGCAGGCAAAAAATTAGACATTTATTTGGCAGGAGACAAAGCCTATGGGACTTTAGGCGTATCGACTTTGGGCCTTGTTGTCATTCTTTATTTGATTTACGCTCAAACCAAACACCTCAGGTAAGCCATGAAAAAGAGCTGGTTTTTCATACTTTTTTGGAGTGTTTTGGCCCTTACCTATTTATTGCAAAGTAGCAACTCCTCTTTAACGGCCGAAATGATGTTGGCACTAAAGCGGTCGCACCTTATAAATGTCCTAATTGCCACTACGGTGATCCTAGGGCTTATCCCAGCAAGTAAAAGACAAAATCCAGCCATGACCCTAATTTTCTTTTCGGGAAGTCTGCTCAAGCTTACGTTTTATTTTGTGTGGATTTATCCGCTATTTCGCGCTGACGATCTTACTTCTCGGATGGAGTTTTCCTTGTTTTTCATACCCTATTTTTTGGCGCTTTTTTTTCAAATGGCCTTCATGATTTTACTGCAGAAAAGAAGTTAGAGGTTTCTATTAGGGCAGGGCCGATTTATCAACTTGCGACAGGCAGGAATTTTTTTGTAAAAACGTTAGGTAAAAGTTCTTGAGAAGGGTTACATTTGCAGCAAATTTTGAAACTACAACTCGAGCGACCCAATGGTAAATATCATTAAGCGAATAAATTTACTTTCATTACTGTTTTTTATTTCGTTCACTTTTGCCAAAGAAACGGAAGCTCCAAGCCAAGACCTCAAGTCAGAAATCCGTGCATACATCAAACATCACCTTGAGGACACCTACGACTTCAACTTATTAAGTTATACTGCCCAAGACGGTCACAAAGTACATATAGGCATGCCGCTCCCGGTCATTTTGTGGGATGAAGGCCTTACTATTTTTTCTTCATCAAAATTGCACCACGGCGAAACTGTAGCCCAGGTAGGAGACCGATACTATAAGCTGGATCATGGTAAAATCTACCGTACCGATGCAGCAGGAACGATTGACTATGATGAGAACCATCATGCAACCAACATTGCACCACTGGATTTTTCAATTACCAAAAACGTGTTTACGATCATCGTTACGGCACTGCTTATGTTTTTCCTTTTCAAAGGATTGGCACAGTCCTATGCAAACAACGGTATGATTGCCAAAGGCGTTGGGCGCTTTTTTGAGCCGATTATTTTGCATATCCGTGATGAAATTGCAATCCCAAATATTGGAGAGAAGCACTACAAAAAATACATGAGCTATTTGCTCACCCTGTTTTTCTTTATTTGGTTTTTAAATATTTTGGGGCTTACCCCACTCGGAATCAATGTAACAGGCAACATTGCCATCACATTTTCACTGGCCTTTTTAACATTTTTGATCACCAATTTTACAGCCAAAAAAGACTACTGGATGCACATTTTTTGGATGCCTGGTGTGCCAAAAATCATGCGCTTGGCCTTAGCACCCATTGAACTTTTGGGCGTTATTATCAAGCCCTTTTCGTTGATGATCCGTTTGTATGCAAACATATCTGCGGGTCACATTGTATTGATGAGCCTTATTGGCTTGATTTTTATATTCAAAAACTGGTTTGGCTCAACCTTGTCCTTTGGACTGGCGTTTGCCATCTCAATAATCGAAATTTTGGTAGCACTTTTACAAGCTTATATCTTCACGGTACTCTCGGCTCTATATTTTGGGTTTGCCGTCGAAGAGCATGAGCACGAAGAAGCGCATTAACAATAAATTATGTTTAATTCTTAATCAATTTAATATGGAAATTCCCGCAATCTTAGGAGCAGGTGTAGTAGTAATCGGTGTAGGTATCGGTATCGGTCAAATCGGTAAAGGTGCTATGGAGGCTATCGGTCGTCAACCCGATGCTTATGGAAAAATTCAAACCGCAATGCTTATTGCAGCGGCTCTTGTAGAAGGAATCGGTTTCGCAGCATTGTTTGCCGTTTAATACGACAACGTCTCCGCTTTTAGGTAACGTTTAACGATTAAATACCAAACAATGGAAAAATTAATCAGCGAATTTTCTTTTGGTCTGTTTTTTTGGCAGCTCTTCATCTTTGTAGGGCTTGTCTTATTGCTAAAAAAATACGCCTGGAAACCCATCTTGGACACGGTCAATGAACGTGAAACCTCGATCAAAGATGCTTTAGGTGCAGCAGCAGATGCCCGCAAAGAAATGGAAGCGCTTCAAGAAGACAACCAACGGATTCTCAAAGAAGCACGTGCCGAACGCGAAGCATTGTTAAAAGATGCACGCGCAACAGGCGCCCAGTTGGTTGAACAAGCCAAAGCAGATGCTCAAAAAGAAGCCGATCGTATCTTGACGCAAGCACAAGCCGCGCTCGAAACCGAAAAAGCAGCAGCCATAGAAGACCTTAAGCGTCAAGTGGCTGGCTTTTCACTCGAAATCGCCGAAAAAGTGCTTCAGTCCGAATTGGAAGACCACAAAAAGCAAACCGCACTGGTCGAAAAACTGCTTAAAGACGTTAACATCAAATAAAGTATGAAAACCTCTCGCGCTGCGCTTCGTTATGCAAAGGCTTTGTTAAGCCACGCTCTAGACCAAAAATCTCAAGAGCAAGTGGCCCAAGACATGCAACAAATTGTTGAACAAATAAATCAACAAAATGAGATTGCACGATTCTTGGACAATGCAATAGTACCCGCACAAAACAAGCTCAACGCCGTTAAAGAAATTTTTGCAAGCGCACATCCGACAACGCATCAACTTTTTGATTTATTAAAACAAAATAAGCGTATCGACATCTTGCAGGCTGTAGCCGAGAATTTCCTCAAACTTTATGATGCTCACCTTGGCAAGACAAAGGCACGCGTAATTACCGCCATACCTCTAGATGAGACGACCCGTCAAAAAGTACTTGAAAAAGCGGCAACGCTTACCACAGCAAAAGTGTCTTTAGAAAACACGGTAGACCCGCAAATTTTAGGTGGTTTTATCCTTCGTGTTGGTGATCTCGAATATAACGCAAGCATCGCCTACCAATTGGAAGCTTACAAAAGAGCCCTAACGAAAACAAATTATAGCGCATAAATAAAATATTATGGCAGAAATGAAGCCCGCTGAAGTATCAGCAATCTTAAAAAATCAACTTGCCGGACTCGACTCCGCCACTGCTTTGGACGAAGTTGGAACTGTACTCGAAGTAGGAGACGGTATTGCTCGCGTTTTTGGGCTTACCAACGCACAATACGGAGAACTAGTTACCTTCGAAAACGGCATGGAAGGAATGGTACTCAACCTGGAAGAAGACAATGTCGGGATTGTACTGCTCGGCCCTTCTAAAGAAATTAAAGAAGGGAACACCGTAAAAAGAACCCAACGCATCGCCTCCATCAATGTAGGAGAAGGAATCGTTGGTCGCGTAGTTGATACACTTGGAAACCCAATAGACGGGAAAGGACCAATAGAGGGCGAAACCTTCGAAATGCCTTTGGAACGCAAAGCCCCTGGTGTCATCTTCAGACAGCCCGTAAACGAGCCCTTACAGACCGGAGTAAAAGCCATTGACGCGATGATCCCTGTAGGAAGAGGCCAACGCGAATTGGTGATCGGTGACCGTCAAACAGGAAAAACCACCGTTTGTATCGACACCATTCTTAATCAGAAAGAATTTTATGACGCTGGGGAACCCGTTTATTGCATCTACGTTGCGATTGGACAAAAAGCATCTACAGTAGCAGGAATTGCGAAAACTTTGGAAGACAAGGGCGCATTGGCCTACACAACAATTGTCGCAGCTAACGCCTCTGACCCCGCTCCGATGCAGGTATATGCACCTTTTGCGGGCGCAGCCATTGGAGAATATTTTAGAGACACTGGACGCCCTGCACTTATCATCTATGATGACCTCTCAAAACAAGCTGTAGCCTATCGAGAAGTTTCATTGTTATTGCGTCGTCCTCCAGGGCGTGAGGCCTATCCAGGGGACGTATTTTACCTCCACTCTCGTTTGCTAGAACGTGCTGCAAAGGTGATCAACGACGACACCATTGCAAAAGGGATGAACGATCTACCAGAATCTCTCAAAAAAGTGGTTAAAGGAGGAGGGTCTCTAACAGCACTTCCTATAATCGAAACCCAAGCGGGTGATGTATCAGCTTATATTCCAACCAACGTAATTTCGATTACTGACGGACAGATATTTTTGGAATCTGACCTCTTCAACTCTGGAGTACGGCCTGCAATTAACGTTGGTATCTCGGTTTCTCGTGTAGGAGGGTCTGCACAGATCAAATCCATGAAAAAGGTATCGGGGACTCTAAAGTTAGATCAAGCCCAGTTTCGTGAGCTGGAAGCGTTTGCAAAATTTGGATCAGACCTTGATGCAGCAACGCTTAATGTGATTGAAAAGGGACGTAGAAACGTAGAAATACTCAAACAAGCACAAAACGACCCATTTAAAGTCGAAGAACAAGTAGCGATTATTTATGCCGGTTCTAAAAACTTGCTTCGCAGTGTTCCTGTAGAAAAAGTTAAAGAATACGAGCAAGTTTATTTGGAAACGTTACGCAATAAACATAGCGATGTGCTGGCAATGCTTAAGCAAGGAAAACTAACCGATGAGGTTCTAGACTCCCTTAATGAAGTCGCCGCGCAAACCGCAAAGCAATACGAATAATCGATGGCAAACCTCAAGGAAATACGCAACAGGATAGCATCGGTTTCTTCGACCATGCAGATTACCAGCGCTATGAAAATGGTGTCTGCGGCAAAACTCAAAAAAGCCCAAGACGCCATCACTGCCATGCGCCCTTATGCGGATAAATTGACGGAACTAATCCAAAACCTTTCTGAAGCAACTAACGGGGGGCAAAACCCGTTCTCAGAAGTGCGTCCCGTAAAAACGGTTCTTTTAGTACCCATTACCTCCAACAGAGGGCTTTGTGGTGCTTTTAATGCCAATATCATAAAAGCAACACAGCAATTGGCACAAGAAACCTATCGTGAGAATACCGTAAAAATTCTTTCAATTGGCAAAAAAGGAAGCGACTTGCTTTCTAAAAAATTTGAAGTAGTTAGTACCCAGGACCAATTGTTTGACGACCTTGTCTTCTCAAATGTCGGCACTGTAGCACAGCACATTATGGATGGTTTTGCAGCGGGGACCTACGATGAAGTTGTGTTGGTCTATAATCAATTTAAAAACGCCGCGACTCAAATAGTAAAGCATGAAGCGTTTTTGCCCTTAATAACAGCAAAAGACCCACAAGCCACCTCTGGGACTGTAACGGATTATATTTTCGAACCGTCTCAAGAAGCCATTCTTAGTGAACTGCTGCCCAAGTCACTTAAGATGCAACTCTTTAAGGCTGTGAGAGACTCTTTTGCTAGTGAACATGGCGCTCGTATGACTGCCATGCACAAAGCCACGGATAATGCAACAGAGCTAAGAGATCAGTTGAAACTGACCTATAACAAAGCAAGACAGGCGGCCATCACCAACGAAATTTTAGAAATTGTAGGTGGCGCAGAAGCCCTAAACGGATAACCCCCCTTATGGAGGGTAATTAAAAGCGCCATCAGGCGCTTTTTTTATTCTTTTTTAAAAAATTAATAAGGCCTTGTAACCTTTCTTCAAAAATTAGCGTCTTGTATATAGAACCGCCTCAAAAAGATGAAAATAAGATCCCTTTTTAATGACGAACGGCAAATAATTCGTGCTGCTCAAAAAAATGAGGCACTTGCGCAAGAACAATTGTTTGGGATCTATGCACCAAAAATGATGGCGGTATGTAGGTGGTATCTTACAGAAAAAACGTTGGCAGAAGATGCACTACTTCAAGGTTTTTATAAAGCGTTTTCGCGGCTCGAACAACTGGAGGATCTCGAAAAATTTTTGCCCTGGCTACGTCGGATTATGGTCAATGAATCCTTGACTTTATTACGACATCAAAAAGCTAAACGTTTTGTAAATATTGAGTTGGTCGATTTTGCTTTAGAAACCTCCGAAACCATCGACAACCATCTATCACACCTTGATCTCGATCAGCTGGTAAATCAACTCCCCCAATCACAACGCATGGTTTTTAGATTGTTTGTTGTCGAGGGATTTTCACACAAAGAAATTGCCCAAAAACTAGACATAACCCTCATCCATTCTAAAGTACTACTTAGCAGAGCCCGAAAAAATTTACAACAATACCTTAATACCGATACCCATCATGAATCTCAACGAATTTGAAGCCCTATACCGCACACAGGTCCAACAGCAAGAAGCACCCGTTCGCGCTGAGTTATGGCAGCACCTTCAGAGGCGCTTGGCGACAAAGCGTTCTTTTATGGGCTATGGACTATCGGTGGCAGTAGCAATAATAGGACTACTAATCTGGCTTCCAAAGCCGCTGGAACAACCGCCCTTAGAACCCAACACACATTCTGTTCCGGAGACAATTACCCTACAAGAAGTACCCACAGAATTGATTGATCAAAAAAGGACCACCCAAGCGGTAGTTGCTAAGCCTAATAGAGTAATACAAAACCCGATATCAATAAAAAAACATCAGGCAGGTTTATCCCAAACAGTACCAAATAGCGATCCATCTTTGAGCGCTTTTATGACCCAATATCTTAGTGATCAAAAGCTTAAATTAGAATTAGAAAAATACCGATCAATAGCACAGGCCCAACTTGAAGAGGAGCGACGCACCTATGAAGCAACTCGGCTTTTATTTTATTTGGAAAACGAAATGTATTTTGAAAGTACGTTAAAAGGAAAGCTTTATAAACTCATCAAAACCACCAAGGATAAAAATCGTCTAGTGTCTAAATAATTCGTTTTCGAACATCTTAAAATCCAAACTTATGAAACTAAAACTCCGAAAGCTTATAATACTTCTAAGCCTTTCAACAAGCGTCCTTTTTGCCCAAAATCAAAGTGCAGAAATCTCCAAACAAGAAGCGCAAAAGCTTCAACAAGAGCTTAAAAGAGAAATCCAAGAAATCAACGATCAGATCGCACAAGGGCTAGACCCCAAGGTGGGAGACAGTCTTAAACTGGCCAAAACAAAAGCACGGCTTCGCGCATTTGAATCACGGATTCGCGAAGAACAAAAACAGGCTGGAGGCACACAAGAAATCTTAGACACCGACAAAGTATTGGCCGTAGAACTGCTAAATGACGATGTAGAATATACCTTTTTGAGCGATGGGTTGGTTTTGGCTTTTGGATTTAACAACGCAATCATCGAAGGAGAACGATTGCAGGACAGCCCTTACAAATACTTTGGTTCGCGGTTTTTTGAAATCGGATGGTCCTGGAAACGCCCCTTGTCTTTAAAAGACCCCCGATGGCAAATAAAATACGGAACGTCTTTTATGATCAACGGATTCAAAATTACCGACAACCGTATTTTGGTAAAAGAAAACAATCAGGTGTTTTTTGAGCCCTTTCAGTATCCGTTGACCAAATCAAAGTTGACCATTACCCAACTGGTTTTCCCCCTTCATTTGCATTTTGGCCCGACTCAAAAAGTACTTAATAAAGCCGATTTAGGTCCCGTTACCCTAAAACACTATGGCATGAAAAACAACTCGGCCCTACGATTTGGCATAGGAGGATATGTTGGATTTAACATTCGAAATGTTCATAAACTCAAATACCGAATTGATGGAAAAAGAAAAAAAGACAAATACAAGGACCATCTCAATGTTAACGATCTTGTGGTGGGTATCAGCGGATATATCAGTCTCGGGAATGATACCATGCTCTATGCCAAATACGAATTGACCCCCTTGTTTGAGGCCGATAAGAGAGCGCAACACCCTATTGGCATTGGTTGGCGATTAAATCTGGACTAAGATGCGCTATTTCTTTTTCTAAAGGTTTGTTTGATTGCAAAACCAGCACCCAACAACACAGGCAAAAACACCACAACAAGGAAATACGTGCCTAAGCCCTCTGCCAAACCCCGAGCAACCTGGATGGTTTGCCATTGGATGTATAGAAACAACAAAACGACATAGGCATTGACAATGGACATAAGCTGTTGTGCTTGGCGATACAGCGCTTTTTTATTCTTTTCAGTTACCGCAACCGGATAATTAAAATATTGTGGGTATTGATTGACTTGTTGGATGATCATAAACAAAA
>JAFMLE010000004.1:0-94480 GCA_017852395.1 Flavobacteriaceae bacterium
CTGTAGGGAAACAGTTTGGTCCCAACCGTTGCTACGACCACTTTTTGTCCTTTGGCTACATTGGGAGCACCACAGACAATAGGTAGGGGAGTGTCACCTCCTATAGTTACGGTAGTAATTTTTAGACGGTCAGCATTGGGATGTTTTTCACAAGTTAATACTTCACCAACGACTACACCTTTTAGACCGCCTTTGATAGATTCATATGCTGTTGTTCCTTCTACCTCCAAACCTAGATCGGTGAGCATTTCGGAAACTTGGTCAATAGTGAGTGTTGTTTTTAAATATTCATTGAGCCAGTTGAGAGATATTTTCACGTTCTAAAAGGGTTTTATATCCGAAATAAAGTCGTCCTGCAAATATAATAATCTATTAGAGATGGTGTTCGCTAACTGATATAATTCCAAATGTTTTTGAAGGCACCTAAAGCCGTATAAGTTTTACGAATGGGGGCATTAGCAGGATGAAGCAGCTCAGGGTCTTTTTTGAGAATTGCTGCGGCCCATGCACGAGCGGTTTTGAGCAATTGCTGGTCTTTGGCGAGGTCGGCAATTTTAAGTTGCAATAGACCACTTTGTTGGGTGCCCATTAGGTCACCAGGGCCTCTGAGTTTAAGATCTACTTCGGCAATCTTAAACCCATCGTTTGTTTGGACCATAGTATTGAGACGGGTAGTTGCATCGTCAGAAAGTTTATGGCTACTCATTAGTATGCAATAACTCTGATCGTTGCCCCGACCAACACGCCCTCGCAATTGATGTAATTGCGATAAACCAAATCGTTCGGCACTTTCGATTACCATTACTGAGGCGTTGGGTACATTGACACCCACTTCGATAACGGTTGTGGCTACCATGATTTGGGTTTGCCCGTTTACAAATCGCGCCATTTCATAGGCTTTATCTTCTGCTTTCATTTGACCGTGTACAATACTGATTTGGTAGTCTGGAGTTGGAAAATCCCTAGCAATGCTTTCATATCCATCCATCAAATCTTTGTAGTCCATCTTTTCGGACTCTTGAATCAGCGGATATACGATGTAAACTTGTCGCCCTTTATTGATTTCTTCTTTTAGAAATTGAAACACTTTAAGACGATTTTTATCAAAGCGATGTACGGTTTTTACGGCTTTTCTTCCAGGTGGTAATTCGTCGATGATCGAATTGTCGAGATCGCCATAGAGACTCATTGCCAGCGTTCGGGGTATTGGGGTTGCGGTCATCACCAAAACATGGGGAGGCAAGGTGTTTTTTTTCCACAATTTGGCCCTTTGGGCGACACCAAATCGATGTTGTTCATCGATGATGGCCAAGCCCAAATTGTTGAACACCACTTTGTCCTCCAAGAGCGCATGTGTGCCCACAATAATTTTTAGTTTTCCTTCTTTTAGGTCTTCTAGTAAAGGGGTACGATCGGTTTGCTTAACGCTGCCTGTCAGAATCCCAACTTGCAGATCCATGTTTTCTAGAAGCGATGAAATCGATTGAAAATGTTGTTGGGCCAATATTTCTGTTGGGGCCATGATGCAGCCCTGGTAGCCATTGTCTATGGCGAGCAATAGGGCCATAAATGCAACTATTGTTTTGCCCGAGCCAACATCGCCTTGCAAAAGGCGGTTCATTTGAGCGCCAGTACCCATATCAGAACGAATTTCTTTCAATACTTTTTTTTGGGCGTTGGTCAATTCAAAAGGAAGGATTTTGTTATAAAATACTTTAAAATGGGTTCCTACTTTAGAAAAAATATAGCCCTTTATTTTCTGTTTGCGTTCTTGATTTTTCTTCAATAATTGCAATTGTATATAAAAAAGCTCCTCAAATTTTAGCCGAAATTGCGCACGCCCAAGTGCCTCGTGGCTGGTCGGAAAATGAATTTGCTGTAACGCCTCACGTTTAGGAAGTAGGCCGAGTTGCTTCATCAGATTTTCTGAAAGCGATTCGCTAAATCCGTTTTGAGCAGCATCAAACAACGCCATCATCATTTTATGTATAATCCGCTGTGAGATCCCTCTTTGTGCCAGTTTTTCAGTACTTGGATAAAGCGGTTTTAAGGCAATCTTTGGTCCTTGTTCAAACAATGATAGAAGTTCCATTTCTGGATGCGGCATAGAGACAAGTCCGTTATACCAATTGAGGCGACCAAAAATCACATATGTTTCGTTTTTGCGAAGCCCTTCCATAATCCATTTATACCCACGAAACCAAACGAGTTCTAACCGACCTGTTTCATCCTCAAATTGCGCACAAAGGCGTTTGCCCCTTTTTTGTTGAATCAATTGCAAATCGGTTACACGGCCCACGATTTGTACTTCAGCAGTACTTTGTGGCAATGCGGCGATTTTGAAAGTTGTGCTTCGGTCGATATATCGATTGGGAAAAAAATGCAATAAGTCTTGAAAGGTATAGATCCCCAGTTCGGATTGCAGCAACAACGCACGGTTAGGTCCTACGCCTTTGAGGTATGCTATTGGTGTTTGTAGTGGATCCATGCGTGTATGAATAAAACGAAAATACGGGATTTCTGCATTTGATCTTTGAGAAGTTTTTAAATTTATAGGGACAAATTCATTTAAACTATGCGTGCTTTAGTCATTTCGGGAGGGGGCAGCAAAGGGGCCTTTGCAGGTGGAATTGCACAATATCTTATCGAAGAGGCCCAGCACCAATACGATTTTTTCCTCGGAAGCTCGACCGGTAGTTTGCTCATTAGTCATTTGGCCATGGGGGAGTTGTCCTACATCAAAAATGTGTTTACCTCGGTTACTCAAGACCATATTTTTAGTAATTGCCCATTTACAATTCGATATAAAAATAAGATACCCACCATTGGCATTCACCACCTCAATGTGTTAAAAAATTTTATTAAAGGGCGTAAAACCTTTGGCGAAAGTTTGGCACTGCGCAGACTCATTGGCCAAACCTTGCCAAAAGAACATTTTAAAATCATACAGCAGCAAAAAAAACAAATAATAGTGACCGTATCCAATTTGACAACCAATAAAGTCGAATACAAAAAGGCGTCAGATTGCAGCTATGAGGATTTTATTGATTGGATTTGGATTTCATGCAATTATATTCCCTTTATGAGTTTGGTTCAGAAAAACCAGTCCGAGTATGCCGATGGCGGCTTGGGCTGCATCGTTCCAATCTCAAAGGCTTTTGAAATGGGGGCAACTCATGTTGACGCCATCATGCTTAATACCGCGGTCCCACAAATCAACAGAATGCCTACCCGTAATGCCTTTGATGCACTGACTGTGTTGTTTGATTTTATGGTCGACCAAATTGCAGAGCACGACCTCGCACTTGGAAAAATGACTGCCAAAGCCTATGATGGGAGTTTACGTGTTTTTCATACCCCGCAAGTGTTGACGACCAATTCGCTGATTTTCGACCAACAAAAAATGAATCATTGGTGGGCAGAAGGATTTGCTTATGCCCACCAAAGTATAACTAAAGGAATTTAGTTTTTAAGATAATCTAGTGTGAGTTGTGTCATGGCTTTTACACCGAGCAACAAACTGGCATCATCTACATAAAAACCGGGTGTGTGGTGTGAGGGTGCGTCCGCTTCAGGAACATCGGTTGGTGTCCCTCCTAGAAAAAAATAAAACCCAGGAATTTTACTCTGAAAATATGAGAAATCCTCAGCACCGGTAATCGCACGCATCAGCTCTACTTTGTCACTGCCCGCAACTTTTTGAAGACTTTTTACAGCAAAAGCGGTAAGTTCAGGATCGTTATATGTGATATCGGTACCGTCTTGTATATCAACCGTAGCGGTTGCTCCATGCGCTTCTGCAATAGATGTTACTAATGTTTTCATACGTTCACGAATTACTTCTTTCATATCCCGATCCAAAGTTCGGATGGTACCAATCATTTGCAATGATTCTGGAATGATGTTAAAACGTACTCCAGAATGTATGGAGCCTACAGAAACTACTGCCGCTTCTTTGGTCAACTCCGAATTTCTACTGATGAGTGTTTGTAAACCTGTGATGATTTGCGCCCCCGTAACAATAGGATCAACGCTCTGCCATGGGGTTGATCCATGTGCCTGTTTTCCTTGTATATCAATGACAAAACGCTGTGAGGCAGCCATGGTACCTCTGGGTTTGTAGCGAATTTTACCTACGTGGGTTCCCGAATTGATGTGCAATCCAAAAATGGCATCTACATCAGGGTTTTGCAACACACCTTCTTCTATCATGTATTTTGCACCTCCTTTTTCGCCTTCAGGCGCTCCTTCTTCAGCCGGTTGAAAAATAAATTTGACGGTCCCTGCAAAATTGGTGTTTTTTGCCAAAATTTCTGCTGCACCCATCAGAATGGCAACATGGGTATCATGACCGCAAGCATGCATAACGCCTACCTCTTGACCGTTGTATTGTGAGACCACTTCGGATCGATAGGGGAGTGCATTGCGCTCGGTTACGGGTAGCGCATCCATGTCGGCTCTAAGGGCCACTACTTTTCCAGGCTTTTTGCCTTTCAAAATTCCAACCACGCCCGTATGGGCCACGCCAGTTTGTACTTCCATACCCAGTGCGCGAAGATGATCTGCTACTTTTTGAGCGGTGTTAAATTCGCGGTTTGACAGTTCTGGGTTTTGGTGAATCTCATGACGCCACTGAATGACTTTTTCTTCGATATTCTGATATTGAGCTTCTAAGTTTTTTTGACCTTGCACAAGGCATGGAAGCAAAAAAAGGATCCAAATTAAATTTTTCATTAAACGTTATTTATGGTTGATTTTTTCTAAATATAAGGTGTTTATAATTATTTGTCCACTTGGGCCTCGTGATTTTAATTAATAAGTATTTTTGAGGTGATGTCACCAGAACAATCTTATCTCAAAGAACTCAACGAAGCCCAACAGCAACCGGTACTTCACAAAGATGGCCCTTTGATGGTTATTGCAGGAGCAGGATCGGGCAAGACACGAGTTTTGACGTATAGAATCGCCTATTTGATGCAGCAAGGTGTCGACGCCTTTTCCATATTGGCTTTAACGTTTACCAATAAGGCTGCTCGAGAAATGAAAACACGAATTGCGGATCTAGTAGGAGCAAGTGAGGCCAAAAATTTGTGGATGGGCACTTTTCATTCTGTTTTTGCGCGTTTGCTTCGTGCTGAAGCAGACAAATTGGGTTTTCCAAACAACTTTACCATCTATGATACCCAAGATGCCGATCGCTTGATCGCATCGATTGTTAAAGAAATGGGGTTGGATAAGGATGTTTACAAATACAAACAACTTCGTAATCGGATATCGGCCTTCAAAAACAGTTTGATAACTGTAAATGCCTATTTTAAAAATCCCGAACTTCAAGAAGCCGATGCCATGGCACGACGTCCAAAAACGGGTGATATCTACCGTGAATACGTCGAACGCTGTTTTAAGGCCGGTGCAATGGACTTTGACGATTTATTGCTCAAAACAAATGAATTGCTTAATCGTTTTCCAGATGTTTTGGCAAAATATCAAGATCGTTTTCGCTATATCATGGTCGATGAGTATCAAGACACCAATCATTCTCAATACCTTATTGTTCGGACCTTATCGGATAAATTTCAAAACATTTGTGTGGTAGGTGATGATGCCCAAAGTATTTATGGATTTCGAGGGGCAAACATCAACAACATCCTAAACTTTCAAAAAGACTATGCCGATGTTGCGGTTTATCGTTTGGAGCAAAATTATCGATCGACCAAGACCATCGTCAATGCAGCCAATACGATAATTGCGCATAACAAATCTAAAATAGACAAAACCGTTTGGACATCAAACGGGCAAGGCGAGCGCATCTTGGTCAAGCGTTTAGCCACCGATGCCGAAGAAGGGCGTTGGGTAGCGTCGTCTATTTTTGAATTGAAAATGCAAGAACAGCAACGCAACAAGGATTTTGTGATTCTTTATCGTACCAATGCCCAATCCCGTGCTATGGAAGATGCGCTCAGAAAACGGGATATTCCGTATCGTGTTTTTGGCGGATTATCATTTTATCAACGTAAAGAGATCAAAGACATATTGGCCTATCTCAGGATTTTGGTCAATCCCAAAGATGAAGAAAGTTTGAAGCGAATTATCAATTTTCCGGGGCGGGGAATTGGGCAGACAACGATTGACAAATTGATTATTGGCGCCAAGGAACATCAAATAACGTTGTTTGAAGTGATTCAGGCCTGTAATAGTTTGCCGTTGGGCCTAAACGCGGGCACTCAAAATAAGCTCCAACAATTCTATACCCTAATTCATTCTTTACAGATTGAAAATGAAAACGCCAACGCTTTTGAAATAGCCGATAAGGTTATCAAAAGAACTGGAATGATCAACGAACTAAAAAAAGATGGCACTCCTGAGGGGGTAGCACGGATTGAAAATATTGAAGAATTGCTCAACGGTATTCGTGATTTTACCGAAGGGCAACTCGAGATTGCCGACGCAACGGGCAGCTTAACGGAGTTTTTAGAAGATGTTGCACTTGCCACTGATTTTGATAACGACAAGGACGAACACGCTGATCGGGTATCATTAATGACGGTTCATTTGGCCAAAGGACTCGAATTTACAAACGTGTTTATTGTAGGGATGGAAGAAGATCTTTTTCCTTCAGCACTAAGCCTCAACACTCGAAGTGAATTGGAAGAAGAACGACGTCTCTTTTATGTAGCCTTGACACGTGCTGAACGTAGAGCCTTTTTGAGCTATGCCTTGACACGCTACCGATGGGGTAAATTGATCGATGCCGAACCAAGTCGTTTTATCGACGAAATTGATGAAAACTATTTGGACAAGGACATCCCAAAGGATGATTATGTCTTTAAACCATTTATTGACAAAAATATATTTGACAGTCCACCGGCAAAACAAACTCCTGTCAAAAGCTTACCACAGGAAAAAGTACGACTCAACACTAGTCCAACCCCTGCACAACTCGGGAGGCTTAAAAAGATTAATAGTTCCCAAACTAATAGCCCAACAGCTGATCTAATACAACTAGAACCTCAAATGAAGGTAGAGCATAATCGATTTGGTAGGGGCGTGGTAATCGTAGTTGATGGAAAAGGAAATGATAAAAAGGCGACCATAAATTTTGCAGGCGTAGGTGAGAAAAAATTATTATTGCGCTTTGCTAAGCTCAAAATCATTCCCTAATGGCTGAATACTTAACCTTTTATCCGAATTCGATTAATATCAAATATATTGAGCAGGCTGTAGCTGTTTTAAATGCGGGCGGGGTGATTATTTATCCCACCGATACGGTCTATGCGATGGGCTGTTTAAGCACACACAAAAGGGCATTGCAGCGATTGGCTCAAATAAAAGATGTCAAACTCGAAAAAGCACCCTTTAGTTTTTTGTTCGAAAGCATCAGCGCGCTATCGCAATATGTAAAACCCTTAGATAATTCAACGTTTAGGCTTCTAAAAAGTACACTACCAGGGCCCTATACCTATATTTTGGCTACACACAATCGGATTCCAAAACCCTTTGATAAGCGAAAAACTTTGGGGGTTCGGATTTCAGACCATCCGGTATTAAAAGCACTACTGCCAAAATTAGATGCACCGCTGATTACAACATCATTGCACGATGAAGACCACATAAAAGACTATACGACCGATCCAGAAATTATTTATGAATACTGGGCGTCCCAAATCGATCTGATGCTCGCTTGTGGTTTTGGAGACAATGTTCCATCTACAGTAGTTGATCTTACGACTCCAGACCCTACACTAATTCGGATAGGTAAGGGTCCTTTTGATTTTTAGCAAAAAAAAAAGCACACCCTTGAGGTGTGCTTTTTATATGTTCAGTACAGAAATTAGTTTGCTGCTTGCATTCCTTGCTGAATCAAGTCATAGAATTGATCCAATTTAGGAAGAACAACAATACGAGTTCTTCTGTTTTTTGCTCTGTTTTGAGCATTGTTGTTGTCAAACAAAGGCATGTAATAGCTTCTACCAGCAGCGGTCATACGCTCAGGAGCTACACCAAAATCTTGTTGCAATACGCGAACAACAGAAGTAGCACGTTTTACACTCAAATCCCAGTTGTCTAACAAAATATCATTTTTGATTGGCACGTTGTCCGTATGACCTTCTACCATAAATTCGATATCTGGTTTGTCATTGACAACCTTAGCAACTTTACCCAAAACCTCTTTGGCTTCACGAGTTACCATGTAGCTACCACTTCTAAAGAGTAGTTTATCCGAAATCGAAACATATACGACTCCTTTTTCTACGTTGATTTCGATATCGTCATCGTTTAGGTTCCCCAAAGCACCTTTAAGGCTGGTAACTAAAGCTAGCGTTACAGAATCTTTCTTAGTAACCGCGTCTTGCATGCGTTGGATGCGAACGTCTTTTTCTTTAATGCTTTCTAATGAGCGCTCAAGGTTTTCGGCCCCTTTTTGAGATAGAGTTGTTAGATTCCCAATATTATCAATTAAATCTTGGTTGTTTGCTTTCAAGAATTTGTTTTGTTCTGTGAGTGTTGCCAGTTGTGCTTCTGCAGCATCTTTTGCTTCGTTACAAGCATTGAGTTTTACAGTAGCAGAGTCCAACATGGTCTTTGTCTCTTGCTGTAGTTGCTCCAATGTCGCATATTTCTTTTGGGAAACACACGAAACCAAAAGTCCAGCAGAGAGTGTAAGTAATAAAAAGCTTTTTTTCATTTTCGTCAAATTGTTTAATAGTTCAAAGTTAAAAAATCAGTTTAAAAAGACACAATATCCTTGTATTTTTTCTTTTTATGTATGAAATATTTTATTACAACGCTGTTTGTCGAATGATATTGTGACAAACTCCTTTTTGACCTTTTTACAAACATTTTTCTAAACGCACGATAAAAGTGCCAATGTGCTTTGATGATCGCACTGCAATGAACTGGTTTGCCACGCAGCAAAAAATGTATTCCCGCAATTCCATCGAACACAAGTCGCATAAAAAGAACGCTTATCAACTGCTTTTTTGGCAGGTTTTTGACCAACATAAAAAGTGAATTTCTAAAATTCAAGAACGTCTTGCGTGGGGAGGGTGCAAGGGTGGCACCTCCCAAATGATATACTTTTGAAGCACCTATAGAATAAATCTGATGCCCTTGATTTTGAAATCGCCAGCAAAGATCGATCTCCTCTTGATGTGCAAAAAAATCCGAATCAAATCCTTTTTGTTCTTTGAAGTCCAGAGCGCGTACAAAAAAACAAGCGCCACTGGCCCAAAAAATCTTTGCATCGGCGTCAAATTGCCCTTCATCCTTTTCGATATGATCAAAAACCCGTCCTCGACAAAAGGCAAACCCATAACGGTCTATGAATCCTCCAGCAGCACCTGCATATTCAAAACAGGCTTTGTTTTTAAAATCTAAAATATGGGGTTGCGCAGCTACCGTTTTAGGATGTTTTTCAAAATGTGAGACTACAGGAGCTAACCAACCAGCCGTAACCTCAATATCTGTATTGACCAACGCGTATAGATCAGTGTCAATGTGGGCCAAGCCCTTGTTGTAGCCGGCAGCAAACCCATAATTCTGATCTAAAGAGACCACGCCAATGGAAGGATAGTGGTTTTTTATAAAATCAATAGAATCATCGGTCGAAGCATTATCAATGACCCACAAATCTGCATCAATCGTATGGCGTGTCAGAGCAGGTAGAAACTGCTCCAAAAGCTTGCGACCGTTCCAGTTTAATAAGACAACGGCTACCTTCATCCCATTAACTGTTTGTAAGAGGGCAAGTTTTCGATAAAATGATAGTGATCGTCACTCTGCTTCATGTCACAAAAATAATGATTAATGCCGTTGGTTACCATCAGCAGATGACTCTGTACCGCCCGATTGTATTGTGCTATTTGATCGAAGGTGCGCTGCGAAATTATGACATTAGGAGCTTTGCATTCTACCAATAACAAAACTTTTCCTTGTGGAGAAAACACAATAATATCGTAACGCTTTTTAACACCATCTACGATCAATTGCTTTTCTACATTGATAAGGGTTTTTGGAAATACTTTTTCGTCAACAAGAAATGCTAAGCAGTGCTGACGAACCCATTCTTCGGGAGTGAGCAATACCCATTTTTTACGAAAAGGATCCCAAATATGCTTCTTATTTTCATTATTTTTGATCGGAAGAGATATCGGCTTAAAATTGAGCTGCTCCATGATACAAAGGTGCATAAAAATTAGTTTTGCAGACATACGAACAACTATTTAATGAGATTCAAAAAAAGCAAATACGTCCCGTCTATTTGCTTGCTGGAGAAGAACCCTTTTTTATCGATCAATTGACCGATTTGCTCACCGATTCAATCAGTACCCCAGAATCCGAAGCTTTTGATAAGACCATTTTGTATGGCAAAGATGCTCAAGCCAGTCAAATCATTGAAGCGGCCAAACGATTTCCAATGATGGCAACCCACCAGCTAATTGTTGTACGCGAGGCACAACACCTGGAGCGTCAATTTGAGGCACTTACTCCTTACGTAGAAAACCCACAGCCACAAACGGTTTTGGTATTTTGTTATAAATACAAAAAATTTGATCAGCGAAAAAAGTTCTTTAAAGCGGTGGACAAAAAAGGGGGGTGTTTTGAATCAAAGCCCTTGTATGATAACAAGGTAGAACCTTGGATTCTTAATACTTCCAAGCTTTTGGGTTTAAATCTTAGTGCGGCTGCTGGTCGGTTAATTTTTTATAATACAGGAAATGATCTTGCCCGGATATATAAAGAACTTGAAAAGTTAAAAATCATTGGAGTTACCAAAGAGATTCTACCAGAGCACATAGAAAAACACATCGGGTTTAGCAAAGAGTTCAATAATTTTGAGTTGGTCAATGCGTTGGGGGAGAAAAATTTTTCTAAAGCCATCCATATCACACAGCATATGGGTCACAACCCCAAGCAATACCCTTTGGTTGTTACGGTAAGCACGATATTTTTATTTTTTCAGCGTTTACTTATATACCATGGTTTAGATCAAAAAAATAATGCTGCAAGCGTTTTGGGAATCAAGCCCTATTTTGTCAAAGACTATGCACAGGCCAGTATGAAATACTCCATGCGTCAATGCAGTCAAATTATCTCCCTAATTGCAGAAGCTGATGTTAAAAGTAAAGGAGTAGGAGCAGATGCATCTCAGACCGAAGCACTCCTAAAAGATTTGATTATCGGTATTTTTTCTTGTTAAAATTGAATCGCCGGATAGTGCTGAGGATTAGCCTCGTGAAGCATTTTGTAGGCAGCTTCAAAAATATCGTCCACAGAAGGTTTTGAGAAATAGTCCCCATCCGTTCCATAGGCAGGGCGATGTGCTTTTGCAGAAACCAATTTTGGGGCGCTGTCAAGCAACGGATAGATCTGTTGTTCTTCGATCAGCTGCTGCAAAATATACCCCGAAGCGCCTCCCGGTACATCTTCATCTATGATCATCAGTCGGCTGGTTTTGGCTAGACTCTTTCCGATACTTTTGTTGATATCAAGGGGGATTAGGCTTTGTAAATCGATTACTTCTGCTTCAATGTCAAGGGCTTGAAGTCGTTGGGCCGCTGCTTCAACAAGTCGAAGTGTAGATCCATAACTCACCATGGTTAAATCGGTTCCAGAACGCAGAACTTCACTCGCCCCAAGGATCATATTAAATGCACCTAGATTGTTTGGCATGGTTTCTTTGAGTCGGTATCCGTTTAGTGACTCAATAACAATGGCGGGTTGCTTTATTTGCAATAAGCTGTTGTACATTGCCGCTGCTTGCGTCATGTTTCTGGGGGTCAAAATATAGATCCCTCGCAATAAATGAAGCATACCTCCCATAGGTGATCCTGAGTGCCAAATCCCCTCAAGTCTATGCCCTCTTGTACGGATGATGAGTGGTGCGATTTGTTTGCCATGTGTGCGATAACTCAATGAAGCCAAATCATCACTAAGTGTTTGTATTGCATAGAGGACATAATCTAGATATTGAATTTCTGCAATGGGACGCAACCCCCGAAGTGCCATGCCAATTCCTTGCCCTATTATGGTAGTTTCTCTAATACCTGTGTCTGCAATTCGTGTGGCTCCATATTTGTTTTGTAAACCTTCTAGTCCTTGATTCACATCGCCTATTTTTCCAACATCTTCGCCAAAAATCAAAAGATCGGGATGCTGAGCAAATAAGGCATCAAAATTGTCTCTCAAAACTAGCCTTCCATCTACTTCTGAAGTATTTTCTGCATAGGTTACATCAATTTTATTTGCAATTTGACTGTAGTGGTCTTGTGTGTACAAGTGGGACGAAAATCGGGGATTAAGGGATTTTTTTAGATTTTTAATCCACTGTTGAAGCGCCGTTGTTTCTTTTCCAAAATATAATTTGGAGACCAATCCCCTTGCAATTTCTAGAAGCTCTTTGTATCCAAAACCATCCAGTTCAGAAAGGTTTTTGATCGCAAGAACAACATTTGGATTGTTATTGGTAAGTTTTACCGTTTGTTGCAACTCGGTGAGTAACTCTTCTTTTGCTTTTAGGATGGGTGCATTATGTGATTTCCAAGCCTTGGTCCTGGCTTCTCGCACCGTTGTGTTTATTCCATTTTCAATGGACTCAAGTTCGGAGGCTGTGGCAATACCTTGTTGCAAAATCCAATTTCTAAATTGCAAGTTGCAATCGTATTCTTTCTCCCAAGCTAGACGTTCTTTGGACTTGTAGCGCTCATGAGAACCAGAAGTAGAATGCCCTAGGGGCTGTGTAAGCTCGGTTACATGCACAACTACAGGGGTATGTGCTGTACGGGCCAATTTGGCTGCATAGGAGTAGGCCTTTATAAGCGCTGTGTAGTCCCAGCCTTTAACGGAAATTATTTCTACACCGGTCTCATGCGCTGTTTTTTGAAATCCTTCCAATACCTTAGAGATGCTGCCTTTTGTAATCTGATCTTTGTTGTGTACAGAGATGCCATAGTCATCATCATAAATACTCAAGACAAGTGGAACTTGTAGAACGCCGGCAGCATTGATGGTTTCAAAAAATTGTCCTTCAGCTGTGCTGGCATTTCCAATAGTCCCCCAACATATTTCGTTGCCGTTTTTCGAAAAGTGGTTGCCGTTGGGGAGAGACAATTCACGATAAATTTTTGAAGCCTGAGCAAGACCAAGCATTCTGGGCATTTGAGCTGCGGTAGGAGAGAGGTCGGCACTGTGATTTTTCAACTTTGATAAGGGCAACCAGTTCCCATTTGCGTCAATCAATGGGGTCATAAAATGACCGCCCATTTGTCGCCCAGAAGACATGGGCTCCACTCCAGGCTCTGTATTGGCGTAAATGGCGTGAAAGAAAGCCTCTTCGCTCAGAAAACCTTGGCCCATCAAAAGCGTTTGATCTCTATAATATCCCGATCTAAAATCTCCGGGCTCAAAAAAATGATTAATAACCAGTTGAGGCAGTTCTTTACCATCGCCAAAAATCCCAAAACTACCTTTGCCCGACAAAACTTCACGACGACCCAATAGGCTACAAGCCCTGCTTTTGTAGGCTAGAGTATAGTCTTCACATACACGAGCTTTAAATTGTTCGTAATCGAGTTTTACTGAGGATTCTTTGCTAAATGTCATTGGCCCTCAAATTTACGAAAAATTTACATTTTTTATAACGCTAAAACCAACGACGAGAAAACAAGTTAGCAAGTTGTTTGGGACGTATTGAAAGTACAAATCGGATTTTTTCATGATAGTTGATCTGTGTAACTTCCCAGCCCATAGTAGAGGCAATCGGAAAATAGGCTTCTAAATAATCCGGCAAAATATTCAATCGCAAACCGGTATCATAAAACGAACGAATTGGATGCTTTTGATTTTTTAGCAATCCCAAATCTAAGTAGGCCTCGACCCAGCGCCACAATCCCATACTTAGATTGGTTGACAACAACCACTTGTTGGCATTGGAATTGGGAATAATAGACTTGAACCCGCCTTCTGCCATAACAAATTGTTGGCCAAAAAAACCCGACGTTTCAGAGCGCCCAAAAAAAGGAAGCTCAAACAAATAGTCTGTAGGTCGATTTAGGTTAAAATCAAAGTAAGACTGAGAACCTGTTCGGCTGCTTATAAAATAACCTGCAAAAACACGGGCTTGAAACTGTCGGCCGCTTGGGAAAAGTCTTCGGAAATCAGCCGTGTAATCCATTTTAGAAAAATGGGTTGAAAATTCGATTCCCAGATCACTCGTGATGTAATTGATGGTTTGATTGTCTGTATATAAATAACGGGTTTTGAAAACGGTATATTCTGGGTTACCCTCACCTAGAACTTGTTCCTGTTTTTCAACTCTATAAATGGAAAAATTAAGCAACTTTCGGATATTTGATCGTAAGTCGGGTGTCCGAAACAACAGGGACACATTTGGAGCAATAACATTGTATCGTTTATTATTGGCATAATGAAATGAGTTTCCAGATACATTGAAAAGCGTTAAATAGTTTTTGGATTTTGGGCGGTACCATCTGTAGGTACCACTAAAGCTTCCCACTACGGTATTTTCCAAAAATGAATACTCGGGTTTGATGTCCATAGAAAAGCGTTGTGCACCGATTTTTTTGTTGTTAAATCGAATAC
This sequence comes from Flavobacteriaceae bacterium, assembly GCA_017852395.1. Lineage (GTDB taxonomy): Bacteria > Bacteroidota > Bacteroidia > Flavobacteriales > Flavobacteriaceae > RFYP01. The sequence goes on from JAFMLE010000004.1 coordinate 14,602, forward strand.
CACCCGTAATTCCATCATAGAGGTTATAACTGTTTATAGGGTTGAAAAAGACTTGAATTTTTTTGGGATTTTCGATGTCTTTCAACGCTCTAAATTGAAAGGATTCGGCAATTGGTCCAGGGTTGATTTTTCTCCAATTATTTTTTTTGTTGAGTTCTGGCAATCCATTTTGCGCATTTATGGCGACATAATCTGCATCATATTTGGGCAAAAAAAGCGTGTATTCCTCACTGGGCATTACCCATCTGTTATATACGATAGAGTCCCCTTTGAGCAGATTGATTTTTACGGGTATTGAGGAATTGAATTTATCTGACAATGTGATTTTAAAACCGTCTGAGCGCACTTCAGGTTTGGATAATGCATAATCCAAGACCGCATCGGTATCTAATAAATTCTTGAAAAACCAATCCAAGTTTTTATTTGAATATTGTTGAAAATAGTCTTGGGTTGCTGCGGATTGAGAATGATCAAAAAGATCTAAAAGTAGCTGCTCCATACTTTGGCTGCCGATATAATCTTCGAGATAACGCAAAGCGAGTCCGGCAGTATAAGGGTTTGCAATGCGGGCATTGTAGCGCGTCAATTGATCTTTGGATAGGGTTGCTTTTTGATAATTGTTTAAACGGAGCATTTGCTCAGAAAGCAACATAAATCCTTGGTTAAATCCAATTTTAGCAAATTGATAACTTTTGACAATAGGAAAACGAGAGAGCCTGCCAATAAATTTTTTTTCTGGATAATACGTTTCAATGTATTTCATTGTAAGATAAACGTGCAATCCCTCGCTAAGCCAATGATTTTTACGTTGGTCCATTGACAAATTGGATTTGATGTATTCACCACTTATGGTTTTCAATAGTTTTACTTCGTTTAAAAAAACCACGTCAAACGGACTCAAAATTTCCGGCAGTTGGCTCAAACCATAAAAAGGGCTTTTGTTGTAGTCTTTTTGGGTTACTAAAAGTTTAGGATGAGTGCTTTGCCCAAGTTGTGATACTAAAAAATCATGAATTTTTTGCAAACTACGTTCAAAGTTTTCTTGAGTGTTTTCGGGTTCTTTAAGGTCTGTAGCGATGGAAAAACCATCTTTGAGAATAGCGGTAGAAAAGGTTTTTTGCTGCTCTAGAACCAGCTTAACTTCATGAATGTTTTGCCCCGATAGCAAATATGTTTTTTGGAGCGCTAGAGGGCCCTTTGCTTGATTTTTGATATGTAGATTAGATACCAGTGTGTAAGAAGCAGGTGCACTTAGTTGGATTTGATAGTCAGAAAATTCTAAACTGGCATCGTCCAAATTGAGGTTGCTATATTTTTTCCAACCGGTTTTAGAATACGGACTCAACGTGATGATCCAATGTCGTAGATCAATGGTTTTTTTGACAGGATTGACTCCATAACCCGTAAATCGCGCATTAGGAATTTTGATCAGATAGCGCAGCTTTATTGATTTTTTTTCACCGGGCAACGCGGACTCTAACAGCGGAATTGCAATAAGATCTTGCTGGTTTTCGATCCGAAATCCTTTTAACGTATCAGAAGAAGTCGTGATGTGTTGTAGTGTTGTATATCCAAAATTCTTTTTGTTTGAAAGGTAAAAACTGCGATCAAATTCTTCTGCAAAACGCTTTGATAGGGGTGTGTTATAAGCACTGTATGCATTGATCCAATCGTTTAAAAAAAGAGTGTCGATTTTTTGTTCCGTCAGATTTTCGAAAGTTATGACTTGGTCGATTTGAATCTGATTAAGACTGTCTATTAGAACAGCGTTTAGTTGGTAGGTTGGATTGAGCTGTCCAAAAGCGAGCTGTTGCCCCACTGCCAACAGCTGAAAAGCACAAATAAAACGGTACAAAAAATGTTGCTTTTTCAACTTTTAGATTAAAAATTGGGACGGTAAAGTTCTTTTTTATGAAAGTTACTCAATGCATCAATTACTTCATCAACCGTGTCCACAATCTCTATTAGGTCCAGATCGCTTGCACTGATGTATTTTTCGTTTAGCAAGGTATCTTTGATCCAATCAATCAAGCCCCTCCAGTAATCACTACCCACCAAAATGATAGGAAAACGAAGGATCTTTTCGGTTTGAATAAGCGTAAAAGCTTCAAAAAGTTCATCTAAGGTGCCGATACCTCCAGGAAGAACAACAAACCCCTGAGCGTATTTGACAAACATGACCTTACGAACAAAAAAATATTCAAACGTCATTTGCTTATCAATATCAATATACGGGTTAATGTTTTGCTCAAAAGGTAGGTTTATGTTGAGACCAACAGAGGTGCCATTGGCAAGCCGCGCTCCTTTGTTGGCCGCTTCCATAATACCGGGTCCTCCACCAGTTATGATGCCGTAGCCATTTTCTGTAATGGCTTTTGCTATTGCAACAGCCAATTCATAATGGGGTGTGTTTTGCTTGGTACGAGCAGATCCAAAAATGGAGATGCAAGGCCCAATAGCGCTCATGGTTTCGTATCCTGTTACAAACTCACTCATGATCTTAAAAAGTGCCCAAGAATCATTGGCTTTAGTGCCTACCCAGTTTTTGATGTTTGATTGTTCGTCTTCCATAGATCAATTAGTCATTTCACTTAAAGTTATCAATTTCACGTCTTAAATAGGCGGCCGTATGACTCTTTTTTTCTTTTATCACCTCTTCGGGTGTGCCACAGGCTAGGATTTCTCCACCATATTTGCCACCCTCTGGGCCGATATCGATCAGATAATCTACCTGTCGTATAACGTCCAGATTGTGCTCTATAATCAAGACCGTGTTGCCACGATCGACGAGCTTATTGAGCATCTCCATCAATACTCTAATGTCTTCAAAGTGCAGTCCTGTCGTGGGCTCATCCAATATGTAAATTGTTTGCCCAGTGTCTTTTTTTGACAACTCACTAGCCAATTTGATGCGCTGTGCTTCGCCACCCGATAGGGTTGTCGATGATTGCCCCAATGCAATGTAGCCCAAACCAACTTCTTTGATTGTTTTTAGTTTTCGATAAATTTTTGGAATACTTTCAAAAAAGTCGCAAGCTTCGGCTATATTCATCTCAAGAACATCTGCAATGGATTTTCCTTTGTAGCGGATTTCAAGAGTTTCGCGATTAAATCGTTTTCCTTGACAGGTTTCGCATTCCACATAGACATCGGGCAAAAAATTCATCTCGATCACCTTCATGCCGCCGCCCTGACACGTTTCGCAACGACCTCCTTTGACATTGAAACTGAAGCGTCCCGGTTTATACCCCCTAATTTGAGCTTCTGGTGTTTTGGTAAATAAGATACGTATCTCACTAAAAACACCACAATAGGTGGCGGGGTTGCTTCTTGGCGTTCTTCCTATTGGGCTTTGATTGATGTCAACAACTTTGTCAAGGTGTTTTAGCCCACTAATTTTTTGATAGGGCAAGGGAGTTTTTACGCCATTAAAAAAATGTGCATTTAAAATCGGATAAAGTGTCTCGTTGATCAGTGTCGATTTGCCACTACCTGATACGCCCGTTACTCCAATCATTAGTCCTAGTGGTAACCGAACCGAAATGTTTTTTAAGTTATTTCCCGTGCACCCCTCCAAGACCAATTCGTTTCCATTTCCTTTTCTTCGTGCTTTGGGTGTTGGGATTTCCTTTTCACGATTGAGGTATTGTGCTGTTAGTGAATTTGCTTTTGCTATTTGCTCAGGCGTCCCTTGTGCAACAATTTGACCACCACGAATACCTGCCATAGGACCAATATCCAGCACGTGATCTGCAGCGAGAATCATGTCTTTATCATGCTCAACAACGATTACTGAATTTCCAATATCGCGAAGCGCCGCCAACGATTGAATCAAACGCTGATTGTCTCGCTGATGAAGACCAATGCTGGGTTCATCAAGGATATAGAGAACACCGACCAATTGCGAACCAATTTGAGTGGCCAATCGGATACGTTGGGCTTCCCCGCCGGAAAGAGATTTTGAAGATCGGTTGAGGGTCAGGTAGTTGAGTCCTACGTCTAACAAGAATTGCAGTCGCACTTTGATTTCTTTAATGACTTCGCTACCAACTTTTCGTTCATTTTCGCTTAAATTTTCAGCTACTTGATCAAACCATGCATAGAGATCGACCAAGTCCATGCTCGAAATGTCCGCTATATTTTTATTGTCAATTTTGAAAAATAGGGCTTCTTTTTTCAAACGGCTACCGGCACATTCGGGGCAGGTTCTTTCGTCCATAAATCCCGAAGCCCAACGTCGGATGCTCATCGAGTCGCTGTGTTCGTGCTGATTTTTGATGAAATTTATAATCCCTTCATAATCCACAACATAATCGCGGGTGATGCCCAATGATTTGGAGGGTATGCTGAATTTTTCGTTTCCACCATTGAGAATCACATCTAATCCTTGCTTTGGAATTTTTTTGATGGGGTCGTTAAGAGAGAATTGATAACAAACCGCTATGTTTTCTAGTTGTTTAAATGCCCAGTTTTTTTTTGACTCACCAAGGGGTGTCAATCCACCCTGATTGATTGATTTGTTGGGGTCTGGAATGATTTTTTCTAAACTGACCACATGTTCTGTACCCAGTCCCTTGCAGGCATCGCACATGCCCTTGGGGGAATTAAAACTAAAGGTATTTGGCTCAGGTTTGGGATAGGATATACCTGTTGAAGGGCACATCAAATTTCGACTAAAATAACGGGGTTTCTGATCCTCCAAATCATAGACCAACATGCTGTCATCGCCATATCGCATGGCAATGTCTATGGATTCTTGAATGCGTTTTTGACCCGCAACGTCATTTGTTACCTTTAAACGATCGATTACCAAGTCGATATCATGGGTTTTGTAGCGATCCACCTTCATTCCGGGCTTTAGATCCATTATTTCGCCATCCACACGAACACGGTTAAAACCTTGACGCGCTAGTGAATCAAAAAGTTCGCGGTAATGCCCTTTACGGGATTTTATCAAGGGTGCAAGAAGTGCAATTTTTGTATTTAAAAAAGCTTCTTGTATCAAGTCAATGATCTGAGAGTCCGCATAACTGACCATACGCTCATTGGTATGATAACTATAGGCTGTTCCTACACGCGCAAATAGTAAACGAATAAAATCATACAGCTCAGTGATGGTGCCTACCGTAGATCGTGGGTTTTTGGAAGTCGTCTTTTGCTCAATAGCAATAACTGGAGACAAACCATCGATTTTATCAACTTCGGGACGTTCTAAATTGCCCAGAAATTGACGTACATATGCAGAAAAGGTTTCCATATAGCGTCGCTGTCCCTCTGCATAAATTGTGTCAAAGGCCAAAGAAGACTTCCCACTACCAGAAAGCCCCGTAATGACCACCAATTTTTCGCGGGGAATGGAGAGGGTCAGGTTTTTGAGATTGTGCACTCGGGCACCCTCTATGTCAATAGTTTGCTGCTGTAATTTCATAGCTTAGAAGGGGCAAAAGTACGTTTTTTGATCGTAAATAGTGGTCAAGTAAATGCAGTTATTTACTCCTTGTAAATAACTGCTGCCGCATCATCACCACGAGGATCTGCTCCTGTAGAAAGGTTCTTTTGATCATCTACTAATATAGCATCTACACGTCCAATAATTCTACTGTACTGTTCAGCAACATTATAGCCTTTGTCTTGAAGTGCTTTGATAAGCGCGGGATCAAATTTTCCAGGCTCCAAAATTACACTATCAGGAAGCCATTGATGATGAAAACGGGGCGCATCAACAGCCTCTTGCATGCCCATTCCAAACTCAAATACATTTAGGATGGTTTGAAAAACCGAAGTGATAATGGTCGAACCGCCGGGGGTTCCAACCACCATTGCCAGTTGCCCATCTTTTTCAACTATCGTTGGTGTCATCGAGCTCAACATTCTTTTTTGAGGCGCAATTGCATTAGCACCACTACCTACCAATCCAAACATATTGGGCACTCCAGGCTTGCTGCTGAAGTCGTCCATTTCATTATTGAGAAAATAACCTCCTTCTTCGACAAACACCTTAGACCCATAACTGCCGTTTAGTGTAGTTGTGACCGCAACGGCATTTCCAAAACGATCAACAATAGAGTAGTGGGTCGTTTCTTCACTTTCCTCCCAAACAATAGAACCCGGTGCAATATCCGAAGACAAACTGGCTTTTTCCCAATCAAAAGATGCCATACGACGATCTAAATAACGAGAATCAAGCAAGGAGTCTACCGGAATAGAAACAAAATCAGGATCTCCCAAAAATTTACTGCGATCGGCATAAGAACGACGTTCTGCTTCTACCATAACCTGGATTGCTTCTAACGAATTGTGTGGGTATTGTCCCAAATCATAGGGCGCTACCATCTGAAACATCTGGCCAATACATATACCACCGCTAGAAGGAGGGGCCATAGAATAAATGTTCAGATTTTTATATTTAAAATTAATAGGGGTACGCCATACAGGTTCATAATTTTCTAAATCTTCAAGGGTTATGATACCTCCAGTAGCTGCGACTTTTTCTACGAGTTGTTGTGCCACAGGTCCTGAATAAAACCCGGCTTTACCACGATCACGAATTTGCTCTAAGGTCCGTGCCATGGCTTCATTTTTGACCGTATCGCCTGCTTTATAATTCTGCGCATAAAGGGTTTGCTCACCGTTGATAAGCACAAACTCTTCACGCTTAGATGTAAAGCTTCGCGCTTGTTTTTCGGTTACTACATAGCCGTTACGAGCCAGATCAATTGCGGGTTGAATCAACGTTTCAAAAGGGAGTGTTCCCATTTTGCTATGGATTTCAAACAATCCTGCGATGGTTCCGGGTACGCCTACTGCCAGGCCTCCCAAGGTGCTTTTTCCTTCAATCACATTGCCTGCGTCATCAAGATACATGTTTTCAGAAGCTCCTGCTGGTGCCTTTTCACGATAATCTAGAGTGCCGACTTGACCATCAGCAGTTCGGTAAACAAAAAAACCGCCACCACCAATATTTCCAGCGTTGGGATAACAAACTGCCAAAGCCAAATCCGTTGCAATCATCGCATCATAGGCAGTACCACCACGGGCTAAAATAGAAACTCCAATCTTAGAAGCCTCTTCACGTGCTGAGACTACCGCAGCCTCAATTTTTTTGTCTGTTGAAGTACAGGATAACAAAAAGCTACCCAACAAGCATATTGTAATTTTTGATACAGAAAAAAAGGTTTTCATACCGGTCTAAAATTTTGGTTTAAGATATGAAGTTTCTCTTGAGAAAATTTTTTTAAAACTTCAAAAAAACTAAAAAAATCATGCTCCACTTCTGTGTAGTTTTCGACAAGCCAGTCAACAGATCGGTCCATCTGACATTCAAACTTTGCACGGCGACTCATCTGACTCAAAATCGATCGTAATCCCTCCAAATCAGCATATTGAACTAACCAATTGTGCTTTCGAATCACAGGGATGAGTTGTTGTATTTTTTGGGGGAGTTGCGTTTTATGGGCGTCCAAAAGACAATAAAAATTGGCGCTATAAAGTGTTAAAGGCGTGGATGAATAACGATCCCAATGTGCTGCTAAAAAATGATCATAAACGAGATCTACAATGACCCGACTATAATGACGATGAACAGGAAAAAGCAAGCGCACATGCTTTTTAAAAACAGGGTGTGCATCGGTGAAACTATCAATTTCACGATGCAACAAAACTCCAATTTGCCAAACTACTGGCAATTCCATATACCGGTTGCCTTTTAAAGCATCAGCAATAAAATTGCCAATTTGCACTCCAGGATTATTTTCAGAAAGATAAAGATGCGCAAGATAGTTCACGCTTCTAAACTAGGCTATTTTGAATTGAAAGGAACACTTTTAACCCTAAATTTCTAACTATCTTTGTCCTATGACTTTAATTAAATCCATTTCAGGAATTCGAGGAACCCTTGGCGGAAAACCCGGAACCAATTTGACACCCATTGATGCAGTTACTTTTGCAGCAGCCTACGGCACACTATTGATTGAAGAGTCTCCAGACCAAAAGATATGTGTTGTGATTGGTAGAGATGCCAGACCTTCGGGTCAAATGGTACAGCAATTAGTCCAAAATACGCTTATAGCTTTAGGAATAGATGTCATTGATTTGGGGCTATCGACTACCCCTACAGTCGCTATGGCAGTACCACATGCCAAAGCGCAAGGAGGAATTATTTTGACCGCCAGTCACAATCCCATCGAATGGAATGCATTAAAATTACTCAATAGCGCTGGTGAATTTATCAGTGCCCAACAAGGTCAAGCCGTTCTAGATAAAGCCTCTTTGCTAGATTTTGCCTTTGCACCCGTTGAAAAAATAGGAAAAATAATTCCCGATACTACCGCTTTACAGTCGCATATAACAGCTGTTTTGAAGTTGCAGTACACCCAAGCCGAAGCCGTTAAATACAGGGCGTTTAAAGTTGTGGTAGATGGCGTCAATTCTTCTGGGGGAATCGCCATTCCATTACTGTTAGAACAACTGGGGGTAGAAACCATAAAAATACACTGCGAACCTAATGGTATGTTCCCACACAATCCAGAGCCATTGGCAGAACACCTAACCGATTTATCCGAAGCGGTTGTTGCGCATCAAGCCGACCTAGGCATTGCCGTTGACCCTGATGTAGATCGCCTGGTTTTTGTGGATGAGAATGGAACTGTTTTTGGAGAAGAATATACTTTGGTCGCCTGCGCCGACTACGTTTTGTCCAAAACACCAGGGCCAACGGTCTCCAACCTGTCCTCTTCACAAGCTTTGCAAAAAGTCACAAAAACGTATAAGCAACACTATTCGGCGGCAGCAGTAGGAGAGGTCAACGTGGTCGAAGAAATGAAAAAACAAAACGCCATAATCGGAGGCGAAGGCAACGGTGGAGTCATTTTGCCCGAGCTTCACTATGGCAGGGATGCACTCGTGGGTGTTGCTCTTTTTCTATCTCACCTTGTCGAACAACAAAAAACAGCCTCCGAACTACGTGCGTCGTACCCTAACTATTTTATGGTTAAAGAAAAGGTGACACTTACACAAGACACTCCGGTAGACGCAATTCTAAAAATTATTGCCTCCAAAAACCAAGACCAAAAGATCAATTTAGTTGATGGAGTCAAAATACAATTTGATAATTCTTGGGTGCATCTTAGAAAATCAAATACCGAGCCGATCATCAGAATTTATACAGAAGCACCAACATTGGATGAAGCAACAAAATTGGCACAGGATTTTAAGCAACTGATTACGAAGCTTTAACCGGTTTGAGATGCCGATGTTTAAACCGATTGTGCGACCATAAATATTGTGTTGGGTCTTTGTAAATCTGTGCTTCCAACAATTCAATAAAGGTGTCTGTTATTTCATTGGTCTTTGTTTCCTTAGACTGATCGCTGATAACCTTAAATGTGACTTCATAAAACCCCCTTTTTACACGCTGAATATCTGCAAAAACCACAGGGATATTGTATTCACGAGCGATACGCTCAGCTCCCGTAAAGACAGGGACATCTACCCCCAAAAAAGTACGCCAATAGCTTTTGGGCTTAGGCCTTGGTGATTGATCACTAGCAAATCCATAATGACCATAAATGTGTTTCTTTTGGTGTTTGGCAATCGTTTCTATAGTCTTAAATCTTGGGATCAAATCCGCACGATATTTTTTTCTGATTTTTCGAATCAAACGATCAAAATAGGGATTGGAAAGTGGTGAGTATATGCCATAGGGGGTATTGTCTAACCACAAGCCCAAAGACAACATCCATTCCCAGCTGGAGTAGTGGCCACATATGATGATCGTGCTTCGGTTTTGTTTTTCAAAACCGCGGAGCACCTCGATATTTTTTGGAATTAACCGTTTTTTTATTTCTCGATTTGGTAGCGTAATTCCTTTTATAATTTCTAAAAACAAATCACACATATGCCTATAAAAAGACCGAGATACTCGATTGACTTCCTTTTCAGAATAGTTGGGAAACGCCAATCGTATGTTCTGATGAATCATTTTTTTTCGGTACCCAATAACACGCCCCAAAAAAAAACTTAGTAGATCCGAAAAAGCATAAAAAACCGGAAAGGGCAATAGAGATATGATCAGCAAAATCGGGTAGGTCAATACAAAGACGAGGAAATGCACGTATATTGATTTAGGCTACAAATATATGTAGATAGTTTAGCATATCTTTGAAAAATGTCAATATCTCTAGCTGTTGGGCTTTTAATTGCAGTTACTGTTCTGGTATCCTATAAAGGTTTTAAGGATTATGCGTTTTTTGACCGTTATAAATTCAATATAAAAAGCATCCGAAGCGGGCAATGGTATCGATTGTTGAGCACGGCCTTTTTGCATGTCGATCAACAGCATTTGCTTTTCAACATGATTACACTTTATTTTTTTGGAGATGCTGTTTTACAACCCTTTGGCAGTTTGGTCTTTTTTGGAATTTACATTTTGAGTGTATTTGGCGGCAGTGTCGTCGCTTGGGCATACCACAATGATACACCTCATTACACTGCAGTTGGTGCGAGTGGAGGCGTAGTGGGCATTTTATTTAGTGCCATTTTGATACACCCCGATATGCAATTGGCTTTTCTCTTTTTCCCAATACCCATTCCAGGCTTTGTTTTTGCCATTGGCTATCTGGCGTATACCCTCTATGGGATGAAACGTCAAAATGATCTTATCGGACATACAGCCCATATGGGGGGCGCACTTTTTGGGGTTTTAATAACCTTGATGGTCTCTCCAGACCTGATTGTCAATCAGTCTAATATTGTGCTGATTTGTTTGGCAGCGGTTGTTGTATTGGCTTTTTTACTGTGGAGAAAAAAAACCTAAGGCTGACTTAAGAGTTCTGTCAACTTTTTTTCAAGTTGCATCCCTCGCAAATCTTTACCAACAATAACTCCATTTTCATCCAATATAAACATGGCCGGTATCGCACTGACTTTATAGGCTTGTGCAATAGGATCCTTCCAATACTGAAGATGCGAGACATGATCCCAAGTCAGACCATCATCAGCAATCGCTTGAATCCATTTTGATTTTTCTTTGTCTAGGGATACGCTAATAATATGCAAGCCCTTATCCTTTAGCTTGTTGTAGGTGCGTACCAAATTTGGATTTTCGACTCGACAGGGGCGGCACCAAGAGGCCCAAAAATCAATAACGGTTATTCGACCCAATGCATTGTTTAGGTTCAATTGCTTACCATCAGGTGTGGGTGCGTCAAAATCTGGAGCAGTGCTTCCAATTGCGGTTGGGTCTGCAGGTTGATCGACCAATGACTTTAACCGAATGCCAATGCTACTGTTTTTTAAGCGATCAGAATACGAAGCATAGTATTCTTGTGCTTCTTTGGGGGTGATGGATTTATTGACCAAATACCGCTCTAAAATCAAAAGTGAAATAAAAGAGTCTGTATGTGTAGAGATAAATGATAATTCGTATTTCTTAATCTGTTCTTGTACATCATTGAACTGTTGTTGCAAGTCTTCAACAAGTAGATTATCTCCTCTTACACTTGCCTGCTGCATGTCTTGACGGATTCCATTAATGGAATTGATATAGGCTTTGGTTTCCGCTCTATAGGTCATAAAATCGTCATTTGAACGTGTGCCTTTGGCTATAGAGCTGCTCAAACTGTCTTTAAACAACGTTACTGCAATGGTTCCCTTTTCTGCGATAAAAGGAAAATTGAGATTGATCCCTTCTACTGCTAAAAAATTTATTTCAGGAAAATCTAATTTTGATGAAAATTTGAAAACACCCTCAGACACCAAACTCGTATCAACAACCTGAGGTTGATTGTTTGCATCCGGAACAATCAAATATATTTGTTTTCCATTGACAGCATCAATAGTTCCTTTAATTTTAAGATCAGAACTCATGTTGCTGCACGACATGAGTACCAAGGATAGTGTTATAAGAGAATATTTCATCACTTGCATGTTTTCATTTACTTGCAAAGATAGTAAATGACCTATACTTATCAGTACGTAAAAATGCATTCTGGGAATTGAAAAAACCAAATTACTCTTAATTGTTTGTCTATATTTGTGGATATCGCAAATTATGGCTGGTAATATTTTTGGAAACGTTTTTCGTTTAACCACTTTTGGTGAATCACATGGCCCCGCATTGGGAGGCGTTATAGATGGTTGCCCTGCAGGGATCTCGATTGATATAGAAGCTGTACAGGCTGAATTAAATCGACGAAAACCAGGACAGTCAGCCATCGTTACACAACGAAAAGAACCCGATACCGTTGAGTTTTTTTCAGGAATTTTTGAAGGGCAAACAACAGGCACTCCCATCGGTTTTGCAATTCACAATACCAATCAAAAGTCTAAAGATTACAACCACATAAAAGACAGTTTTAGACCCTCACATGCCGATTATGTATATGACCAAAAATACGGTGTACGCGATTATCGTGGGGGTGGGCGAAGTTCTGCACGAGAAACCGCTTCTCGAGTGGTTGCTGGAGCCATTGCAAAACAATTTTTAAAAGACATTAAAATCAATGCCTTTGTTAGTGCCGTTGGTTCAATAAAGGTTGATGGCGATTATACCGCATTAGATTTTTCTCAAATAGAATCTAATCCTGTGCGCTGTCCAGATCCGGCCAAAGCCGAAGAAATGGAATCGTATATCAAAAAAATAAGAAAAGAAGGGGACACCGTCGGAGGAGTGGTGAGTTGTGTTATACAAAATGTGCCCATTGGACTTGGAGAACCCGTTTTTGATAAATTACATGCTGCACTCGGAAGCGCCATGTTGTCTATTAATGCCGTTAAAGGTTTCGAATATGGCAGTGGATTTGATGGTGCAAAAATGACCGGCAGCCAACACAATGATCTTTACAACCAAGATGGCACCACAAAAACCAATTATTCTGGTGGAATACAAGGGGGTATTTCGAACGGAATGGCTATTTATTTTAATGTGGCTTTCAAACCGGTAGCCACCATAATGCAAACCCAAGAAACCCTTAATAATAAAGGCGAATTTGTAGATATGCAAGGCAAAGGTCGTCATGATCCTTGTGTTGTACCACGTGCAGTACCCATTGTTGAGGCCATGGCAGCGCTTGTTTTGGCTGATTTTATGCTTTTAAAACGACTTAATAACAACCAATTATGAAAAAACTAGCCCTTCATTGGCAAATTCTCCTCGGCATGCTTACCGGTGTACTTTTGGGAGTTTTGCTTTCTTACACTTCGTTTGGACCCAATTTTATCAAAGATTGGATAAAACCTTTTGGAACTATTTTTATCAACCTACTAAAATTGATTGCCATGCCCCTGATTTTGGCATCATTAATTAAGGGAGTGTCCGATCTCAAAGACATTTCCAAATTGTCCAAAATGGGCGGGCGTACCATCGGCATATACCTTTGTACAACGATTTTGGCCGTTGTGTTGGGATTGGTTTTGGTCAATACCATCAAGCCCGGTAACAACATCAAAGAAGAAACCCGCGAAGAACTGATGCTTGCCTATGAAGAAGGCGCGAGTGCTAAACGTGCAGTCGCCCAACAACAACGTGAGGCGGGTCCGCTACAACCCCTAGTTGATATTGTTCCAAGCAATATTTTTGAGGCCACGACAAACAATCGCAATATGCTGCAGGTCATATTCTTTGCTGTATTTTTTGGAATTGGGTTAATTCTAATTCCTCAAGACAAAGCAGCCCCAGTAAAGGCTTTTTTTGATGCATTCAATGAAGTAATTCTAAAACTTATCGACCTCATAATGCTGGCAGCCCCCTATGGTGTGTTTGCACTTCTTGCTGCTCTAGTGGTCGAATCACCAAGTTTGGATCTCTTCCAGGCCTTAGGCATGTATGCAATAACACTACTCATTGGTTTAGCATTGATGATTGTTGTTTACATTGTTTTGGTTAAAATATTTACAGGACGATCACCAAGTTTTTTTATGAACGGAATCGCACCTGCCCAATTACTTGCCTTTTCTACCAGCTCGAGTGCAGCCACCCTACCTGTAACCATGGAACGTGTAGAAGAGCATCTTGGTGTTGACGAAGAAGTTGCAAGTTTTGTTTTACCAATAGGAGCGACCATCAACATGGATGGCACTAGTGTTTATCAAGCCGTTGCCGCAGTTTTTATTGCACAAGCGTTTGGTCTCGATCTAACGTTAGGTACGCAGTTAGGGATCATTCTAACAGCAACTTTAGCGTCTATAGGCGCAGCAGCCGTGCCTGGTGCTGGCATGGTTATGTTAGTTATTGTATTGGGTCAGGCAGGCATTCCTGAGGCTGGACTTGCATTGATTTTTGCAATTGATAGACCGCTTGATATGTGTCGTACAATCACCAATGTAACAGGTGATGCAGCCGTATCAATGATGGTGGCCCACTCGTTTGGAAAACTCAAAGAAGAACCACACGAAAAAAAGTGGGATGATAACTACCCCACCAAAGGGTGATTCCTCCATTACTGATTACGTTCAAATTTTAGCGAATCGTTTTTAAGACAACTTTTTAGATTTTGAATACCACACCAATGATCGAAATTTTTATAACAGGAGGGACTTTTGACAAAGAGTACAACGAAATAACAGGTACGCTTTTTTTTGAAAACACCCACCTCCCAAAAATGCTCGAACGTAGCCGTTGTCGTTTGCCCATCAAAGTCTCTAAACTTATGATGAAGGACAGTTTAGAACTTGTAGATGAAGATCGTTTGAAATTGTGCAATCACATTGCAACATCCAACGCGGACCAAATTGTTGTAACCCATGGCACGGATACCATGGTTGAAACCGCACGATTTATTGCTGATCAAAATATTGCTTCAAAAACCATAATCCTCACAGGAGCCATGATTCCCTATGCTTTTGGGAGTTCTTCCGATGGTTTTTTTAATTTGGGCTGTGCCTTATCCTTTGTGCAATGCAAACCAAACGGGGTATATGTAAGCATGAATGGTCAGTGTTTTGATTGGCATAACGTTGCAAAGAATAAAGAAAAAGGATTTTTTCATCCGCTCCAAGAATAACTACGATTCTATAAAGCGATTTTTTTGCTCCGGATTTGGAATTGGACAATCCGTGTAGGGTTTAAAAAAACGGTATCTGTTTTTAGCAACACCACGATACATCCAATCGGTTATGAATGTTGGCAATACTGAAAAAACAAGAAAAATTCGACTGATTCCTCTCAATCTTTTGAGAATTTGAAATACCGCCTGAGATTCGACCCAAAAGGCTTCACCAGGTTTCCACAATATCAATGATTGTGTATAGTCCAGGTTGCGGTCGTTGGTAAATTGCTTTCCAAAAGTACCTTGAAGTGCGGCAAAATAAAATTGCTGTTTGTGGTCCTGTGCAATAACATAACGCACTGCCCAGTGACAAAGAGGGCATTGTCCGTCATAAAAAACGATATAGCCATTTAGATACGGGTCGACATTCATTTTACAAGTTCTAACTGATCCAAACCAACCTGAGTAGTAAACAATCCATAATTGACAATGGCCTTGTTTTTTTCGATGCTATCGATACTTCCAACGGACTTGCTATCAAGAATTCTGACACGGTCTCCAACCTTTAGAACAACTTTGGGTTTTGGAGGTTGTGGCGGTGCCTTCTTAGCAGATTTTTTTTCTTTGCGTATGGGCACAATGGCTTTTTCTAACTCGGCTTGTACCTTTTTTTTCTTGGCTTTTTCTTTTTTAGCTACAGCAGCGGTTTTCTTTTTCCGCTTTGCGTTTTCACCCTCAACCAACTGCAAAAGTTGCGCAACCAGCGGTCTTTTTCGGTTATCGATAAAATATTTTTCAGCGGCCTCATTAAATTTATTTCCTAACACAATCATCCGTTGATTGTGGTCATACATTTCTTGATAATTCAACAGCTTTTGCTTGATTTTATCATTAAGTACTTCTAGTTTTTCAGACTCTTTTTGCGCTTTAGAGGCTTCTTCTTTTAGACTTCGGCCCGACTCGGCCATTTGTTTGCGCTCTTTTTGAAGTTTGGCAATCGTGGCGTCAAATCGGATTTTGCCACGCTCAATTTTCTTTTTGGCACGATTGATTAGACTGTAGGGAAGTCCGTTTTTTTGCGCAACTTCAAAAGTAAAAGAGCTTCCTGCTTCGCCCATAACAAGTTTAAAGACCGGCTCAAGTGTTTTGCTATCAAATTGCATATTGGCATTGACCATTGCTGGTTGCTCATCTGCCAGAGCCTTGAGATTGGCATAGTGGGTTGTAATGATTCCAAAAGCATCTCGTGCATAAAAATCTTCTAAAATAGCTTCTGCCAATGCACCGCCTAATTCTGGATCGGAGCCGGTACCAAACTCATCGATGAGAAATAAGGTGTTTGCATTGCATTTTTTCAAAAAAGATTTCATGTTTTTCAACCGATACGAATAGGTGCTCAAATGATTTTCAATGGATTGATTGTCGCCAATATCGGTAAGGATTCGATCAAAAAAAGCGACTTCACTGCGTTCGTGAACTGGAATCAAAATGCCACTTTGGAGCATGAGTTGCAACAAGCCTACGGTTTTTAGGGTTATACTTTTTCCGCCAGCATTAGGCCCAGATATCACTACTATGCGCTGCTCATAATCCAAAGCGATATCTTGGGGATAAGTGTTCTTTTTTTCTTTGATATGTGATAAAAAAAGTAGGGGATGAAAAGCGTTTTTGAGGCGTATGCTTTGATCGGAAGACCAATTGGGTAAACATGCGTTGATCAGCTGTGCATATTTTGCCTTTGCATAAATTACATCCAGGTGACACAAAAAGGATTGTGAGCCAGCGAGCAAGTCCAAAGCGGGGCGCAGGGTGTCGGTCAACTGACTGAGAATTTTTTTTATTTCCTCATCTTCTTCAAATAGCAGGTTTTGCAATTCATAAGAATATTGAAGCGTTGCCTCGGGTTCTATAAAAACAATACTTCCTGTTTTTGAGCTGCCCATGATACCACCTTTTACCTTTCTGCGGTGCATGGCTTTGACTGCTAGAACCCGACGGTTGTCGATTACAGACTCGCGGATATCATCTAGATAATCTAGGTTTTGATAATGTGCCAGTGCTTTGTTAAAACTACTTCCAATCTTACCCCGAACAACCTGAATGTTTTTTCGGATTTGGTACAGGGTTTCACTAGCATTGTTTCGGATTTCACCAAAGCGATCGATTATGGCATCGATATCTGTTTTGATCGTTTTATTTACATAGAGTTGTTCGCTGATTTGAAATAGCTGGGGGTAGTAGGTTTTGAATTTATTGAAAAATACCAACAAGACATTGGTCGTTTCGTTGAGTGCAGCGATGTCTCTAAATGCTTGAATTTCTAAAACACTCCCTTCTATTTTCAACAGTCGAAGTGCTGCACTGATTTCTTCAAACCCATGATTGGGTATGCGGTTTTCGTTATCAAAAGAAGCGGTGAATTCTGCGACCAGCTCCAAAGCTACTTTAGCAGTTTGCTGATCTTCTAAAGGACAAATTTCTTGGCAAGCAACTTTACCCAAGGGCGTAATCGCAAAGGGCGAAATGGAATCAAGTACTCGTCTAAATTCTAAATCTTCAAGTGTTTTGCTGGGGATATAGCCCATGTTATTTTTCTTAATTTAGCTATGCAAAAGTAATAAAACATGAACGTAAGGATCCATTCGAGTTGGGAAAAAGCACTTTCTGAAACTTTTGCTTCGACACAATTTTCAGAATTGACCACATTTGTAAAATCTGACTACCAACAATTCAACTGCTACCCACCAGGATCTATGATCTTTGAAGCTTTTGATCGTTGTCCTTTTGATCAGGTCAAAGTGGTGCTCTTGGGTCAAGACCCCTATCATGGCCCCGGACAAGCACACGGATTGGCGTTTTCTGTTCCAAAAGGGATTGCGCATCCTCCATCATTGATTAATATTTTTAAGGAAATAGAATCCGATGTCGGACACCCTTATCCCCAGCAGGGCGATCTAAGTGTTTGGGCCGATCAAGGCGTGCTGTTGCTCAATGCTACACTAACTGTTCGGGCGCATCGGCCAGGCAGTCACCAAGGAAAAGGGTGGGAGCAATTTACAGATCAAGTGATTGCTACTTTATCAAAGCAGCGTAATAACCTGGTCTTTTTGTTGTGGGGAAATTTTGCCAAAAAAAAATCAAAACTTATAGATGGGTCCAAGCATTGCATTTTGACGACTGGCCACCCGTCACCATTGAGTGCCAATCGCGGCTATTGGTTTGGCAATGGGCACTTTAGCCGTTGCAATACGTACCTGCAATCAGTAGGCAAGAGCACCATAGATTGGTCATTGGCATACTAAATGCTCAAACAACCCTCCAGGACCAACGCGATCATTTGATCGACCACAAGATTGGGCTTATCGGTAAACTGACCCGTAACTCTATTGGCCAGTAGTGCATTGAAAGACAAGGCATGGTGGTCCATCAGCGATGCAAGGAGATAAATTCCTGCCGTTTCCATGTCAAAATTGGTGAAACGATTGGCTTCAAAATCAAAATTTTGCAATTGCGCAATCCAATTTGGATAAGCGATAGGGATACGCGCCTGCCGCCCTTGAGGGCCATAAAACCCGGGGTGTGTAATAGTAATGCCCTCTTCGGTAGAAATACGTTTGAATTTTTCAAAAAGGGGCTGTGAGGCAGCTACAACATACGGCATTACGTTTTGAAAATTTTGCTGAAAATAACGTGCTATTGCCTGGTTCAATGGGAGTTGCTCTGCACTGTATTGGTAAAAAGCCCCTAAGGCATCAACCCCAACAGCATATTTTGAAGCTAAAATGCTGCCCAGTGGCAAGTCGGGCTGAATCGCACCAGAGGTTCCTAAACGAATAAAGGTGAGCTGAGTAGTGCTGCTTTTTGGCTGCCGTGTTTTAAAATCAACATTGAAAAGTGCATCAATCTCATTGAGAACAATGTCAATGTTATCCGTACCCATTCCTGTAGAAACCACCGATAAGCGCTTTCCTTTATAAAAACCCGTAAGGCTTTTGATTTCACGTTTTTGATATTCAAACTCAATCCGATCAAAGTGCCTAGCGACTTGTTGTACCCGGTCGGGGTCACCCACAGTAAGAATCACAGGGGCCAGTTGACCTGGCTGAAGACCTAGATGATATATAGAGCCATCCAGGTTTAGAATCAAATCTGCCGCACTCATTGTCATAATCAACCTCCTACACGTTTTACATGGTGTCCCAAACCGACCAAAAATTCAATGATCTGATCGCGATGATCGCCTTGAATCAAAATGGTATCGTCCTTGACAGAGCCACCAACCTTCAATTGCGTTTTTAGTTGTTTGGCTAAGTCTTTGAGAGCTTCCTTAGACCCTTCAAAGCCCTTGATAAGTGTTACTATCCTACCGGCACGTCCTTTGGAACTAAAATGGGCTTCTAAATATTGTTTTTTGAAATTCGAAGGGGTTTCAAGCTCCATGATTGGATCGGGCGCCAAATCTTCAAATTGGATTTGGGCGAGCGCTTCAAAACTACTTAATTTTTTTTCTTTCATTTTATGCTTAAAAATACAAAAACTCAAATAGCATTTTCTATTTTTATCCAAGATATCTATATGACTTTCGATCGACAAAATAGTAGCGATTCTACCCTTATCGACTTGTATAAGCGGATTTTATTTCCTCGTATGATAGAGGAAAAAATGCTTTTGCTATTGCGTCAAGGACAAATTTCTAAATGGTTTAGTGGAATTGGTCAAGAAGCTATTTCTGCTGGAGTTACCGCAGCACTAAAACCCGAAGAATACATCTTGCCAATGCATCGAAACCTTGCTGTTTTTACGGGACGTGGCGTGCCTTTGATACGGCTTTTTGCACAGTGGCAAGGAAAGGCCGCTGGATTTACAAAGGGCCGAGATCGTAGCTTTCATTTTGGCAGTCAGTCCCATCATATCGTAGGGATGATCTCACATTTGGGACCCCAAATGGGGATCGCCTGTGGCATCGGATTGGATGCGCTTTTGAGCACCAAAAACGAAGTTTGTGCCGTGTTTACTGGTGAGGGAGGAACTAGTGAAGGGGAGTTTCATGAGGCTCTTAATACGGCTTCGGTATGGCAATTGCCCGTTTTGTTCTGTATAGAAAACAATGGTTATGGCCTTTCAACTCCAAGTTCAGAGCAATATCGTGTGGATCAATTATCCAAAAGGGGAGTGGGCTATGCTATGGAAAGTCATACCCTGGATGGAAACAATATTTTGGAAGTTTTTCACACGGTAGCAAACCTGGTTGAGAGCATGCGCCAAAACCCCAGACCCGTATTGATAGAATTCAATACTTTTCGAATGCGCGGGCACGAAGAGGCAAGTGGTGTAGCTTATGTTCCCAAAGAATTGATGGACCAATGGGCGGTTAAGGACCCTGTTGAAAACTATGAAAGCTATTTGCTGAACCAAAAAATAGTAACTTCAAAAGACGTGGAGGCCATCAAAGCCTCTTTTGCGAAAGAAATTCAAGATGCTTGGGAATTTGTCAAGTCAGAGCCCCTTATTTCTTTTTCTGAAACAAATGAATTAAACGATGTATTTCAAAATACTGAAATACAATACATTAAACCTCAGGACAAAACAGAGGAAATACGTTTTATCGATGCCATAAAAAAAGGACTATACCAAGGCATGGAGCGGCATCAAGACCTTGTACTCATGGGACAAGATATTGCAGCTTATGGCGGGGTTTTTAAAATCACCGAAGGGTTTTCTGAAAAGTTTGGTAATGATCGCGTTCGAAATACACCACTCTGTGAATCAGCTATTGTTTCTGCTGCATACGGATTGTCGGTAGCAGGGCGGAAGGCTATGGTCGAAATGCAATTTGCTGATTTTGTATCTACAGGTTTTACACCTATTGTAAATCTATTGGCAAAATCCCATTATCGCTGGGGGCAACAGGCCGATGTTGTTATCCGAATGCCCTGTGGGGGTACGGTAGGAGCGGGGCCTTTCCATTCACAGACTAACGAGTCGTGGTTTACAACGGTTGCTGGGCTCAAAGTCGTTTATCCTGCATTTCCGTTTGAAGCCAAAGGGTTGTTGCTTACGGCATTGGAAGATCCCAATCCCGTTTTATATTTTGAGCATAAAAAATTGTACCGTTCCATAAGCGGTAAGGTGCCCGAAGCGCCTTATTTACTACCCTTCGGAAAGGCAACATACCGCCACGAGGGTTCAAAAATGGTGTTGATCACCTATGGTTTGGGCGTGCATTGGGCTTTGGCACAAGTTGCTCAATTTCCTGAAAACACATTTAGTATTTTAGACTTAAACACACTCATCCCTTGGGATCGAGAAACGGTTTTTGATGCGGTCAAAAAACATAATAAGGTTTTGTTGTTGCAAGAAGACAATCTTACGGGTGGTTTTATGGGCGAGGTTGCAGCAGCAATTTCAGAACATTGTTTTGAATCCCTTGATGCTCCCGTAAAGCGATTAGGTGGCTTAGACACTCCGATTCCTTTTGCTGCAGCATTAGAAGCAGGCTATATGCCAGAAGGAAGGTTGCAAAAAGCAATTAATGAATTGTTGGAGTACTAGTTGTCTCGTTTTTCAAAATCTTCTTTATCGCGCTCTTGAAGTCGATTGACCACAAGTACAACCAATATAATTCCGGCTGCAAAAAGCAAAAGTTTTTCAACAAAAAGCATCTATCGAACGGTTACTGCAGTTCCATAAGCCAAAATTTCAGAACAACCCTGCATGACCATTGATGTTGTCAATCGAACATTGATCACTGCATTGGCACCCATTCGAAGGGCATCATCCGTCATCCGCTGTAAGGCTTGTTCTCGGGAATCTGCCTGAAGTTTAGTGTATTCGCTAATTTCACCACCTACAATGTTTTTGAGCCCTGCAAACAGGTCTTGTCCTACGTTGCGTGCGCGTACTGTACTACCACGTGCAATGCCGTGTACTTCGATGATTTCTTTGTTGGGTAGGGTTGGTGTGTTTACGAGAATCATATTTTTTTTATTCTAATTTAAATAAACTCGAATCAATTTTAGGAAAAAGCTTTAACGCATTTTTATAATAGATTTTTTGAAGAATGGAGTCGGGGAGGTCAAGGCCGTACATCCGCCAATGCGCGTGACGTTTTCGGTAGTAGGGAAAATATTCGTCTGCGGTTTCTAAAACTCTAAAATAGGTGTAGTATTCTTGGACGTTATAACTGTCTTTGCCAAATAATATACGGTCACCATAGGCGATCAAAAAGGCCCTCGCACGTCTGGGCTGGCGTCCCAATTCGGCCAAAACAGCTCCAATCTCTGTAACCACATTGGGGTAACGATCGAGGTGGGCACTCAGTTGATCGAGGTCGCCACCCATCCAGCCTAAATGTGCATTGATAAAGGTGGTGTTGGGGTGTTTTTCAAAAATATGGTGTTGTTCGGCCATCACCGCTTCAAAAGACGGATTGGAGGCAGGGTCGCGGTACCGACCGGGCTTTTGACGAAGCTCTAACCATCGTTCATTGAATCGATCTTTGGGGGCCCAAAAAGAAGCAGGTTCTCCCGAATGAATCAAAACGGGGATGCCATAAGTTCCACAAGCTTCCCAGATGGGATCCAATCTGGGGTCGTCTATCGAAATTCGTTGCCCGTTAACATCGCGATCCGTTAGGCCTAAGGATTTATACACTTTGAGGCCGATAACGCCTTGATCTACTGCATCTGCGATTAATTGTACGTTGTTTTCGGCAAAATCTTCTTCGTCAATTTTTTCAAAATCAATATTTAAAAACAATCCAAACCGCGTGGGGGCGTTTTCATTTATGTTTTTTAACGATTGACTCAAATACATTCCTCTAAAACCACTAAGGTTGACCATAAACGCCATATTGAGGCTGTCCATCTCAGCGACGAGTTTGGACAGGTCCTTTATGGGCATGTCAAATTGGTGGTTGTGGACGTCTACAAAAGGATATTTGGCACGTTTTAGAAGTGTTTCTGGCACAACAAGTGAAGATTTTGGCTCATATTCTTCAATGTCCATTAGATTGTTTTTACGCTGTATAAAATCAATGGCGTAGTAGCATACTGCGGTAACTGTACCGATAAAAAACAGGATTTTTAATAGGTTTTTAAACCCAAACCACACTGCTTTCATCTATTCTATAGGAATCAGTACGCTGGTGGTGTCCCAAACCATCTGAAGAGAAAGTCCTGCAGAGTCGCTTACAAAATCAATGGTAAATTGTTCGGTAACCGAATCACGCTGCGCGGTTTGCACATTGATGCGCATGATGTCATTGGCATAATCTGGAGGATTATATCCAAAGGCACCTGCTTCAGAATTGAGTGCGATTACCCAATGATCCGCATAGGGAATGGCATATACCCGATAACGTCCTGCTGCAAGTTTACGTCCACCAATAGCAATATCACCTTGGGTTTCAAATGTTGTAGCAAAATTGGCTCCGAGTCGCCAGTACTCACCAAAGGGCACCAGTGCGCCAGCTGATTTTTCTCCAAAGATCAAACGATCTTTTTTATAAGGGCGGTAATAAACCACTTCGAGTTGATTGCCATTTTTATCATAAATTACAGTGTCTTTTGGGCTTTTGGGATTTATGAAAATACCATAAATAAGGTAGCCTGCAAGCAGTAAAACAATAACAAGTAGTCCGATAAGAATTTTTTTAAGCATGGGTTCTTTTTTTACCAAAGGTAAGATAAAATGGAGAAGTGGCTGTTTTATAGTCGTTTTCAAACAATAGGATATCTGTATAGATGACTAAAGATTCTCTATTTAACATAATATTAATTATAGGGGATGCGATATGTCCAGAATAATTACTTACAAAAGATCGTATTCCAGTTGGTATCGCCACGGTTTAGCCAGCATTTATGACTGTCCCGGATTTCAAGAACAAACCAATGATTTTCTATTTGGGTTAAAAACAATTCAATTTTGATCCCAGCAGTAGAATCATCCGCTAAGCGTTCTATTCGATAATCGACATGCTTGATAAAGCCTTGTTGGGTAGATTGTTTTAGAGTTTCTAATTCTGAAGGCGCGATTTCGGGAGAAAAATACAACTCCAAAACGTCTTTAGAAGATTTTGGTTTTTGTTGGTTGATCTTAGCCTGTAACATCGTGGCATCACCACTATTATAGGGATGATCGCTTTGGATTTCATTAGGCGCACGTTGGTCAGGGGCCCATTTGCTTAATTTTTGCGCTACCGTTTTGTTAGGACGTAAATAATAAGATGCCTTATAATACAATACGGCACTATTTATTTGGTCTAAGGTTTCTTTTAGAAGGCCTAGATTGTAAAAAATCGCCGCCTTCTCCTGTTTATTCTCAATAATCTCAAGGGCTTTTATCATCGATTCTTCAGCGGCTTTATACTGTTTGTTTTTTAAATAGAAAAGTCCCAAGTTACCCAGTGCTCGTGTACTTTTGGGATGATTGACCAAATACAAATTTGTCAGTGCTATCGCCTTTTTGAATTCATTGTTTCTATAAAATTCTTCTGCCTGATGATTGTAAAACTGATCGTGATTTTTTTGTTTTTTTAACAACGAATAAATATCATATAGATACGAAACTTCGGTTTGATTGGGAGCATCTCTAAGGGTGAGTTGCAATTGATTGCGCCCATCGTTTATTTTATGAAGTGTTCCATAGCCTTTCGCCCCCCAATTGTCCTCAAAATTAAAGGCCAATGTGGAGTCTGCTACCATAGTCACGAGAGCTCGAAACTTAAGCAATTTTCCGGGGGAATTCGGGCGGTTTCGATAGCAACCCATAGTGCAGCGTCAATTTCTTCAATCTTAACATCTATATATGCTTGTCCTGGAGGTTTAATTCCGTACCAGTTATACGAAGTATAGTACTCCCCCAACCACTGCGCATGAAACTTTTTTGGATCTGGAGGCTCCGAACAATCCAGTATAAGACACAAATCGCAACTGGAGAATAGTATAAAACTTGCAATCGAAAATAAAGGACCTAAAACGCGGAATGTGTAAGGATTGGCTCTTAAGAACATGGCAAATTGATTAGGTTTTCTAAAGTTATAAAAAACCTAACGAATAACCGATTTATCCAAATAGAATCATTTTCAGACTTTTAGTCGGATACGATATCGATTTAAAAGTGCGGCCAAACCTATAATGGCAAAAGAAAATAAAAACGATTTTAACAAACCAATACCTCCTACACCAATCGGATTTGGTAAATCGATCAAGTCGAGAAAAACTAAAATTTGATAGATCAAATACGGAAGCACATAACATGTTAAGGTTTGTGCACCGGCACTTTTGATGGGTCGAGTCCATGCATCCCAATTTAAAACATCGACCAGGACATAAATTATTAAAAACGTTAAATAAGAGACGCCAATGCTTACAAGGGTCCAAGACGGGGTGGCTCGAATTTTAGAAAAACCGCCCCAAAACGGTCGCAGTTCCCATCCGTATAATAAGAACACCAGTCCTAAAACAAAAAATACAATCAGTAGCCTTTTTGGGTATAATTTTAATTTGTTGAGCAGCACTCCGGCTAGCACTCCCGCCGAAACACAGCTATAATTGGAAGCACTGATTATAAGCCGAATGGGACGTCCTTCACCAAGCGGTATAAATTCTTGAAGATGAAGCAAATGAAAAACTAAAAATAGAATCGTAACAAATAACAAACGATGACCTACAAACAAAAAGATCAAGCTATTGAGCAAATACGACCACCCAATCAGTCCAAGAATCCCCCACCACCTGATTTGGATATAGGCAATAGCCGCCTCACTCCCCGACCGATATATCAGCGCTAAGCCAAGAAGGAGCAACAAGCCAACCAGCTGCAATGTCCGCTGTACATTAGGGGTGATTTTTCCAAGATATTGGTAGTCCATCCACACCAAAAAAAACGCAACAACCATTAGGCTGGTCCAAAAAGCTTTGCTGATGGGCATCAACTCCGGTGTAATGTTTGAATAATTCACCAAGAAAAAACCCATTACCAAAAGGGCTAGAGCTCTAAAAACAATATGGGTAGCGATATGCCGATTTGAAAAACCTTTATTTCTTCTAGCAGCAACAGCAAGAGGTATCGATAAGCCAACAATAAATAGAAATGCCGGAAATATAAGATCCGAAAAACCGATAAAATCCTCCGTTGCAGTTGCATGCTCCAACCATTTCGGAATTCCAGAAAGCGTCCAAAAGTCATTGACAAATATCATCAACAACATTGTGATGGCCCTAAATGCATCAATACTTTTAATCCTATTTGACATGGGTTTAGAAGGGATTAGTTTTCTTGATTTTTAAGTGTATTTTCTAGATAATACTGATCCATAGCATCACTGTCTTTATACAATTCGCGGAGGTCCACCAATTGCTGATGCAGTTCTGATCTAATATCGGTATAACTCGGGTCATCATAACGATTATTCATTTCATTGGGGTCGTTTTTGAGGTCATAAAGTTCCCAATGATTGAGGTCATAATAAAAATGAATCAGTTTGTAGTCCTTGGTACGAATACCATGATGACGCGGTACATTATGTTCGCCCGGATATTCATAATACGTATAATAAAGTGCATTTCGCCATTGGACCGCTTCTTGATCCAACAATGGTTTAAATGACATTCCTTGAACATCCGGATCTACAGAAAGTCCAGCATAGTCCATCAAGGTGGGCATAAAGTCAATATTTTGAACCAACTCCTCCACTACCAAACCAGGTTTTATTTTTTTGGGATAACGAACCAATAGCGGGGTTCGAAATGATTCTTCATACATGTATCTCTTGTCAAACCATCCGTGTTCCCCCAAATAAAAGCCTTGATCCGAAGTGTATATAATGATCGTGTTTTCGGACAAACCTTCTGCATCCAAATAATCTAGCACTTCCCCTACTCCATCATCCACCGATTGAACCGTGCTCAAATAATCACGCATATAACGGTTGTATTTCCAAAGTGCCAATGCCTGACCCTTTGGATCTTGAATCATAAAATCAGAAATGATTTTTTGATAATGCGCATCCCAACGGGATTGCTGTTCAGCACTCATACGGTCATAGTTGTTTTGAAAAAAAGAACGGTAGGGCGATTTTATCGTGTTTCCTTGATCCAAGAGCTTCAGATCGTAAACCAAATCAAGGTCTTTGAAAACGCCCATTTCATGTTGTGCTGCTGCAGGTCTACCCGCATAATCATCAAAGAAATTGTTTGGCACTTCAAAATTTACGGTTTCGAAAGCCTCAAAATAGCGCGGCTCGGGCATCCACATTCTATGCGGTGCTTTTTGGTTATAAAAAAGGACAAAAGGTTGGTCCGATGCTCTTTTATTTTTGAGCCAATCTAAGGCAAATTGTGTCGTCAGTGTGGTAACATATCCCTGATGTTGCGTTCTCACGCCATTTTCAATAAAATCGGGATTATAATAATGACCTTGTCCCGGCAACACGTTATAATAATCAAAACCTTGTGGTGTACCATCCAGATGTATTTTCCCGATAAGCGCCGTTTGATAACCGCCCCTTTTTAGGGATTTGGCAAGATTGTTTTGATTCCAATCAAAAGGGTGAAAATTATCGACCTTGCCATTTATATGGCTGTGTTTGCCGGTCAATATTGCACTACGACTTGGCGCACATATCGAATTGGACACAAAACTACGCGTAAACAATGCCCCTTCTCGGGCAATCCGATCTATGTTTGGGGTCTGATTGAGCTTATGGCCATAAGCGCTTATCGCTTGATAGGCATGATCGTCACTAAGAATAAATATAATATTAGGCGGTGGGTCGTTGTCGGCTTGTTTCGAATCCGATTGACAACCGAATAAAAAAACAAGAATGCTTACAAAAACGACCCACCGCCATGGGAATAAAACCGTATAGTTGTTCAAAGAATTATAATTGATAATCCTAAGATACTAAGTTTTATCTAAAAAAATCAAAGCATCATCGGGCAGCTATTGCTTGCGCTCATAGAGGCAACATAGTGGCAAATTGGCATATACTTCATCATTTGCGGTTGCCTTTTTGGTGTCGTGACCGGCCTGAGCAATGGCATTGTGGACCTCTAAAATGTCAAGCTTTTGGGCGTTATAAATAAGCATCAATTGGTTGCTAGGAATATCCCAATTGGCCATTTTTACACCTTTGACATCAAGCGCGGCTTTTTCGATGCGCTTTTTACACATCTCACAATTGCCCACCACTTCAAATTGCGCTTTTTCTTTTTTAGAGTTGCCAGTTTGAGCTTGTAACCCAAGGGACAAACAGAAGAAAACATATAAGAATAAATTTTTCATATCATAAATTTATAAATTCCATCGTAAACCCGTATAAATCATCCGACCAAAAACGGGCGCATAGACTTGTGCAGTATCAAATGTATTGGCAAATGGATTATCCGCTTCGATAATCGGATTGGCTTGGGTATAATTGCCGATGTTTTCTAAACCTGCATATATTTCAAAATCGGCAGAAAAAGCACGTGTTAGCTGGCTGTTCAATAAAGTATAGGCTGCAACCATTTTGGAAGGCATGTTGTCGTTTTGCGCAACGACACGCTGTTTGCCCACACCATGGTAGGTAAAGTCCCAACGCCATTGTTTTCCTTTGTCGGTTGTGATGCTTTCCCAGCCAACATTGGCAAAATAGCGGTGCTGAGCTTGTAATGGGCGTTGCAAAAACCCACTACGATACGCCGTTTTAACATCATAGTTTTTATAGGCAAAACGATACGACCAGGTGTTGGAGGGCGCATAGTCAAAAGAGATTTGCAAACTGTTCGCCCTACTTTTTCCATCGAGATTATAGAAAGAAATTTCTGTTGGGCGTTCCCAGTCCACCACAACTTGGTTGTCAAATTGGGTAATATAATAATCTATCGTAATATCTGCATTTTGATCTCCAGAAAGCAATATTTTACGCAAGCTCAGACCGTAGTTCCATGCTTTTTCGGGGTCCAATCCGTAAATGCTACCACCCGTATTTTGAATGTTTATCGTACGGTTGGTGCCAAATAAAGTCTGGTTTTCGGCAAAAATATTTGCCGCTTTACGCCCGGCGCCAACAGAAGCTCTCAAAATCGTTTTAGGGTCAGGCAGGTAGCGTAAATGCATCCTCGGGGTTAAAAAAGTACCCAAGTTGTTGTGCTGATCGATTCGCAGCCCCCCTACCCAACTAAAATTTTCTTTGTTGTCGTACGAATATTCAAAAAAGGCGGCAACAGTTCGGTCGATTCGATCCCAATTTTTGGCATCTACACGCTCTTGATACCGATCATAACTAAAATTGATTCCACTCTTAAAGGTATTGTTGGTGTTACCAATAATAGAATTATAAAGCAAATTGACAAAACCACTGTCCTGCAAAATGTCATAACGCCGATTGCCAAAATAGGCTTCTTGATCGTGTTGACTATAAGCGCCTTGAAAGCCAAAACTCGTATACGGAATTTCTGGAATCACATAACCCATTTTGAAGGCGGTATCCCATCGGCGGGTTTTAATCTCACTACCCCAAATGGTTGAATTGTTTTTTTGGGGGTCAAAAGCCACTTGTCCTACTTGCTTTTCATCATTCATAAAACGCAAATTGACAAAGCCTACCCACCCCTTTTCGGCATCGGTATATTGCCAGCGATTGAGGATGTTGAATTGCTGTGCTAATGGGGCATCGAGAAAACCGTCCTTGTTTTGATCCATTTTTTGGTTTCGCTGGTTGCCGTGCAAATAAAGGCCTGCGTGCCATTTGTCATTGAGTGCACTGTTGAGATGACCGTTGAATTCCATACGCCCATTGGCCGATCTAAAAAGATTGATAAAACGTGGGGTGGCGGTAAAGGGCTTCTGAAGTTCCGTGTTGATTTGACCGGCAATACTTTCAAAACCATTGACAACGCTCCCCGCCCCTTTTGTGATTTGAATACTTTCGATCCAGGGTCCTGGGGTAAACGTCAATCCATAGGCCTGTGATGCGCCACGAACCATGGGAATGTTTTCTTCTGTTATCAGCAAATAGGGACTTGTAAGTCCCAGCATTTTTATTTGCTTGGTACCCGTAAGCGCATCCGAAAAATTGACGTCTATAGCAGGGTTGGTTTCAAAACTTTCAGACAAATTACAACAGGCTGCTTTAAGCAATTCTGCGCTGTTTACTGTCAAGATATTTTGAGTTTCGATATAGGATTTTTGCACCGCTTTTTTTCGCTGTGCCAAAGTAATTTCGTCCAAAGAATTGCTGTCGTCTTCACGCATAAAGTGAATTAATTTCTTGGAAGGATCACTAATGGTTAGGGTGTCGGTTTTAAAACCGATATAGCTAATTACCAATCGACTTTGATCGGTTGCAATGGGGATTGAAAAATCACCGTTGTCGTCAGTTGTACTTCCAAGCGAGGTATTGAGCCAATAAATGCTGGCCCCAGCAAGGGCTTCCGTTTCTGAGGTTGCTCTAAAAACGACTTTGCCGGTAAGTTGTTGTTGTGCTTGCGAGTTAAAAACCACCGCAAGACAGAGGGTAATTAAACTGTTTTTCAATGAATTCTTTTTAGGTTATACGTTAAGTGATGATGGGAAAACTTAAACGTTTTTAGCCGTAAAAAGTAAATTGATGATAGTGAAGAAAAAGGCGCCTCATGGGGCTTGGTGGGGCAACTATATCCGTTTTTGCCAATGCAAAAGTTGTCGGTTGTATGATTTCAAAAAAAGGTGCTTTTTGAACCTGAAAAACAGGAAACTCGTAGGTGACCTGGGTCAAATGTTTGTTGCTGTCATCTTGCAAAAAAACAATGGTATCCGAACAACAACCGATGGCCTTGATTGTCTGCGACTCACAAGAAATTGCCTGAACGGTTTCGCCCTCCATTCCACAACTTTCGGGCGAACCAGCCCAAGAAACAGAAGCAATATGCGCACCACAGCGGTGGATATTTAGCGCCAAACCAACATGAGTTCCGAGCAGGAACAACGCTAGAAAAAATGATGCAACTTTTAAGGAACGGTTCATGCTACAAAACTACAAAATAAAACAGAATTAGTATAGATCATTACATTCTGCTTGACGTGTGTCTATAAGCTGCAAAATTTTCCAACGGCCGTCTTGCCATAGCAGGGTAAAGTTATTGACCCCACAGTGGCTCAATTTGCCGTCTAATAAAAATTGATACGGCACCCACACTTGCGCCATTGGGACATCCAATAATATGGAAGGGCTTCCCAATTTTTCTTCCCAAACAGGGGCTTGTGATCGTTGCACCACCCCTTGTATAAAATCCGAAATGTTTACGGTCCTCAATACCGTAATTCCGGAGGCATTAACACGTGTGCTTTGCAAGGTTGCCTCTTCATGAAAAGCAGCTTCTTCGGCTTGCTCTTTTGTCATCTCGCCGTTGTGATTAGCTTTCAAATTATATTTTAGTACAACGGCTCGCCGTTAAGATTGGTGGTTAATACGGCTGAAAAATAATCCAACAATGGACGTAAGGCCAGAAAAGCATTACACACACGGTCATAAAACGCGGGGTCAAGAACCTCCTGGTCGCTTAGCTTTTTGGTAAATATGTATTGCTTTTTACGGATCAGGTCAATGTCAGGATGTTCTTTATTAAAGTTTTTGGGAGCGGTTTTGAGTTCTTCTCCCGTCAATCCATCCCAGTGGGTGGCAAATGATTTTGCGTTTAGCAACGTCCGTAACTCGGCGGCATCGATTTCCAATTCTTTACGAATCCGGTACAAATCTTCTTTGTTGGGATCCCAAAATCCAGCACCCAAAAAAGATGCTCCGGGTTTGATATGGATATAATAGCCGCCGCGGTAAAGGGGTTTTTCGCGGTGAAAGGCCATACCAAAATGGGTTTTGTAGGGGGTTTTATCGTTCGAAAAACGAACGTCTCGGTAAATACGAAACAACTTTACTTTGTCAATGTGTTCTGAGGGTCCGATTGCATTCAAAATTTGCAGACCAAACGCTTTAACATCATCCTCAAGGGATTTAAATCGGGGTTTTTGTGATTCAAACCACTCACGGTTGTTGTTTTGCTCTAAGGCCTTAAAAAAGGGAAGGATATCGGGGTTTACTACGGGCATTTTTGTTTTTAAAGTACAAAAAATTAAGCACTTCGCGCTTCAAGAACCCGAACGACGTCTTCTAAGCGGTGCCCTTTGGCGTTGAGCAATATCAGAAGATGAAAAAGCAGGTCGGCACTTTCGTTGAGAAACAAAGCAGTGTTTTGATCCTTTGCCTCGATGACCGTTTCAACGGCTTCTTCGCCCACCTTTTGAGCGATTTTGTTGATTCCCTTTTCCATTAGACTATTGATGTAGCTTCCCGCTTTGGGGTTGGCCACACGGTCTGCGATCGTGGTTTCCAATTGGGACAAAAAGCCGTATTGCACCCGATTTTCGCCCCCCCAGCAGGTATCCGTTCCCTTATGACAGGTGGGCCCGAGTGGACGGGCTTGGATCAATAGGGTGTCGTTATCGCAATCGACCTGTATCTTAACGACCTCTAAAAAATGGCCACTCTCCTCCCCTTTGGTCCAGAGGCGATTTTTGCTACGGCTAAAAAAAGTAACCCGACCAATCTGTTGGGTTTTAGCTACAGCCTCGGCGTTCATATAGCCCAGCATAAGCACTTTTTGGGTTGTGGCATCTTGTACAATGGCGGGCAACAGTCCGTCTTTTGATTTTTCAAAATTGAGTTTCATAGCTATAAACGTATCTGAAGGTGGTTGTTTTTTAAATTCTGCTTGAGTTCGGGGATGCTTATTTCGTCAAAATGAAAAACCGATGCCGCCAGAGCAGCATCTGCATTCCCCTCTTGAAAAACTTCAATAAAATGGTCGATGTTTCCGGCACCTCCAGAAGCAATGATGGGTAAACGTACTTTTTTAGAAAGTGCCGCAAGTGCGCTACATGCAAAACCATTTTTGGTGCCATCATGATCCATGGAGGTAAATAAAATTTCTCCTGCACCCCGCTGTTCTACTTCTTGAGCCCATTGAAACAAGTCCAGATCCGTGGGTTCTTTGCCGCCAACCAGATGGACTTTCCATTGGTGATCAACTTGTTTGGCGTCGATTGCGACAACAATGCATTGGTTGCCAAATTCTGCGGCAAGTGTATTGATTAGGTCCGGTGTTTTTACCGCAGCCGAATTGATCGCTACTTTGTCAGCACCATTTTTTAAAACACGGTGTGCATCCTCCAAACTGGCAATTCCACCACCAACCGTAAAAGGTATGTCTAGCGCCTTGGCAACATTGAGTACAAGGGTTTGTAGTGTTCGTCGGCGTTGCTCGGTGGCAGAAATATCCAAAAACACCAACTCGTCGGCTCCCTCTTGTGCATAGCGTGCCGCCAAGGCTACCGGATCGCCAGCATCACGTAGGTTTTTAAAATTGATCCCTTTGACGGTACGTCCGTCTTTTATGTCAAGACATGGGATGATTCTTTTGGCCAACATTTATAAATTGTGTTTTTGGTTAAGGTCCATTTGGTTGTAAAAACCCAAATCTTTTTCGGTCAGTTGCTTTACCCAAAAGGCGATTTGCCCGGTATGATACGAACAATGTTCTATGGCATGTAAGGCGACACCTACACCGGTCAACTCAAAAGCCTGAACAGAATATACATTTAAAAAATCCGCGTCAGTCGCATTTTGGAGTACTCTTTGGGCCGCATCTATGGTCCCATCGAGACGGTCAAGCAATTCTTTTTTTGAAAATCCCGAGCGGAGATCAAACTCGCGATCGCGGTCTCTAATGTCTTTTTGATGACCCAATGTAGTGATCAAATACTGATGCATATTTCCGCAAAGATGCAACAGCTGATTGCCCAAGGCATTGCCAACGGCATTGGGACGTTGCCAAATTTGTTCTTCAGAAACGGACTCTAGTGCTTTATAGATCATCCGTCGGCTCTCATCCAAACGATACAGGCAATTTTCTACAAACGTGGCGTTCCATTTATTCATTGTTGCAAGATATAGTGTTCTAAAGACTTTAAGGGTATTCGGTTTTCATACAATGCTTTTCCGATAATCACTCCTGCACAGCCTAAGGTTTTTAGTTTGGGGAGTTCTTCGAGGGTAGAAATTCCACCAGAAGCCACTAGATCTATACCAGGCAGTTGATCGATCATTTTTTGATATAAAGAAAAAGAAGGACCTGCTAACATTCCATCTTTGCTAATGTCTGTGCAAATCACCCGTTGGACTCCTTTTTGCATATAGCTAGAAACAAATTCGAAAAGATCTTTATCGGAGGTTTCTATCCAGCCGTTGGTTGCAACTTTTTCGTCACGAACATCGGCACCCAAGATGATTTTTTGAGTACCATAGCGCCGCAACCAGGATTCAAATACGGTTGGATTTTTTACAGCAATACTCCCGCCTGTTATTTGCGCTGCGCCGGACTCAAAAGCAATCCGTACATCGTCATCGGATTTTAGCCCTCCACCAAAATCGATTTTCAAACGGGTTCTTGTTGCTAGACGCTCTAAGGTTTTGTGATTGACGATATGCGCTGCTTTGGCGCCATCGAGATCTACCAAATGTAAATGTTCAATGCCATGTGCCTCAAACGCTTGAGCGACTTCTAAAGGGTTTTCGTTATATATTTTTTTGGAATTGTAGTCTCCTTGAGAAAGACGTACACATTTTCCATCAATCAAATCTATAGCGGGTATTATATCCATATTAGCGAAGCTTTAAAAAATTTTGCAGTAGGCATCGGCCCGCCTTTCCACTTTTTTCGGGATGAAATTGCACACCATAAAAATTATCTTTTTGCACCGCAACGCTATAGTCCAATCCATAAAAAGCGACTCCAGTAGTTTCTGGGACAATGGGTGCATAATAGCTGTGCACAAGATACATATAGGTTCCAGAGGCAATGCCTTCAAACAAAGGGCCATTGAGTGACGTTAACTGATTCCAGCCCATTTGTGGGATTTTTAACGCTCCTTCAAAACGTTTGACTTGCCCTTTTATGATCCCCAAACCAGCTACAAATCCTTCGTCCGTATGTTCAAAGAGCAATTGCAATCCCAAACAAATGCCCAAAACGGGCTGCTTTAGCGTGGGCAACAACCGGTCTAATTCTTTGCTTTTAAGTTTTTGCATGGCCATGCCTGCTGTACCTTGACCAGGAAAAATCACGTGCGAGGCTGATCTGATTTGTTGCGGATCGTCTGTTAGGACATTGGCAACTCCTAAGCGATCTAAAGCAATAGATACACTTTTTACATTTCCTGCTCCATAATCGATTACGGCTACTTTCATCTATAGGATTCCTTTGGTTGAAGGCAGTATCATGCGATCGGGATCTCTGCGTACGGCAGCTCGAATGGCTTTGGCGAATGCTTTGAAAATCGCCTCGATTTTATGGTGTTCATTGATGCCTTCTGCCTTGATATTTAGATTGGCTTTGGCGCCATCACAAAAAGACTTAAAAAAATGATAAAACATTTCTGTGGGCATTTGACCAATCATTTCACGTTTAAAGTCCGCCTCCCAGACCAACCAAGAACGGCCTCCAAAATCAAGTGCTACTTGAGCAAGGCAGTCATCCATGGGCAATACAAAGGCATAACGTTCGATGCCGAGTTTATTTCCCAAAGCTTTTCCAAAGGCCTCTCCTAGGGCAATTGCAGTATCTTCTATAGTATGGTGCTCATCTACCTGCAGATCGCCAGCTACGTTAAGAGCAATGTCCATTTGACCGTGACGGGCCAGTTGATCGAGCATATGGTCAAAAAAAGCAATCCCGGTTTGGATGCTGCTCTTTCCTGTACCGTCTAGGTTTAGGGTAAGTTCAATTTGAGTTTCGTGGGTATTTCTTTCAAATGAAATTTGACGCTGTTCGAGTTTTAAAAAGCGATAGATGGCCTCCCATTCTGTAGTTGCGAGTTTGAGTGCATCACTTTTTTGTTGTGCATCGGGTGCTCCGATTAGTATGCCCTGGCAGCCCAAATTTTCGGCCAATTGAATGTCTGTCCAGCGATCACCAATAACAAACGACGCTTTGAGGTCATATTGCGCAGCATTTTGATAAGAGGTCAACATCCCGGTTTGGGGTTTGCGAGTTGGCGCATTTGCCTCTGGAAACGAACGATCAATGTGAACGGCATCAAAATGCACCCCTTCGTTTTCAAAGGTCTTGATTATCAAATTATGAACGGGCCAAAAGGTGTCTTCAGGAAAAGCGTCTGTGCCTAAGCCATCTTGATTGGTGACCATAACGAGTTCAAAATCAAGTTCGGCAGCAATTTTGCGCATATAAAATAGCGCCTGTGGATAAAATTCTAATTTTTCAAAAGCGTCGAGCTGATAATCCGTTGGTGGTTCTATAACCAGTGTTCCATCACGATCAATAAACAAAACTTTTTTCATGGGTCTATTTTTTTAAAAGGGTCAAAAGGGCCTGGTTTTCTTTAGGAGTCCCAACCGTAATTCTAAGGGTGTTTTCACAATACAGATATTTTGAGGTATTGCGTACTACGATGCCTGCCTTCAAGAATTCTTGATAACGTTTTTGTGCATCATCAACACGTATTAAAAAGAAATTGGCGTCTGAAGGGTAGCATTTTTGAACAAAAGAACAGTCGATCAACGCTTTTTTTAAGCGTTCTTTTTCGTGTAATAACGTAGTGATTTCTTCTGAAATACGCTGCTGGTCTTCCAAAACAGCTAAGGCACTTTGTTGGGTCAATACATTGATGTTGTACGGAAATTTGATGCGGTTGAGACACGCAATCAAATCGGGCTGTGCAAAAGCCATACCCAATCGAATTCCCGCCATTCCCTGTGCTTTTGAAAAAGTCTGACAGACCACAAGCCGTGGAAATTCATTGATCCATGGGATCATAGAAGGCTCATCAGAAAACTCAATATAGGCTTCGTCAACGACCAAAATGCCAATGAAATTTTCAGCCAATTTTCGTAGTTTTTCTTTAGAAAAATGTTGCCCAGTCGGGTTATTGGGTGTTGGGATAAAAAGCAGTTTGGTCTGTGCGTCGGTAGCTGCAAGCAGCCCATCAACATCCAATTGAAAATCCCGAGTAAGTGGTACTTTTTTAACGGCCACATCATGAATCGATGCGGCAACCGCATACATACCAAAGGTTGGAGGTGCTATCAATACGGCATCTTTTGAAGGGTTGCAAAAGAGTTGAATCAATTGCGCTATCAATTCGTCACTTCCATTGCTTAAGAACAGCTGATCGGGTTCAACATTTTTGTGCCTGGCAATAGCCCTTTTTAAATCCCATTGAAACGGATCCGGATACCGATTGACACCAGAATCAAAAGGGTTTTCATTGGCATCCAACAAGATCATAGACCGACCATCATTGACAAATTCTTGTCGTGCCGACTGATAGGGTTTTATTGTAAGGATGTGTGGTCTTAGAAGATTTTTTATTTCTGTATTCATCAATTTTTCAAATCATTTAAACGAAGGGTTACGGCATTTTTGTGGGCTTCAAGTCCTTCTGCAGCGGCCATTAGTTCTATCGCTGGTCCCAAGATTTCGAGTCCTTCGGCCGATATTTCTTGAAAAGTAATGGCCTTAAGAAAACTGTCCAAATTGACTCCACTATACTGCCTCGCATAGCCATTGGTAGGCAGCGTATGATTGGTACCTGATGCATAATCTCCTGCGCTTTCGGGCGTATAATTCCCTACAAAAACTGATCCTGCATTGTTAATTGACCCAGTATAGGCAACTGGATTTTCCACACAAATGATGTAATGTTCTGGACCATAGGCATTGATAAATTCTTGGGCCTCTGTTGCTTGATCAAAAAACACCGCCTTAGAATTTTTTAGGGCCTGCTCGGCAATGGCCTTGCGAGGCAACAGTGGCAATTGCTGGGCAATTTCTTTTTCTACGGCATCCAAAACAACGGTAGAATTACTCACCAGAATCACCTGACTATCAATACCGTGTTCGGCTTGCGATAATAAATCGGCAGCAACAAAGGCGGGATTGCAACTCGTGTCTGCCACCACCAAGAGCTCACTGGGGCCAGCAGGCATATCAATAGCAACATGATGTTGCGTTGCCATTTGTTTGGCAACGGTTACGTATTGATTGCCAGGGCCAAAAATCTTATCTACTTTCGGAATGCTTTCTGTACCAAAAGTAAGTGCAGCAATGGCTTGCGCGCCACCAACCTTGAAGATTTTTTTAATGCCGCAACGTTGTGCTACATAAAGAATTTCTGAGGCAATTTTGCCTTCTTTATTAGGAGGTGTACATAGTACAATTTCTTTACACCCTGCAAGTTGAGCAGGTATGGCTAACATCAAAAGGCTCGAAAATAAAGGGGCTGTACCACCAGGAATATACAAGCCTACTTTTTCTATGGGGCGTTTTTCTTGCCAACAACGAACCCCTTTTTGGGTATCTACACTGATGGGTTTGGATTTTTGTGCCGCATGAAAAGTCTCAATGTTCGTATAGGCCAGATCAATGGCGTCTTTTAAAGCGTCTGAAAGCGCATCGATGGCCGCATCAAACTCTTCATCTTTGGCACGTAAATGCGTTATTGTAACCTGATCAAACTTTTGAGTGAAGGCTTGCAATGCGACATCTCCAGCAGTTTTGACCTCGTTGAAAATCGTTTTTACAAGGGGCTCTAAGCTTTCAAAAGAGGCCGTGGGTCGTGCTGTTAAGGTGGACCAGGTATCGCGTGCTGGCACTAAAAATCGTTGCATCATAGGACCATTTTTTCGATTGGACAAACCAAAATATCTTCTGCTCCTGCCGCTTTTAGTGCATCAATTACTTCCCAAAATGTACCCGCATCAATAACCGAATGAATCGAGCTCCAACCCTCTTGTGCTAAAGGCAAAACGGTGGGGCTTTTTAGTACGGGCAAAATTTGTGTGATCGCTGCAATACAATCGTTAGGAGCATTGAGTAGAATATATCGGGACTTTTTGGCCCGAAGAACGGCTTCAATTCTAAAAAGTAACTTATCAATAAGTTGTTTGGATGCGCTGGTTATTTTGGGGCTTTGCGCCAAGACTGCCTCCGAAACCAACACCTTTTGCACTTCTTTCAAGTTGTTTTTAAAAAGGGTACTTCCACTCGATACAATATCACAAATGGCGTCGGCCAGTCCAATATTAGGGGCAATTTCGACCGAACCGTTGATGATGTGTAAGTCTGCTTGTAGGTCATTTTCTTTTAAAAATTTATTGACCGTGTTTGGATATGAAGTGGCAATACGTTTGCCCTGCAGATCGGCAAGCGAACGGTAGGGAGTGCCTTTGGGGACCGCAAGCGATACACGACACTTAGAAAACCCCAGCTGGGTGACCACGCTAAGGTCTTCCCCTTTTTCGACCAAAAGGTTTTCGCCAATAATGGCCAAGTCTGCTACACCATCTCGGAGATATTGCGGGATGTCGCCATTGCGCAAATACAATACCTCTAAAGGGAAATTTAATGCGCTGGCCTTAAGCTGATCTTTACCGTTCTGAATGGTAATCCCGCAATCTTTTAGCAATTTGAGGGACTCCTCGTGGAGCCTCCCGGATTTCTGAATGGCTATTTTTATCATTTTTTGAAATAAAAAAAACCCGTTTGATACTCAAACGGGTCGGTTATATATTAGGGTACAACACATCTACCGCGCTTGAGCTCGGAAAATTAAATGTGTATGTATATATTTCATTTGCATAGTGCAAAAATAATGGATTATTGAATATTAAAAAACTTTTCGTGTTTCTTTTTTAGATAAAGCCAAAGGTTGGATTTAGTTATTTCCTAAAATCAAAGGAAGTCCATCCTTACCACTGCCAACAACAATGACCTTAGAATTGGGAGATTCGGCCAATTTGAGGGTAGCTTCAATCCCTTTTTCTTTGAGGATTTTGTCGGTCAAAGAAGCGCTGAGAATCCGGTTTGCAGCCGCTTTCCCTTCTGCATCAATACGTTGTCGCTCAGCTTCTTGAAGCGCTTTGGCCAAACGGAATTCGTATTCTAAGGCTTCTTGCTCCTGACGTAATTTGCGCTCTATGGCTTCTTTGATTGCATCAGGAAGTGTTACGTCTCTCACCAATACGGCGTTGAGCTGGATGTACTGAGAAGCAACGTTTTTTTGGGTTTCCTCAAAAATTTCGTTTTGTATCGCATCGCGCTTTGTCGAATAAAGCTGTTCGGGGGTATAGCGTCCCACTACAGAACGGGCTACCGCTCGAATTTGCGGGATCAAAACGATGTTTACATAGTTTTCACCTTTGGTTCTGTGTAACAGACCAAGCTCATCATATTTGGGCTGGTACAATACCGAT
The DNA here is from genome assembly GCA_017852395.1 of Flavobacteriaceae bacterium. Lineage (GTDB taxonomy): Bacteria > Bacteroidota > Bacteroidia > Flavobacteriales > Flavobacteriaceae > RFYP01. The sequence continues at coordinate 54,874 of JAFMLE010000004.1, forward strand.
ACGTCTAAGGTAATTTCGAGACCATTTGAAGATAAAACTTGCATGTTTCCTTCAAAAAACTCTTGTTGTTTGACGTTGTAAACATAAACTTTATTCCAAGGAGCGATTACGTGAAAACCTTCTCCTAAAGGCGGTTCATCGGTTACTACACCGCCTGAAAAAGTTTTAAAAAGCACTCCGGCTTCTCCATAACCAATGTTTATTGAAGATTTGGATACAAAGATGATGAGTACAAAAGCCAATAAAATGACTGGTAGTCCGATTTTAGGTAAATTTTTCATAATAAATAATTTTTAGGTTAACATTCCGCCATCTACATGGAGCACCTGCCCCGTGATGTAGGCGGACAAATCAGAAGCCAAAAACACACAAGCATTGGCTACATCTAGGGGTTGACCTCCCCTTTTGAGTGGTATTCCATCACGCCATCCTTGTACGACTTCGTCTGAAAGTTTGGCGGTCATTTCGGTTTCGATAAACCCAGGAGCAACCACATTACTGCGGATGTTACGTGATCCGAGTTCGAGAGCGATGGATTTTGAAAAACCAATAATTCCGGCTTTGGAAGCAGCATAATTGGATTGACCTGCATTTCCTTTTACACCAACAACAGAACTCATGTGAATCAGTGCGCCTTTTCGTTGTTTGAGGAAGGTACGCTGGACGGCCTTAGTCATGTTAAAGACCGATTTGAGATTGACTTCTATAACTTCGTCAAAATCTGCCTCGTTCATACGCATCAACAAGTTGTCTTTGGTAATCCCTGCATTGTTGATTAATACATCAATTTGACCAAAATCTTCAAGCACTGCATCTACGAGGGCTTGGGCGGCATCAAAATCGGCAGCATTACTTTGATAGGCTTTTGCTTTGATGTTGTTTTTAGATAGTTCGGCAACCAGAACGTCTGCGGCTGCAGAAGAACTGCTGTAAGTAATGGCTACATTGCAACCGTGATGGGTAAATACTTCGGCGATTCCTTTTCCAATTCCACGACTGGCACCGGTGATGATTGCGGTTTTATTTTCTAATAATTTCATGCGACTACCCTATTAATTCAGCTACTTTTTTACCAATGGCAGCAGGAGAATCAACGACATGAATGCCACATTCGGCCATGATCCGTTTTTTAGCTTCTGCGGTATCATCAGCACCCCCTACAATAGCACCGGCGTGCCCCATGGTTCTTCCTTTTGGTGCAGTTTCCCCAGCAATAAACCCAACAACGGGTTTTTGATTGCCGTTGGCTTTTATCCATTGTGCCGCATCTGCTTCTAGCTGACCGCCGATTTCACCGATCATCACGATACAATTTGTCTCAGGGTCTTCCATGAGCAATTGAACGGCTTCTTTTGTTGTGGTACCAATTATTGGATCTCCACCGATTCCGATTGCTGTGGTGATTCCTAGGCCTTCGCGGACAACTTGATCAGCGGCTTCGTAGGTGAGTGTTCCCGATTTTGAAACAATCCCAACCTGCCCTTTCTTGAATACAAAACCGGGCATAATTCCGACTTTGGCTTCGCCAGGAGTTATGATACCCGGACAATTGGGGCCGATCAAGCGACAGTCTTTTCCTTTTAAATAATGGGCTACTTTGGTCATGTCACCTACTGGAATTCCTTCCGTAATGGCTACAATGACTTTGATTCCGGCTTCTGCAGCTTCCATAATTGCATCTGCTGCAAATGCAGGGGGGACAAATATGATACTGGTATCTGCGGCGGTTGCTTTTACAGCTTCGCTAACCGTATTGAACACGGGTTTGTCCAGATGGGTTTGTCCTCCTTTGCCAGGAGTTACTCCTCCGACTACTTGAGTTCCGTAGGCGATCATTTGTTCTGCATGGAAAGTCCCTTCACTTCCTGTAAATCCTTGTACAATGATTTTTGAATCCTTGTTTACTAGTACACTCATGTATGATTGTTTAAATTCGGTTTGGTCAATTATTCTTTAATACGTTCTTGATAAGCCCCTTTTTCTGTATCCACTTTTATCTTATCTCCTTCATTGATAAACAAAGGAACATTGATCCGTGCGCCTGTTTCTACAGTTGCAGGTTTGGTGGCATTAGTGGCGGTATTTCCTTTTACGCCTGGCTCGGTATGGATGACTTCCAAAATTACACTTGCGGGCATATCAACGGACAGTGGCATGGAGTCTTCGGTGTTGATCGAAATGGTGACTAATTCACCCTCCTTGAGCAAATCTGGGGCATCAATGATGCTTTTGTTTATCGTGATTTGGTTGTAGTCATCGACATTCATAAAATGAAATTGTTCCCCTTCGGCATAGAGGTATTGAAATTTGTTGGTTTCTACCCTTATGTCTTCAATTTTATGTCCAGCCGAAAAGGTGTTGTCAATGACTTTGCCCGTTGTTACACTTTTGAGTTTAGTTCGAACAAAAGCAGGCCCTTTTCCGGGTTTTACATGTAAAAATTCGATGATTTTGTATATGTCGTTGCTGTACTTAATGCACAATCCTTTTCGGATATCTGATGTTGTTGCCATACTAGTTTTTTTGATTATAACCTTTCATAATACCTCTTTGAGAATCTCGTATGAATTGTAGAATCTCATCCCGCTCGGGAGTTGCTACCATTTCAGCTTCAATAATTTCTACAGCCTGTGAATTGTTGTATTTCATCTGATAGAGCAAACGGTAGATATTTTGAATTTCTGTTATTTTTTCTGAGGTAAAGCCGCGTCTTCTAAGCCCGACCGAATTGATTCCTACATACGATAGTGGTTCGCGCGCTGCTTTTACATAAGGCGGTACGTCCTTGCGTACCAACGAACCTCCAGAAATAAACGCGTGGTTACCTACTGTACAAAACTGATGGATTGCTGTAAGCCCTGCCAGTATTACATGATCTCCAATGGTAATGTGCCCGGCAAGGGTACTGTTGTTTGAAAAAATACAGTGATCGCCCACAAAACAATCATGTGCAATATGCGAATAGGCCATGATCAGGCAGTTGGATCCAATTTTGGTTTTTCCTCGATGATGGGTCCCTCTATTGATTGTCACACATTCGCGTATGGTCGTATTGTCGCCGATCTCTGCTATGGTTTCTTCGCCGTTAAATTTGAGATCTTGTGGCACAGCGGAGATTACTGCACCAGGGAAAATGCTGCAATTTTTACCGATACGCGCACCTTCCATTATGGTCACATTAGACCCAATCCAGGTTCCTTCACCAATTTCTACGTTGTTGTTGATTGTTGTAAAGGGCTCTATCACTACATTTTTAGCGATTTTAGCTCCTGGATGAACATATGCTAATGGTTGGTTCATAAAATTAGGCGTCTTTTCGTTTAATGATTTGTGCCATCAGTTCCCCTTCGGTAACCAATTGGCCATTGGCAAATGCACATCCTTTCATATGGCAAATCCCTCTTCGTATCGGTGTAATCAAATCGAGTTTGAAAATAAGGGTGTCACCAGGATGCACTGGCCGTTTAAATTTTACATTATCAATTTTAATAAAGAAGGTCAAATAGTTTTGCGGGTCGGGTACTGTGTTGAGTACCAACACCCCTCCTGCCTGTGCCATTGCTTCGATTTGCAAGACTCCTGGCATAACGGGTGCGCCTGGAAAATGCCCTTGAAAGAACGGTTCGTTCATAGTGACATTTTTTACACCTACCACATGATGATCCGATAATTCATAGATTTTGTCCACCAACAAAAAGGGTGGTCGATGTGGCAACACATTGATGATGTCATTGACATCCATCAACGGCTCGGCATTGAGGTCAACTATGGGTGCATTTTGACGTCGAGCTGCTTTGATCACTTGGGCCATTTTTTTACTAAAAGCTGTATTGGTTTTGTGCCCGGGCTTTTTGGCAATTACATGCCCTCTAATGGGCATACCGATCAAGGCCAAATCACCAATAACATCTAACAATTTGTGACGGGCAGCTTCATTAGAATAATGTAAGGTAAGGTTGTCCAAGATGCCGTTAGGTTTGACACTTAGATTGTCTTTTTTGAAGGCAATTTTTAATTTTTCCATAGTTGCGTCTGACAATGGCTTATCGACGTATACAATGGCATTATTGAGATCTCCACCCTTGATGAGTCCGTGGTCCAACAACATTTCGATTTCATGCAAAAAACTAAAGGTACGCGCTGGGGCAATTTTAGTTTCAAAATCAGCCATGTTTTCGAGGGTTGCATTTTGGGTTCCCAAGACTTTGGTGCCAAAATCAACCATGGTAGTTACTTGATAATTATCGGATGGGATCACGGTAATTTCACTTCCAGAATCTGAATCTTTATACGATATGACCTCCGTGACTTCAAAATATTCACCGGGTTCGTCCTGTAGAGTAACACCAGCCTTTTTGAGTGCTTCTACAAAATATTTTGAAGAACCATCCATAATGGGAGGTTCGGGTGCATTGAGGTGTATATAGCAATTGGTGATGTCTAAACCTACGAGTGCAGCCAGTACATGCTCTGAAGTAAAGATCTTTAAGTCTCCGAACTCCAAGTTAGTGCCGCGATCGGTATTGACGACATATTGGGCATCTGCCTTGATTTGATTGGGTGCTTCTATATCATCTCTCACAAAGACATACCCCGTATCTGGTGGTGCGGGTTTGAAGGTGAGTTGTACATTGATACCGGTGTGTAGTCCCACTCCCTCTAAAGATATGGGTTCTGAAATTGTGTTTTGTTGTAGGCCTCTTCTAATCATTTTTGTCTAATTTTTTTATCAATTTGGGTAAGTTTCTAAAGTGTACATACGATTTGCTGTAACTTGTATAATCAAATGCTGGTGTTCCTTGGATTTTTGCATGATCAGGAATGCTACTTATAACTCCCGACTGACCTTGCATTTTGACGTGATCTCCTATGGTGAGGTGTCCAATTATGCCGACTTGTCCTCCAATTACACAATGTTTTCCAATTTTTGTTGAACCTGCAATACCGCTTTGAGCCGCAATAACCGTATGTTCACCAACTTCTACATTGTGAGCAATTTGAATCTGATTGTCCAGCTTCACACCTTTTCGCAATAAAGTTGCTCCGAGTGTCGCACGATCGATTGTTGCGTTGGCTCCAATTTCTACACCGTCTTCTATAATTACAATTCCTGTTTGAGGAATTTTTTTGTAACTGCCATCTTCTTGTGGTGCAAATCCAAAACCATCGGAGCCAATAACAGTACCACTGTGTATAATACAATCTGAGCCTATAAGGGTTCCAGCCAAGATTTGTGTACCCGGATAAATGATACAATCCTTGCCGATTTTTACATTTTCACCTATAAAAACCTGTGGATATATTTTGACGTTATCTCCAATAACTGCATTTTGTTCGACAACGGAATTGTGTCCTACATAACAGTGCTGCCCAAGTGTAGCGCTTTTATGAACAAAAGCACCGGCTGCAATACCTGTTCGATTATGAGCCGCTTTGTTGTAAAAATCCAGCAAGTCGCTAAATGCACTATAAGGATCTTTGACACGTATAAGGGTGCTTTCTAACGGACGCTCAGGTTTAAAATCTTGATGAACAATGACGATAGACGCTTTTGTTTTGTATATGTAAGGGGCGTATTTGGGGTTGGATAAAAAAGTTAATGATCCTGAGGCAGCATCCTCAATTTTAGAAAGTTCGGACACTTCCGTTGAAGTGTCTCCTTCTACAGTACCATTAAGTTGTGCGGCAATCTGCTGGGCCGTAAATTTCATAGTGCAAAATTAATAAATTATGTAGAAAGATCGGCTTTAGGAAAGCACAAATAATAGGCATGCTGACGTGCACTATAGTTGCGGATCATCCCAAAAGCAGGATGCTCGTGTAAGGGGGTTAATTTTTGAGATTTTCGCAGCAACAAAATTGGTGTATCGTCAGTTTGATAGGCTTGATTACTTACACTCCCGCTAAAAACAAAGGCTTTCAACGTTTTTTTGTCGTATGCTTTTGACAATAAAAGTTGTTGCTGTTTGTCGATGTCCAAATCACTAAAAGGCTGATCTGAAAGCTTTATTTTTGGTAAGTCCCGCTGGATAATGGATTTTGCCAAGCGGCTGAGCACCAAATCGCTATGGTATTGCCAGCTTTTTAAGGCTTGCAAAATATCACTATCATCAAGGCGGATAAAATAATCTATTGCTACAGCTTCCCATGATGCCGGTGGGGATTCCAAGGTCAAAAAATACTTTAACGGCTTCGAAATTGTTTGTGCCATCATGGCATCCTTGCGCAACTCGCGTGCGCGTTCCAGACATTTAACCAACAGTAGTTCAGCAGCCAAACTGGTTTTGTGCAAATAGACCTGCCAATACATCAAACGGCGCGCCATCAAAAATTTCTCCAGCGAGTAACATCCTTTTTCTTCAAAAACAAGCTGATCGTCAACAACGTTCATCATAGCAATAATACGTTCTGAATTGATATTACCCTCAGTAGCACCTGTATAAAAACTATCGCGCTTGAGGTAATCCATTCGATCTAGATCTACTTGTCCGCAAATCAACTGATGCATGAATTTGCGTGTGTATTGGTTTTTAAAAATTGATATTGCCAACGTCAATTGACCGTCAAATGCTACATTCAATTGCTCCATCAACACCAACGACAACTGCTCATGGCTTTTATTGGCCAGGAGAAAATGTTCCATTGCATGAGAAAAAGGGCCATGACCAAGATCGTGTAATAAAATTGCCAACTGCATCGCCTCAGCCTCTTCGGGACTTATGGCGATTTCTTTTTTGCGCAATACCCCAATTGTTTTTTGCATTAAACACATCGCGCCTAAAGCGTGTTCAAAACGGTTGTGATGCGCTCCAGGATAGACCAAATTGGAGAGCCCCATTTGTGAAATACGACGTAGACGCTGAAAGATGGGGTGCGCTATTACTTTCTGAATCAATGGGGTTTCGATCGGAATAAAACCGTAAATTGGATCGTTAAGAAGGGTTACTTTTTTTATTTTCACACTATAAAAATCTCATCAAAGATACTCATATGGGGCTTAATTCGCGATTTAACATTTTAGATGCAACTTTTGGTACTGATTTTTCGTTATTAGAAGCACAAACCCCGATCAACCAAAATCCAGCTTATGTCTAAGATACAACTTCTTTGGGTAGATGATGAGATTGAACTCTTGAAGCCTCATATACTTTTTTTGAAAGAAAAAGAGTTTGAAACCCACCCATGCAACAATGGTCTTGAAGCGATCGAGTTGGTAAAAAACCAACCCTTTGACGCCGTGCTTCTTGACGAAAACATGCCCGGACTTAGCGGTTTGGAAACGCTAGCTGCTATCAAAATTGCACAACCCAATTTGCCGGTAATTATGGTTACCAAAAATGAAGAAGAACTCATCATGAATGAGGCAATTGGTGGTAAAATATCCGATTATTTGATCAAGCCCGTCAACCCAAATCAAATACTTTTATCACTAAAAAAAACACTACAACAAAAGCATTTGGTTTCTGAAAAAACAATCAAATCCTATCAACAAGCCTTTCGAGAGATCAGCCTGTCCCTCAATGCATTAAACGACGCAGATCAATGGATTGATTTTTACCAAAAACTACTCTTTTGGGAACTAGAATTAGAAAATCTTGAAGACCTGAGCATGCTGGAGATGCTCGAGGCCCAAAAGCAAGAAGCCAACATCCGTTTTGCAAAATTTGTTGATGAACACTACGCTCAGTGGATTGACGGCAAGGATCGTACGCCCGTACTTTCCCACCAATTGATGAAACAAAAAGTTTTTCCACAGCTCACCAAAAAGTCCAACACCCTAATGGTGGTTATCGACAACTTGAGAATGGACCAATGGAAAGTCATCAGTCCATTTCTAAATGACAACTTCCGAACCGTAGAAGAATCGGCCTATTTTAGTATTCTACCTACAGCCACTCAATACGCAAGAAATGCCCTATTCTCAGGGCTTACCCCCTATGAAATGGACCATTGCCATCCGCAATGGTGGAAAAAGGACCATGAAGAGGGCGGTAAAAATTTATTTGAAAAAGAGTTTTTTTCGGCATGCTTAGAACGAAATCATAAAAACCTGTCTTGGAGTTACCACAAAATTACGCAACTGCAGGCCGGAAAAAATTTGGTTAAAAATCTTGCAAACCACCAAAATGAACAACTGACGATTGTGGTTTACAACTTTGTCGATATGATTTCACATGCAAAGACCGAAATGGAAATCATCAAAGAATTGGCTGCTGACGACAAAGCCTATCGCTCCCTCACCCGCTCTTGGTTTAGAAATTCGCCATTGTCCGATTTGCTTCAGAAGGCACGCCAACTCGGAAGTCAAGTCATCATAACAACAGATCATGGCACCCTCAATGTTGCCAAACCCAGTGAAGTAATCAGCCAAAAAGAAGCCAGCCTCAACCTGCGATACAAAACAGGAAGAAGCCTCACGTTTAAACCCAACGATGTAGTACAGATAGCCACTCCACAAAAATTTGGATTGCCAGCAGACCACCTCAATAGCGAATTTATTTTTGCCAAAGACACGGTTTATTTTGTTTACAAAAACCAATACAACCATTACGCAAAGCTCTTTAAGAACACCTTCCAGCATGGCGGGATATCTATGGAAGAAATGATCGTCCCCTTTGTTGTTTTGCGACCCCGCTAATCTTATCTTTGCCCCATGCAATGGGAATATACACTCGATCAATTGGACGAAATCGCTGGAAGCGTTTTGGAGCATCTTTCTCATCCAATTGTTTGTTTTGAAGGATCGCTAGGTGCTGGCAAAACCACCCTGATCAAAAAAATCTGCCAGAAGTTGGGATGCGAAGACACAGCAAACAGCCCCACCTTTTCTCTAATCAATCCCTATCAGACATCGCAGGCAAAATGGGTCTATCATTTTGATTGCTACCGCCTCAACACCATTGAGGAGGCCTTGGATTTTGGAGTGGATGAATATTTGGACTCTGGGAATTGGTGTTTTATCGAATGGCCCGAGTTGATTTTACCCTTATTGGATCAACATCATTATATAAAAATTGAAGCATTGCAAGATGGCAAGCGAAAACTAACACTAAAGTAAACTATGAAATTATTTTATAGACTGGGCTATTATCTGGTTGGATTTTCTTTGGGACTCATCATACTAACATTTGTGTTTAGTGGCAAGAAAACCACCTGCAATTATGGCCCCGAAGCCCGAGTGATCGGAGACTTAGCTAAAAAAAAGGTGGTCATAGCCCCTCTTGTCAAAGAGCTTTACCCAAATTTTGACTCATTAGCTTATCATCAGGCACTACAAAAAGCTAGTGTTAATTTTGGTGCAAGCACCCGTGGTTTAGATTCGTGTAAAACCTATCAATTGCAAGCCTATTGGCAAGAAAAACCCATTTTGTTACAAGTTCTAAATTGCGAAAAAACAGTAACCCTAGAAAGCCTTAATTTCCACTAATTTTTCGGCGCTTTCGCTCTTTGGAAATCAAGTCGAGTTCTCGGGTAGTTTGTCCTACGACCGATGTGTTTTCTTCTGCGCGTCTAATCAAATAAGGCATGACATCCCGAACCGGACCAAAGGGCAAATATTTTGCTACTTGATACCCCGCCTTGGCAAGATTAAACGAAATATGATCACTCATGCCGTAGAGTTGACCAAACCAAATATTTGGGTGGTTTTTGTCCAAATTTTTTGTTTCGATGAGCTGCATGATTTTATAGGCCGACGTTTCGTTATGACTTCCAAAAAACAAGGCAATGGTTTCGATGTTTTTGAAAATATAATCCAAGGCAGCATCAAAGTTTTGATCGGTTTGCAATTTGCTGTTACAAATCGGCGTTGGATAGTGATGTTGTTGTGCGCGCAAGTTTTCTTTCTCCATATACGCCCCGCGAACCAGCTTAATTCCAATTTTAAAACCCTGCTTTTGGGCTTTATTATGCAGGACCATCAGATAGTCCAAACGGTCATGACGATACATTTGCAGAGTGTTGTAGACCACAATAGAATCGGTATTGTACTTGGCCATCAATTTTTCTAAAAGTGTATCAATGGCGGGCTGAATCCAGCTTTCTTCCGCGTCAATGAGCAGTCTGATCCCTAAAGCTACTGCACGATCACACAACTGTTCATAGCGCTTTTCTACACGCTCCCACTCCTGCTGCTCCTCGCTGGTCAATGCTTTCCCAGCGCTTATTTTTTCGTACAATCCAAAGCGCCCCATTCCTGTGGGTTTGAATACGCCAAAAGGTAGGGCCAGATTATCTTTTGAAAAGTCAAATGTTTCGAGGGTTTTGGCCAAACAGGTGTCTAAGTCAATTTCATTTTTATCCCCCTCTACAGAATAGTCCAAAATCGATGCGACACCTTGGGATTTTAGTTTTTCTACAACCCCTAGTGATTCTTCGGCTGTCGTGCCCGAGCAAAAATGATCAAAAACGGTTGCCCGCACCAAGCCTTCAATAGGCAAATGTGACTTTAGCGCAAAATTGGTTACGGTTGTGCCGATACGAACCAATGGGGCGTTGGCAATAAGTCGAAACAGAAAATAAGCCCGGTCTAAATCAGCATCCGATTTGAGCACAAAGGCCGTCTGGGTGTCTTCAAACAGCATTAATTTTTTTTTCAAAAATACTTTATTAAATAAATAGCTCGGGGCATTATTTAAAAATTTTACAAAAGAAAAAATTTTAAGTTGCTTCAAACGAATTCCTTATTTTTGAAGCCAACATGGAAGCTATTCAATCTCTCGGTCATCAAATCGTATTTTCGGAAACAGGGTATCTAAAACTCAATCAGCACATCGAGGCAAAAAACTATTCAAAAATATTTTTGCTGGTAGATAGCCATACGCATGAATATTGTTTGGGTTTGTTTTTGCAGCAACTTGCTGTAAGACAGGATATTGAAATTATCGAAATCGAATCAGGAGAAATTCATAAAAATATAGAAACCTGTTTGGGTGTCTGGGAAACGCTTTCAGATTTTGGTGGAGATCGCAAAAGTTTATTGATCAATCTTGGGGGCGGTGTAGTAACCGATTTGGGAGGATTTGTTGCGGCCACTTTCAAAAGAGGCATTGATTTTATCAATGTTCCGACGACACTATTGTCAATGGTTGATGCTGCCGTTGGGGGAAAAACAGGTGTTGATTTTGGGGTGTTAAAAAATCAAATTGGCGTGATTACTCCTCCAGAACTGGTGCTAGTAGATTCTAATTTCTTAAAAACCCTACCCGAGCAAGAGTTTCGAAGCGGGTATGCGGAGATGTTAAAACACGGTCTAATCGCTGATGCAGCCTATTTTGAAAAATTGGCGCACTACCCCATAACCAATGATCAATTGGATACTGCAATTCATCATTCTATTTCCATCAAAAACAAGGTTGTAAAAGAAGATCCACGTGAGGCCAATGTGCGAAAAATTTTAAATTTTGGACACACCCTAGGCCATGCTATTGAATCGTATTTTTTGACAGCCGAAGACCGACCCACCCTTTTGCACGGCGAAGCAATCGCTATAGGAATGGTTTTGGAAGCCTATCTGAGTATTGATTTGTGCGGCTTAACTGTAACGGAAGCCGAAAGGATTAAAGCTGTTTTTCTCAACATCTACCCCAAGGTGTCTTTTGATGAAACAACGATTTATGGCGTATTGGATTTGCTACAACACGACAAAAAAAACAGTCACGGCTCCATCAACTACGCATTGTTAAAAAAAATCGGTACGCCACAAATAGACGTAGCCGTTCCAGAGGCCGCTTATAAAGATACTTTTGCTTTTTATCTTTCTTAAGCAGAGTTTCTACTGGCATTGATGTTACCAAACATCGATCGGGTAACCATTTTTTCGTATTGCTCTTGAAGTCCTTTTTGCTTTTGATCTTTTCGAAGTGCACGTAGATGAATCAACGCATATTGCTGTATGGTCAATAAAGGTTGAACAATGTCTTCACGCAATTGAATAGACGCCTTGCCCGTGGGCTCATTTTGCATCAATTCTGTAAAATTTGTCAATTCTAAAATCAGTGTGTGTGTACGAGTATATTCTTCAAAAATCAATTGCCAAAAGTCACCATAGTCCGGGTCGTCTTTGATGTATTCTGTGAGTTTAAAGAAAGATTTTGTCAAACTCATCATACTATTGGCGACCAAAGTTCTAAACAACCTCGATTTATGATATAGTGCTTTGACGGTCTCAAAATCACCCTGTTCTTTGATGCATTGCAGGGCGGTACCAAAGCCATAAAACCCAGGGACATTCTGTTTGGACTGACTCCAACTACCCACAAAAGGTATTGCCCTAAGGTCTTCAAAAGAAAAGGTGGTTTTGTTCCCACGTTTTGCCGGACGGCTACCGATATTGGTTTTAGCATAATATGGCAAGGTGGTCATTTCTTGCAGATAACTTACAAACTTGGGATGCGCTTTAAATGCTGTATATGCTTTGTGACTCTCTTTGGCGATCATTTCCATGATAGTGCGCTCTTGTGGCGTCAGATCATTTTTATCCGTCAAAAAGACTTGCCGCTCAATGCCCGAGCTCAACAATTGCTCCAAATTGTATTGGCTCGAATCTAAGGTTCCAAAATTGGAACTAATTGTTTGACCTTGGACAGTAAGCTGGATATCATCAACTTTGATTTGAGACCCCATTGCTGCATAAAACTGGTGGGTGTTGCCACCGCCGCGTGCTGGTGGTCCTCCTCTACCATCAAAAAAAGCTACAGACAGACCATATTGAGTACAGAGGCTACTCAGCACTTCTTTGCACTTATAGATGCTCCAATTGGCCATAAAATAGCCCCCATCTTTGGTTCCGTCAGAGAAACCAAGCATGATGGTTTGTTTATTGCCCCGGTGTTCTAAATGTTTACGATAGGTGGGGTTTTCAAACAAAACACGCATTACTGATTCTGCAGCCTCAAGATCTGGGACCGTTTCAAAAAGTGGAATGATATCGATGTTTGGCCGCTCCCATCCCGTCAACCTACACATGGCAAAGAGCTCTAAAACATTTTGTACCGATTGACAATTGCTGATGATGTAGCGGTTGCAACCCAACTCACCATTACGCTCTTGGATTTGTCTTATTGCATAAATACTTTCTATAGTGCTTCGCGCTATGGTGTCAGACGCAAGGTCCTCTGGTGTAACCAATCCCGATAACTGGGATAGAAACTGATAGCGCTCGGTTTCTTTTAAATTTAAATAGTCTTTGTGTTTTAGACCAGATGCATCCGCAATTTTGGGTAATTTTAGAATATCGGCAAATACTTGCGCATGTATTCGAGAATCTTGACGAATGTCCAAACAGGCAAAATGAGTACCAAAAAGCTGAATTTTGTGCAAAAGATCATTGACTTCGTCTATATATAAAGATTGATGCTTTGCGATCAATAGGTCGCGTACTTTGGTCAATGTAGTCTTCAGTTCTGCTGCGTTCACTTTATTGTTTTCAGACTCATCAATCAACGCATCAAAAACTTGGTTTGTAAGATCTTGTATAATGGTATCTACGTGATCAAAAGTCAACTTGCGCTTTAATTTTCGTAAATCACGATAATAGTTTCTCAAAATTGAAAATCGCAATTGTTGCGAGGTTTTGAGTGTTGTTTCTGCAGTAACAAAGGGGTTCCCATCCCGATCACCTCCAGGCCAAAAGCCAAAATCAAAAAGCGAATGATCAAAGTCTTGACCTTCAAAAATATGCTTCTTCACATAATTGTAAATCGTAGAAGCAGAATGATAAAATACATTTTCTAAATACCAAATAAGACTTACCGCTTCATCATAGGGTGTGGGTTTTTCTTTTTTATAAAAACGTGTTTTGCCAAGTTGGGTCAGCAGTGTTTTTATGGTCATCAAATCATTGGAAGCAACAGCAACTGCAAGATCATTGATAATCCCCAGCACACTATCTGGGTAAAATTGTGTGGGGTGTGCCGTCAAAACAATACGTACCTTAAACCGTTTGAGGTATTCTTGTAATTCTAGAGATTTATTTCGGTCACGGGCTTCTTCTTTAATGGCCCTAATTGTTCCGCGACCATGCATGTTATTGACATAAGAAAATGCTGCATCCTCAATAGCATCAAACAAAACCACTTGGCGTTCAATGTATTGTATAAACTTGAACAATTGATTGTTTTGTTCCTCAAGGCTGAATTCAGGACAATACCGCTCAAAAAAGGAGGCAATAATCTGCTGTGGAATATAATCTTCTTGATAACATTTTCTACAATGCTCTGCAAATAGTGGCAATAATACGCCCGTGTCCTGAATGCCCTCAAAGGGTAAGGTTAGTAGGAGATTGTTATAAATTTGAAATTTTGAACGTACACTTTCTTCAAAGCGTTCAATTTTGGGTTTGCGTGCCATCTATGTGGTTAAGGGCGTTTATAATTCATTAAAAATGTGGTGCATCAATCGTTTTTTGTCGTTGATGCTTTCTTCTAGAGAAATCATTGTTTCTGTACGGGACACTCCATCAATATCATCGATTCCAAAGATGATGTCTTTGGCATGTTTGGTATCTCGAGCACGTACTTTACAAAAAATGTTGAATTTACCGGTAGTAATATGTGCCACAGTGACAAACGGCATCTTTCTTAGATTGGTTAGCACATCTTGTGTGCGGCTGGTTTTTTCCAAAAAAATCCCTACATAGGCAATGAAAGAATATCCAAGTTTGATGTAGTCTAAGTTAAGAGAAGAACCTTTGATGATACCAGCTTCTTCCATTTTTTTGACACGTACATGCACCGTGCCTGCTGAAATTAAAAGCTTTTTTGAGATGTCCGTAAACGGAATACGGGTGTTGTCGATGAGGATATCAAGAATCTGATGATCTACCTCGTCTAATTTAACTTTATTCATTTTTTAGCTATAATATAGCGCAAATATCCGAATAACTCAACAAAAAGCACTATTTATTGAGTTTTTGTAACAAAATTTGAAGATTTCTATGATTTTCATTTTTTACATCTTCTTTTTCGCTTAAAAAACAGCTTTCAGGTTTCAAGAATTTAAAATTTAGGTGCCCACGAGCGGATAAATTGGTTCCAAAAGCATGTAGGCTGGGTAAAAATTGTATGTGCCCTTCTGCTAATTTTTCTTCATATTGTATGGCTAGTTGTTGGTTATAGTACCAAATGCCATCAATATTTAGATCAACCGATTCAATCAAAACATCTACAAATTCGGTCTGGTTTTCAGGAATTTTAAAATATGTTTCATAAGACGGCCTTGTTTCGGGCTTAGCAATAGCGTGTAGCGCAGCACATAAGGCGCTAAAAACAAATTTTCTGGTAGTTTCTCGACCATAATCCTTGGGGTAATGCCCGGCTTCAAACAATAATGTTGGAACAGACTGGGCCGTACAATAGTCTCCGACACAGTTGAGATTGAACGCATCATCGTATCGGGCAATTCCTTGAGGAAGGTCATCCTTAAGCGCTCCAAAAATGGAACCGATAACCTCCATGGCCAGCTTTCTTGCAGGAGTCAATGTACGACCTTCATCTGCTGATGGAGCCAAAAAAGAAAGTGTTGCTGGATTGCCGTTGGGACCAGCCGCATAAATACTTCGTTGGTCGTGCAGGTTAAAACACCATTGCGGGTTAAACGCCTCAAAAATTCTTCTAAACAGTTGGCTTTCTGGTTGAGAAAGGATTAGTGCATCTCTATTGAGGTCAATACCATTGGCATTATGACGGGTATAGGCAGTAGCGCCATCTGGATTGAGCTGTGGAATTATATAAAGGGTCAATGCATCCAATAAAAACGCACCCTTATGCTGCAAATAGTCAAAAAGATCGATCAAAGCACGTGTAGTCGTTGCTTCATTGCCATGCATTTGAGACCACATCAAAACACGTATCGGTCCAGCACCCAACTGCAAGGCATTTATGGGACGATTTTGAACCGAACGTCCAATTTCAGTTTTGTTAAAAGGAGTGCTTAGTTCGTCAAGATAAGCAACGAGTTTTTCCGCGGACAGGTAACGGTTGTCAAACATCATAATACAAAGGTAACGCCTTGTTTGTTTATAAATATAAACGTCAAAATTTGAATTTGTTTACTTTTGTAAACGTTTTTTATCAATTTGGACGTAAAAATTAATAATAGAAATTTTAATTATTGATAATCAAGTATTTATAGATTATAATTAAATTTAAAATTGAAATATTTTTAGCCTTATTTTGCCGATTTTTTAAAAAATAATCCTAACTTTAACTGCGGTTTTGTTTACAAATTAGACATGATTGATTACAACCAAATCATACAGAGGATTGCGCAAATTCAAGACGAAAAAGGACTAAATGCTGCGGCGCTTGCACAGCAGATTGGTGTTCAAAGATCGTCACTCTCCCACCTCATGTCCGGGCGAAATAAACCCAGTCTTGATTTGTTAATTCGTTTGCACGAAGCGTTTCCCGAATATACCATCGAATGGTTGATTTTTGGAACGAATACCCCGTCTAAGGAGGTCAAAACGCCTCAAAACACAGATTTCAAACTCAGCCCCTCCTCTACCATTTCAAATGCTAAAGACAAATTTGTCACCGGCACAATTCTTCTTTTTTCGGACGGTAGTTTTCAGCATTTTTCTTCCAATTCTTAGTACTTTTGCGGTTATGGAGTTTAGGTCTTTGATCGTTATTTTACTGCTAACCGCTTGCTATTCTGAAGAACGCAATTGCCTACCGTTTCATGAAGGCACCTTTGAGTATGCTACTGTGATAAACGGAGAAATCAAAACCTCGCGTTTTGAGCGTAAAGAAAATTTTGAAATCGAATATTATGAAGGCAAAATAGACAGCGCCTCAATCCGGTGGGTTAACGACTGTGAGTGTGTGCTTACCAAACTCAATCCCGTTTCAAATCAAGATCGAAAACCACTGCAGATGCGGATATTGACCACCCAAGAGGCCAGTTATACCTTTGAATTTTCTTATGTAGGTGATGCAAAAAACAAGCAACGTGGAACTATTAGAAAAATTATAAAAAAATGAGTGCCTTTTTTACACCCGAGGCACTAACTGCCTTATTGACACTTACGTTTTTAGAAATTGTTCTTGGGATAGACAATATTTTATTTATTTCTATTGTAGCAGGCAAACTACCTGAAAACAAACAGTCTAAGGCAACCAAGATTGGGTTGTTCTTGGCCATGATCCTTCGCATCCTCTTATTGTTGGGGATTTCATGGTTTATAGCCATGCAATCCACTTTGTTTGAGTGGAACAATGCACTGATCGAAGCTAAAATTAGCGGTCAATCTATTGTGTTGTTTGCTGGGGGGCTGTTTTTGATGTACAAAAGCACCAAAGAGATTTACGAAAAAGTAGAACATCCTGACTCTGATGAACTGCTTCCAAATGCAAAAGTGTTATCCTTATCCAAGGCCATACTACAAATCACGCTCATCAATATTGTATTTTCTTTTGATTCGATTTTGACCGCTGTAGGAATGACCAATGGCCTAGACAATGCTTTGTGGCTTATGGTGGTTGCTGTCGTAATCTCGGTGGTTATCATGATGCTGTTTGCCAATGCTGTTGGAACATTTGTTGCCAAACACCCTTCGCTTCAGATACTAGGACTTTCTTTTTTATTGTTGATCGGCTTCATGCTTCTTGCAGAAGCTGCACATCTTGCACATGCTGAAATTTTAGGACAAGCCATTGGAAACGTACCCAAAGGATACCTCTATTTTGCCATCAGTTTTTCATTATTGGTAGAATTTATCAATATGAAAATCCGTAAAAACAGTCCGAGCAAATAAGGCTAAATGTCGAGTTTGAATTGAGCGTCTTCTCCGCCCTCATTCCGTGGCTTGATCTCCTCCTGTGCTGGAGTTTCTGTTGCGACATCTTCTTCATCCTCTACTTCGATGTCATCGAGGGCTATGGGCTCAGGTAATTCATAGGGTAAGGCTTCTTTGAGCTGTACACTTCGGATTCTTTTTGAGCTGAGTTGATTGCCCATTGCTTTGAGGCCTTTAATAGAGATAAATTCTTCTACATTAACAACCATTGGCGGTAGTTCTGGTTTGCCTTGGGGTTTTACAAATTCAATTTCTAGAACGGGCCGCCATTCGGTACTCACGTACAACAATTCGCCATTTTCTTTGACAAAAACATCGACTTTGTTTTCTGATTCTACCAAAAAACGTTTGAGATAATATCGTTTTTTTTCAGGATCATAATACACTGCTGTTATGGGCTGATCAGGAATCCATTGTTGTAAAATAATCATGTTGTCTTCAAAATGCATATTGAGATCTGGAGTTACTGATCTGACCTCGGCATCGCTATTGATGATTAGCAGCTTATCATCTCCTTTAAAGGCACCGATAAGGTCTCCTCTACCGTCAAGATTGAGGCGTCTAATGGTGGTGTCGTACCATATTTTTCGTGGCTTGAGCGTAGAAACCCCTTTTTCTTTTAGTTCAATTTTGCGCACCGAATATTTGGATACTATATTGCCTTTTACAGCGCGACCTTTGATTTGAAGATCTGCAAAGTCCAGCTCCCATTTGAGCTTTTTGATTTTTCCATTGTTTCGCAAAATGACATTGACCACTTCGGCTTCTCCGTTGGGATTTGCAGAAAAATAGAGCACTTCAGAGCCGGGAGAGCCATTGGTTAGGTCATAGGGTTTGTCGCGTGTGATCCCTGTAACGGCAAAGCGCTTGATGTATGATGGCCCACCTTTTCCATCTCTATATATCATATTGTAGATGGTTCGTTTGTCTTTGTTTTTAAAGACTGCAGCATGAATGATATCCTTACCGATAAATACTTTGCTGTCGACACGGACCACTTGCATGGTCCCTGCTTGGGTAAATACGATGATATCGTCAATGTCAGAGCAATCACAGACATATTCGTCCTTACGAAGTCCAGTGCCTATAAAACCTTCTGCACGGTTGACGTACAACTTTTGATTTCGCACAACGACTTTTTTGGCGTCGACGTCATCAAAAACGCGGATTTCTGTTTTACGTCCCTTGTCTTGACCGTAGGTTTTTGCAAGATGCTCAAAATAGCGAATGGCGTATTCGATGAGATGTTTAAGATTATTTTTTACCTCGGCGATGTCACCCTCTAAAGCTTTTATCTTTTGATCGGCCTTGTCGATATCAAATTTGGAAATACGTTTGATTCGAATTTCTGTCAACCGCACCAGATCCTCTTCAACTATGGGGCGTTTCAAAATTCCTATATGCGGCTTTAACCCTTGATCTATAGCAGACAACACCCCTTCCCATGTTGTTTCCTCTTCGATGTCGCGGTAGATTCTATTTTCGATAAAAATACGTTCTAGCGAGGCGAAGTGCCATTGATCTTCCAATTCTTCGAGTTGGACCTCCAACTCATTTTTGAGCAATTGAACGGTGTTGTCGGTGGAAATCTTGAGCATGTCAGACACCCCGATAAATTGGGGCTTGTCTTCATTGATGACACAACCTATCGTAGATATTGAGGACTCACAAGCTGTAAAGGCATAAAGTGCATCAATCATTTTGTCTGGAGACGTCCCCGAAGGCAGGTGAATTAGTATTTCTACTTCTGCAGCTGTGTTATCTTCGATGCGTTTGATTTTAATTTTCCCTTTATCGTTTGCTTTTAAGATGCTATCAATAAGGCTACTGGTATTGGTCCCGTAGGGGATTTCGGTGATGACCAACGTGCTTTTATCCAATTGGCTGATTTTTGCGCGTACCCGCACCCTGCCCCCGCGTTGTCCATCGTTGTAATTTTGGATGTCCATAATCCCTCCGGTCTGGAAGTCAGGATATAGTTTGAAGCTTTTGCCTTTGAGGTATTGAACAGACGCTTTTAAAAGCTCAATGAAATTATGGGGTAATATCTTGGTAGATAGTCCAACGGCGATCCCTTCAGCGCCCTGCGCAAGAAGCAAAGGAAACTTTACGGGGAGGTGTACGGGTTCTTTTTTACGGCCGTCATAGGACAGTTGCCATTCGGTAACTTTTGGTGAATAAACGACCTCAAGTGCAAATTTTGATAGTCGTGCTTCTATATATCGAGAGGCTGCCGCACGGTCACCGGTGTATATATTACCCCAGTTTCCTTGCATATCGATCAGCAGCTCCTTTTGGCCAATTTGCACCATAGCATCACTGATGCTGGCATCACCATGGGGGTGATATTGCATGGTATGCCCCACGATGTTGGCTACCTTATTGTAACGGCCATCGTCCAGTTCTTTCATTGAATGGAGAATACGCCGCTGCACCGGTTTTAGACCATCTACTATCGAGGGGATCGCCCGTTCTAAAATCACATAGGAGGCATAGTCTAGAAACCAGTCTTGGTACATTCCTGTTACCTTGACAAGAGATTCTCCCGAACCAGCTGTTGGGTTGTTATTATCGTATGATGCCTCTTGGTCTTCCATATATTTTGCAGTGATGCTAAATTATGAACATCCCCAGTTTTTATAAAGTGCTTTGTCTTGAAGAAGTTAACAATTGCAAGGTGGGATTGTTAAGAACTTACAATTTTTAGAAAATTTTCACATTTTGAGATGTAACAAAATCGAAATTCTTCTCGTCCTATAGATAAAGCCAAAATTGAAAACGGCATTTTTTTAACCCAAAATTACCAACTTATGAAACCGATTCTTTTCACATTTACCATTCCATTAAGTACCCCCAAAAAAAATTATTTCAAACCGTATTTTAAACCCTATTTCTAGTATTTTTTTCATTCACCCAAATCTAATTTCTAATTATCATGAAAAAATTTTTAACCTACATCCCATTATTTTTATTGGCAATTGTCCTAATCGTCACGATTGGCTGTCAAAAAGAAACTACAGAACCGATCAAGACTCAGGAGCTTTTTCCTACCATTACCTATGATGATTATGCGGAGAGTGCTTATTTTACGACGATCGAAACCACAGCACTCCCCCGTTTCAAAAAATACACCCAGCATGAGCAAAACGTTATCAAGCGGTTTTACCACACACTGGGGTTGATTCGGTACGCCCGAGAAGCCCAAAACCGCAGTCAACTGATTGGTACTTTTTCGACTGAAACTTCGCAAATACGGGTTGAGTCGGATCACAACGCATTTTATGAAGTATCCTTGAGCTCATTGGAGCAAAACAGTCCAACAAACGAGCGCCAAACCCTCAGTTATACTGGGAGAAATTTTGATTCACAATTTTTCGAAACACTTTTTGATTTAGAGCGTTCCCACGAGACGGCTCTGATTTTGACAATTAGTGAACCTTCTGAAGGGGTTTATAAAGTGTCTTGGAAGTCTCAAAATCAATAACCTGCCGATGAAATAAACGCACTTATTCACGAGGAATAAGTGCGCTTTTTTTTAATAAAATCAATCAGCTTGAGCTAAATCAAGCTCAACTTTGAGATTGTCAATAATAAAATTCTGTCGATCTTGAGTGTTTTTGCCCATATAAAACTCAAGCAATTGCTCGATGGTCGTATTGCGGTCTAGCATCACAGGGTCTAAGCGCATGTCCTCGCCAATAAAGTGCTTAAACTCATCTGGAGAAATCTCACCAAGCCCTTTAAATCGGGTAATTTCTAACTTTCCTGCAAGTTCTTTTAAAGCGTTTAGACGTTCTTGTTCTGAATAACAATAACGGGTTTCTTTTTTGTTTCTCACTCGGAATAAAGGGGTTTGCAAAATGTACAAATGCCCTTCTTTGATCAATTCGGGAAAAAATTGCAGAAAAAAGGTTATCAATAGCAACCGAATGTGCATACCATCTACATCGGCATCCGTAGCAATTACGATGTTATTATAACGCAAATCTTCGAGACTGTCCTCGATATTGAGCGCAGATTGCAAGAGGTTAAATTCTTCATTTTCATAAACAATTTTTTTGGTCATCCCATAGGTATTCAGCGGTTTCCCTCTAAGGCTAAAAACCGCTTGGATATTGACATCACGAGATTTGGTAATGGAGCCACTAGCAGAATCACCCTCGGTTATAAAAATGGTCGAATCTAATCGTCGTTCTTTTTTTAGGTCATTGAGGTGCACCCGACAATCGCGTAACTTTTTATTGTGAAGATTTGCCTTTTTAGCGCGTTCACGTGCCAATTTACGGATGCCTGAAAGTTCTTTTCGCTCCCTTTCGGCTTGCATGATTTTTCGCTGAATGGCTTCCGCTACCTGAGTATTTTTATGCAAATAGTTGTCAAGTTGAGTCAGCAAAAAATCGTTTATGTATGCACGAACAGAGGGCATATCACCGCCCATCTCAGTCGACCCCAATTTGGTTTTGGTTTGCGATTCAAACACAGGTTCCATAACCTTGATGCTCACAGCAGAAATTATAGATTTTCGAATGTCTGCAGCTTCATAACTTTTGCCAAAATGTTCGCGTATAGTTTTGACAATGGCTTCTCTAAAGGCAGCCTGATGGGTCCCCCCTTGTGTCGTATGCTGTCCGTTGACGAAAGAGTGGTATTCTTCGCTGTATTGGGTGCGGCTATGACTCATGGCCACCTCTATGTCTTCGCCTTTTAGATGGATGATCGGATACAATAAATCTGAGGCCGAGGTTTGGTCCTCTAGCAGGTCTTTTAGACCATTTTCAGAAACAAATTTTGTCCCGTTTAATTCTATGGTCAAACCAGGGTTTAGATAAACATAATTTTTGACCATCCGCTCGACATACTCAAGTCGAAAACGATAATTTTTAAATATTTTAGGGTCAGGAACAAAGGTCACTTTGGTACCACGACGTCTCGATGACGTCTCTTGTGGGAACTCTTCAATCAGATTTCCATACTCGAAAACAGCCGTTTTAGAAAGTTGATCTCGATTGGATTGAACGGTAAATTTTTCGGACAAGGCATTGACTGCTTTGGTTCCTACCCCATTGAGTCCAACTGATTTTTTAAAAGCACGCGTGTCGTATTTTCCACCTGTATTCATTTTAGAAACCACATCGACTACTTTTCCTAGGGGAATTCCACGGCCAAAATCACGTACGGTAACCTGGTTGTCTTTGATGTTTATTTCTATGGTTTTGCCGGCACCCATGACAAACTCATCGATACAGTTGTCCAGTACTTCTTTGAGTAGTATGTAGATGCCATCATCTGACGACGAACCATCGCCAAGTTTGCCGATATACATTCCGGGTCGCATCCGGATGTGTTCTTTCCAGTCAAGAGAACGTATATTATCTTCGGTATATTGGGTATTGTCTGACATATATGCTAAGATAGGGCTTGCTCAAAAAAATCAAAACCACATCAGCGCAAAGAAATTAACAATATCGGAAGCGGGCTTGTTAAGAAGTTATACGTTAAATCGGAAATGCATCACATCCCCGTCTTTAACAATGTATTCTTTTCCTTCAACGCGCATTTTACCAGCTTCTTTGACTTTTTGCTCACTACCATAGTTTTGATAATCGTTATAAGAAATGACTTCTGCACGGATAAATCCTTTTTCAAAATCGGTATGAATCACACCCGCAGCTTGTGGCGCCGTAGCACCAATGGGTACGGTCCAGGCGCGAACTTCTTTTTCGCCTGCTGTAAAATAGGTTTGTCGATTGAGCAGTTTATAAGCCGCTTGAATCAATTTTGAAGCCCCAGGCTCTTCCAAACCAAGGTCTTCCAAAAAAAGTTGTCGCTCATCAAATGATTCTAACTCATTGATGTCTGCTTCGATGCTTACAGCCAATACCAAAACTTCGGCGCCTTCGGCTTGTATAGCATTTCTAACGGTATCTACGTAAGCATTGCCTGATACGGCTGCGTCTTCAGAAACGTTGCAGATATACAACACGGGCTTATCTGTAAGTAGTTGTAAGGGTCGGACATAAAGGTTTCGGTCTTCGGCGGGCAGTGGGATACTCCGGACGTTTTTTGCTTGTTCTAGTCCTGTTTTTATTTGTTCAAGTACAGCGAGTTCTTTAGCCGCATCTTTGTTGCCAGTTCGTGCCGCACGTTGGACTTTATCCAGTTTTTTTTCTAAGGTTTCAAAATCCTTAAGTTGCAATTCCAAATCAATGGTTTCTTTGTCTCTTATCGGGTTTACCGAACCGTCAACATGAACGATATTATCATTGTCAAAACATCGTAAAACATGAAGTATGGCATCTGTTTCTCTGATGTTTCCTAGAAATTGGTTACCCAAACCCTCTCCTTTGCTAGCGCCTCGTACCAAACCAGCAATATCGACTATTTCTACGGTCGCTGGAAGCACCCGCTCTGGATTGACCAATTTTGCTAAGGTTTCCAAACGCTTATCAGGGACATTTACCACCCCAATATTGGGCTCGATTGTACAAAATGGAAAATTGGCACTCTGTGCTTTTGCATTGGACAAACAATTAAAAAGTGTGGATTTGCCTACGTTGGGCAATCCTACGATACCTGCTTTCATAAATTAATCCTCGTTATGTAAAAACTTTTGCTTGGCTAATAAGCTGGACTCGCTTTCTACATGATCCGTATCAGGAACACAACAGTCCACAGGGCAAACTGCTGCACATTGAGGTTCATCATGAAAACCTTTGCATTCGGTACACTTATCAGGAACAATAAAATAAAACTCATCCGAAACGGGCATTTGAAGTTGCGCTGTATCTACTGCCTTACCGTTGGGCAAAACGACATTGCCGGTCAATGACGTACCGTCTTTGTACCGCCACTCTTCTGCACCTTCATAGATCGCAGTGTTTGGGCATTCGGGTTCGCAAGCACCGCAGTTGATACACTCGTCGGTTATTATAATCGCCATAGTTGGAATTGTTTCATAGATTTGCAGGCAAAATTAAGGTGTATTGGCCGACTGAACAAATTCGCAGATGATGAATTCAAAAATTGATGCAATAAAACAATTGGGGACCTTTTTTAGGGATTATAAGCGGTCGGATAATGGAGACCATTTTTTTAGCACGGCCCTTCAAAATGCCCATCATGCAAATGGCTGGTTTGATCATGCGCAGTTAGAACATGCCCTACATAGTTGGGGTACCACTTTGACTGAAGAAAATATAGACCATTGGCTCGAAGCGCTTATACCTACAAAGAACCCCAAAACGATTGGTTTGGTTTTGGCAGGTAACATTCCATTTGTTGGGCTTCATGATTTGTTGTGTGTTTGGGTCAGTGGACACCGCGCCCTTGTCAAAACCGCTACAAAGGATCCCTATTTGTTGCCTGCTGTAGTAGCGCTTTTGGAAGAATTTGCTCCAGCCAATACGGGCCAAATAGTCTTTACAAAACAAAAACTGACGGACTTTGATGCCGTGATCGCTACTGGTAGTGATAACGCAGCGCGATATTTTGAGCATTATTTTTCAAAAGTTCCTCATCTGATTCGAAAAAACCGCAACGGCGTAGCCGTGCTTAATGGCAACGAGACCGAAGAAACGCTTAAAGGACTGGCCGAAGATATGCTGAGGTACTACGGTATGGGCTGTAGAAACGTTTCGCAGCTGTTTATACCAAAAGGATTTGATCTCGATCTAATTTTTGGGGCGCTTTACCCCTTTCACGAAATCATTCAATCCGAAAAATATGCAAATAACTACGACTACAACAAGGCTGTTTTTTTGATGAGTGATTTTGATTTTACAGAAAATGGCTTCTTTATGCTTCGAGAAGCACTCTCCTGGTCAGCACCTATCGCCACTGCTGCCTATCATTATTATGAAAATAGTGACTCCCTAATGGATTTGCTCAACAAAGAAAAAGAACGCATACAATGCGTTGTTTCAGAAATGGCAATTCCGGGGGCCGTACCTATAGGAAAAGCACAACAACCCCAACTATGGGATTATGCAGATGGTAAAAACACGCTTGAGTTTCTTCAAACCCTGTAGACTGTTAATAAACCATCCAAAAAATAAATCGTTAGAATTCATTTATCCATGAGAACTTTCGATATTTGCAACTGATATTTTTCAGCATGAAAAAACATAATTTTAGCGCCGGACCAGCCATCTTACCACAAGAGGTCTTGCAGCAAGCCGCAGATGCTGTTCGTGAACTCGATGGTATCGGGCTTTCACTCATCGAAATTTCTCACAGAAGCAAGGAGTTTATTGCTATTATGCAAGAAGCTCAAGGTTTGGTTTTGGAGTTGTTAGGAATCGAAAACAAAGGGTACGAGGTACTTTTTTTACAGGGTGGTGCGAGTAATCAATTTTTGATGGTTGCCCAAAACCTACTCGAAAAAAAAGCAGGCTATTTAAATACCGGAACCTGGTCGTCTAATGCCATCAAAGAAGCTAAACTTTATGGCACCGTGTATGAATTGGCTTCTTCTAAAGAAGCAAACTTCAACTATATCCCCAAAAACTACTCGATTGCAGAAGATCTGGATTATGTCCATTTGACTACCAATAACACCATTTTTGGAACCCAGCTCAAAACACTACCCGATACGGACATACCCCTAGTTGCGGATATGAGTTCGGATATTTTTTCGCACCCATTTCCTTATGAAAAATTAGCCCTTTTTTATGCGGGAGCACAAAAAAACATGGGCCCAGCAGGAACCACCCTCGTTGTGGTCAAAAAAGACCTCTTAGGCAAGGTTTCTAGAACCATACCCTCCATGCTCAACTACCAAGTACATATTGACAAAGAGAGTATGTTTAACACCCCACCTGTTTTTGCCATATATACCTCGCTACTCAATCTGAGATGGATCAAAGCGCAAGGCGGTTTGGATCAAATCGGTAAGCTAAACCACGAAAAAGCTGCGCTGATTTATGATGAAATAGATCGAAACAGCTGTTTTTCTGGCTTTGCTGCTAAAGAAGATCGCAGTATCATGAACGTTACATTTAATCTAAACGATCCTTCAAAAGCAGCAGCTTTTGATGCCCTTTGGGCCGAAAAAGGGATTAGCGGACTCAAAGGCCACCGCTCTGTTGGCGGATACCGTGCCTCTATCTACAATGCAATGCCTATTGAAAGCATCAAAGTACTTGTCGCTTGTATGCAAACCTTCGAAAAACAACAATAAAAATAACGTATGAAAATTTTGGCCAATGATGGAATTTCAAAACTGGGCGCCGAGGCGCTACAAAAAGCTGGTTTTGAAGTTGACCTTACTCAAGTTGCACAAGAACAACTTGAACACTATATCAACCAAAACCAAATTGTTGGGCTTCTTGTACGCAGTGCAACAACCGTACGTAAGCCCCTTATTGACGCATGTCCGAGCCTAAAACTAATTGGCCGGGGCGGTGTTGGTATGGATAATATCGATGTTGACTATGCAAAATCCAAAGGGCTACATGTCATCAATACGCCAGCCGCATCATCGGCATCAGTAGCAGAACTGGTTTTTGCGCACCTCTATGGCGGTGTTCGTTTTCTTTATGATGCCAACCGCAATATGCCCTTGGAAGGCGAATCGAATTTTAAAGGGCTTAAAAAAAGTTATGCTAAAGGTATCGAATTGCGAGGCAAAACACTCGGAATTGTTGGCTTTGGCCGAATCGGACAAGAGGTTGCAAAAATTGCCATTGGCGTTGGCATGAAGGTTATTGCCAGTGATAAGTTTACTGAAAACGCCACAATAAAAGTACCGTTTTTTGACGGTCAAACAGTTAGCGTAAACATCAAAACACAATCTTTGGAAAGCTTGCTACAAGAAGCAGATTTTGTAACCTTACACGTACCTGCTCAAAATCAATACGTGATAGACACAAAAGAGTTTGAAATGATGAAAAAAGGAGCCGGAATCATCAATGCCGCACGCGGTGGCGTGATCAACGAAACGGCGCTTGTAGAAGCATTGGACAGCGAACAGCTCTCTTTTGCAGCATTAGATACTTTTGAGACCGAACCGACACCACACATCAAGTTATTAATGCATCCAAAAATTTCACTAACTCCCCATATAGGAGCTGCTACATTAGAAGCACAGGATCGTATCGGCACAGAGTTGGCAGAACAAATTGCTCAATTATTAAAATAAACCCTCTAGGTGTTAGAACGGTTAAAAAAGAAATGGGGAATCAACTCCAACTTACAATTAACAATAATCTTTATTGTCTTTGCAATAACAGGATCGGCCAGTGTAAAGCTCGGCGCCCCAATTTTAGAATACTTTCAGTTTACAGCCGATCGTTTCAAAGACCTGCC
Source organism: Flavobacteriaceae bacterium (assembly GCA_017852395.1). GTDB lineage: Bacteria > Bacteroidota > Bacteroidia > Flavobacteriales > Flavobacteriaceae > RFYP01. The sequence goes on from JAFMLE010000004.1 coordinate 82,979, forward strand.
TTTTCCAAACTTTTGGTATTATAGCCTCAGATTAGTTCTTATTTTTCCAATCTATCAGATTCTTTTGATAGTGGTGGGTACAGTTTTTTTTCAGCATAAATTCTTTTGGGAATTTGAAAAAAAAATGCTTAAAAAACTTTTTACCTACAAGAGAAAAAAATAACGTGATTAGGACAATCTAGCACTGATTAAGTTCAAAAACTCATTCCGGGTATCAGTGTCTTTAAAAGCTCCTCTAAATCCTGAGGTGGTAGTGAGCGAATTTTGCTTCTGTACACCACGCATCATCATACACATATGCGAAGCTTCAATTACCACAGCCACACCTTGCGGTTTTAAGGTTGAGTTGATGCAATCTAAAATCTGTTCAGTTAGTCGTTCTTGAACTTGTAGACGACGACTAAAAACATCAACTACGCGAGGAATTTTACTCAGACCCACTATATGACCATTGGGGATATATGCGACATGTGCCTTGCCAAAAAATGGGAGCATATGGTGCTCACACATGGAGTACAACTCAATGTCTTTTACTAACACCATTTCATTATAATCTTCTTTAAACATTGCACTTTGCAATATTTGTTTGGGGTCTTGTTCATATCCGCCAGTAAGAAATTTCATTGCCTTGGCGGCCCGTTCGGGGGTTTTGACTAAACCCTCGCGGGTGGTATCCTCTCCCAGCAAATCAATAATCTCTCGATAATTGGTTTTGATTTCATCAGTAATTGGAAGGGTTTGGATGTTAAAATTTTCATTCATTTAATTAGCATTTTTTTATGTTGAATTTTTAATCTTTTCAATTTGGGTTGAATCACAAATTGACAATAAGGGTGATCGGTATTTTGGTCGTAAAAGTTTTGATGCTCTTCTTCTGCTTTATAAAACACATCAAAAGGCTTAAGCTGGGTGACTATCGGCGCATCAAATATCATCTGATCTTCGAGACTCGTCATTACATAATCAGCTGTTTGCAATTGATCATTATTGGTATAGAATATGGCAGAACGATATTGTGTTCCATGATCAGCCCCCTGACGGTTAAGCGTTGTCGGGTCATGAGACATAAAAAAGAAATAGAGCAATTCTTCAAAACTTACTATTGCAGCATCAAACCTTATAGCAACACCTTCGGCATGACCAGTACGTCCTGTACAAACTTCACGGTATGCAGGATTTTTGATAGATCCACCTAAATAACCTGAGGTCACATCATAAACCCCCTCTATGTTTTTAAAGATGGCCTCTGTGCACCAAAAACAACCTCCAGCGAAATATGCAGTTTCCATTTTGTTTAAGATTTATATAGTAAATATAAACAAATATTTGTCCGCTGCTAATTTTAAATAAAAATAAAAGGTTGATGCATTAAAAAAAAGAAGGCTAAGAGCCTCAGAAGTCCGTTAAAAAAAACAAAAAAACAGTACCTTTAACACATGTCAGACTTAATAAGTGCACATCATCTAAGCAAACAATACGGCAACCTTTCTGTGCTCAAAAACGTAAGCCTCAACGTTGGCGATAAAGAGGTACTAGCCATTGTTGGCCCTTCGGGTGCTGGCAAAACTACTTTGCTCCAATTGTTGGGGACCCTCGAAAAGCCAGACCGCAATCCAGCCACACAGCTAACTTTGCTGGGAGAAGACATCCAAAAGTTGTCCTCCAATGCTCTGGCCGCTTTTCGAAATAAGCATTTGGGTTTTATTTTTCAATTTCACGAATTATTGCCCGAGTTTTCAGCTTTAGAAAATGTATGCATGCCTGCATGGATCGGTAAAACCCCAGACAAAAAAGCGCGTCTTCGAGCCGGAGAATTGCTCGAAATTTTGGGCCTCTCAGACCGGGCAGATCATCGGCCAGGTGCATTGTCGGGTGGTGAACAACAACGCGTAGCGGTTGCCCGAGCACTGATAAACAAACCTCAACTAATCTTTGCAGACGAACCCAGTGGCAACCTAGATAGCGAAAGTGCCTCCCAATTGCATCAACTTTTTTTTGACTTAAAAGATCAATTTCACTGTAGTTTTGTGATCGTAACCCACAATACCTCCCTTGCTAAAATGGCCGATCGCATACTGACCCTAAAAGATGGTCAAGTAGTACAATGAACAAGCAGGACCTCAAACTATTTTTAGAAGAAAAAGCACAGATCTACGAACATCCTCGGTTTTTAGACACAGATCCGATACAAATTCCTCATCAATACCAAGAAAAGCAGGATATCGAAATTGCAGCATTTCTAGCTGCTACCATTGCTTGGGGCAATAGAAAATCCATCATTAACAGTGCTGAAAAAATGTTGAAATTGATGGGAAATAGTCCCTATGATTTCATCATGAATCACTCTCCTGAACAACTCGAGCCCCTCAAGGGTTTTGTTCATAGAACGTTTAATGGTGATGACTTTATATATTTTGTCAAAGCCTTAAAACACCTGTTAGAAAAACATCAAGATCTAGAAGCCGCCTTTGTCAATAATAACCCGCATCGACCGATCGGTGAGTTGCAGTATGATTTCAGAAGTCGTTTTTTGTCTTTAAAACACGAAAAGCGAACCGAAAAACATCTGGCCAACCCTCTTTCGGGCTCCGCAGCCAAGCGCATCAATATGTTTTTACGTTGGATGGTTAGAAGCAATCGCAATGGCGTTGATTTTGGTTTGTGGCAATCCTTATTGCCCCGTCAATTATCGATTCCTTTAGACGTGCATTCGGGCAATGTTGCACGCAAGCTTAAACTGCTCAAAAGAGCACAAAATGATGCTAAATCTGTTGTAGAATTGGATCAAGCCTTATCGGTTTTTGACCCCAACGACCCCGTCAAATATGACTTTGCGTTATTTGGCTTGGGAGTTTTTGAAAAATTCTAAACACTTTCGTTCTTTACATTACACAGATGTTTCTTATTTTTGTTTGGTAGTTCGACATAAGGCTGCTTTCAGAAATATGAAAATTCTTCTACGCAATGCCATTATTGTAGCCCCCAATCAAGATCTTCATTTCAAACAAAAAGACATACTGGTCGAAAACGGTATCATTACTAAAATTGATACTCAGATTGACCCAAAAAATGTACAATGCATCCAGGCCGAAAACCTGCATGTATCTGTTGGGTGGTTCGACCCGCATGTGAGTTTTGGTGAACCCGGGTTTGAAGAACGAGAAACTCTAGCAAATGGCTTGTTGGTCGCAGCAAAATCAGGATTTACCGCTTTGGGGATCAATCCCAATACTGATCCAGTTATTGATAGTCATTCTGACATTAGCCACCTTTATAAAATCGGCGCGACTTTCTTGACTAACGTCCACCCTATTGGCTGCCTGACTTCAGAAGCTAAGGGCGCAAAAATGGCTTCATTATATGACATGCATTTGGCAGGAGCTATGGCTTTTGGTGACTATAAAAGTGCCATTCATAATGCAAATTTGTTAAAAATAGCGCTCGAATACGCACAAAGTTTTGATGGTGTAATTATGTCACACCCTTCTAATAGTGACCTAGAGCAGCACGGTGTTGTTCACGAGGGTATTGCCAGTACGCGCTTGGGGCTTAAAGGCATGCCCCGAATTGCAGAATCTGTACAAGTAGCCCGAGATTTGGAACTTCTCAAATATACAGAAGGCCGATTGCATATTCCTTTTATCAGCACCAAAGAAAGTGTTCATCTCATTCAAAAGGCAAAAGCTGAAGGACTTCGCGTGAGTTGCAGTGTGGGGCTTCCTCATCTCTTTTTTGACGATCGGAAAATTGAAAATTTTGAGGCGCAATACAAATTTTTTCCTCCCCTAAGAACACCCGAAGACCAGAGCGCATTGCGTGAAGGCCTTCTCAATGGAACCATTGATATGGTTAGCGCTATGCACGAGCCTATCAATATAGAATACAAAGAGTTAGAGTTTGAGTACGCCGCTGCAGGCTCCATTGGTCTCGAAGCCTGTTTTGGAATTTTGAATAGTGTTTTTCCAATCGAAAAAACCATCGCTTTCCTAACACGCGGCCGGAGATGCTTTGGACTCGAGGTACCACAAATCAAAGAGGGTGCGCCAGCCAACCTTTGCTGCTTTGATCCCGACACGCACACCACACTTACCAAAGAGCAGTTGACTTCTACGTCCAAAAACTGTGCATATCTTGGCGAGTCGTTAACGGGCCGTGTTTTGGCTACGATCAATTCGGATAAAATGCAACTAAATAATGGCTAAAACCTCTTCAGAATTGGATTATCTTATCCGTCCTGCACGTTCACAAAGCAAAAAGACAGCTGCTTTGATTCTCTTACACGGCTACGGAAGCAATAAAGAAGATCTTTTTAGTTTTGAGCATTTGCTCCCCAAAGAATACACCGTTATTGCTTTAGAAGCGCCCTTAACACTTATGCCAGGGAGTTTTGCTTGGTACGAATTGCGCCTTTCGGAATCTATGGAAAAATGGACCGATGTTGATCAAGCCAAAGCCAGTATCCAACGCATAAGAAAGCAACTCCGTTACCTGATTGAGACCTATGATTTGGAGCCTTCAAAAATCAGTCTTATCGGATTTAGTCAAGGTGCCATTTTGAGTTGGTGTTTGGGGCTTGACTATCCCAAAGAATTTCAAAAAATCATTGCTTTGAGTGGTTATATTCATAGCGATTTACTCCAGCAACCAATAGCAAACTATAAAAACATTAGAGCATTTGCTTCTCATGGCACCAAAGATCCTGTACTGCCTATAGAGCTCCCTATAAGAACCGTCCCCGAATTACAGAAAAACAATCCTTTAGTGACGTTCAAAACCTACGAATCTGAACATACAATAAACCAATCAAATTTTATCGACATGTTGGATTGGATCAATCAACACCAGTAGTTTGAGGATAAAGAAGCTGATCGATAACTTTAAATTCAATCTGATCAGCCTCACTAATTTTATAGCCCAGCAAAACTTCTCCCCAATACGTTCCGTCCGAAAAGTCTGCGATGACCCATTTGTGATTGAGCACCTTAACTTTGTTGAAGAAAAAAGTACCCGACATACCCTCAAAAGGGATCAATGGGTTATCGGCCTTTTTAAGGTTCATTTCATATATGGCATCCATCAAACGTTGTTCTAACTGCTTAAGATCACGGCCCTCAAAATAAGTCGAAGCGCCGGTATTTCCTTCCAGAGTAAAATATTGTTCGTCATCTAGGCGGCTCTCAAGACTGTCTTTAGCTTGTTGAAGCAAGGACAATGCATTTTGATTGGCGACCCATTGTTGCTCATAACTTCGGAGTACTTTGTTAGAATTGACCATCTGAAAAATAAACAGGACTACCGTAAAAAGCAAAAGGTAAAAAGTGATTTTCTGTTTCATAACACAAACCTATCAATTCGAAGTGATTTGCAGGTCGTCATGGGCCAAAAAAACGTTTTTAGGCAATGTTTTTTCTACCTCAGCATGAAATCCCATTAGATGGCTAATGTGAGTCAAATAGGTCCGTTTGGGGCGTATCAACGCAATCAACTCAAGCGCCTCTTCTTTGTTGAGATGTGAAGGGTGTGGGGCTTCGCGTAGGGCATTGATAACAAGAACGTCAAGCCCCTGCAATTTTTTGATTTGATCAGCTGAAATGGTTTTGACGTCCGTCAGATAAGCAAAATCATCAATTCGGTATCCAAATACGGGTAAGTTTTGGTGCATAACCTCTATAGGCACTACTGTTTTACCAAAAAGATCAAAAGAAGTGTTCTTGTCAACGCGATGAAGTTGCAACTCAGGAACTCCAGGATAGCGATTTTTAGTAGCAAATATGTAGGCAAAACGTGATTTTAGTGCTTCCTCTACCCGATCGTCTAAAAAAACGTTCAATTTTCCCTGCCTGAAGAAAAATGGACGTAAATCATCTAGCCCAGCGGTGTGATCGGCATGTTCATGAGTAAATAACAGGGCGTCTAAGCTGGAAATTGGATGGGTCAGCATTTGCTGTCTAAAATCCGGCCCGCAGTCGATCACCACGTTTTGATTGGCCCATTGGATCAGTATAGAAACACGCAATCGTTTATCTCTAGGGTCAGCACTCAAACAAACGGGATGTGTACTTCCAATAACCGGAATTCCTTGCGATGTACCCGTTCCTAAAAAAGTTATTTTTAGCATGATCCTAATCAAAGATAAATATTTGCCCATAAATAAAACATAGGTTACTTTTGTCAAAAGCCCAAGTGAATGACCTCCTATCTAATCGGTGATCAATCTTTCGAAAACATCCCTTCCATTGAGGCCAAAGCGCTTCGCATAAACCTCAATAAACACATCTACGGTACTTTTGCCGAAATCGGCGCTGGACAAGAAGTAGCCCGTCATTTTTTTAGAGTTGGTGGTGCCTCAGGAACGATTGCCAAAACCATTAGTGCGTACGACAAAAACTTTAGTGACACCATCTATGGTGAGGAGGACGATGGTCGTTATGTTACCGAGACCCGATTAAATCGCATGCTCAAACATGAAATGCGGTTGTTAGAAAATCGTATTCCGGGGGAAAAGCAAGAAGAAAAACTCTTTTTTACCCTAGCCAATACCGTTGCCACTATTGATTTTGCGAAAAAATTTAAAGGCCATGGTTGGATGGGAATTCGTTTTCAAGTAGCGCCAAAATCAGAATACAATAACATCGTATTGCATTTCAGGTTTCACCAAACCGAAGCTAAACTCCAGCAAGAGGTATTGGGGATCGTTGGGGTAAATCTCATTTACGGTGCTTTTTATAAGTACAACGAACCCAAAAAACTGTTGAGATACCTCTATGATCATATCGATAAAGACGCTTTAGAAATCGATACCATCAATTTTTCGGGTCCCGTTTTTAATGAAGTAGACAACCGCTTGATGAGTTTACAACTCATAAAAAACGGCATGACAGAAGCAGTCATGTTTGACGGTAGTGAAAATAATGTACTACCAGCTCGCGTACTGTACAAGAAAAACATATTAGCGCTTCGGGGAAGTTTTAGACCCGTAACCATGGTCAATGTTGATATGTTTCAAAAATCTTACAACATTTTTGTTAAAGAACCCAATGTAGAAGAGGATAAAACCGTGGTTGTTTTTGAAATCACCCTGTCCAACCTTATGGCGCAAGGCGAATTGGATGAGAAAGATTTTATGGATCGTGCCAAACTTCTTTGCAGCTTAGGCCATACGGTAATGATTTCTAACTTCAAAGAATATTTTCGTCTTGTTGATTATTTTTCACACTATACCAAAAACCAAATGGCACTAGCCATGGGGGTCAATAACTTTTTAGAAATCTTTAAAGAAGATTACTATGACGATCTGAGTGGCGGAATTCTTGAAGCCTTTGGGAAAATGTTTCACAACAACCTCAAAGTTTACCTCTACCCCATGGAGGAAAAAGAAACCGGTAACATCATCAACAGCAACAACTTGAGGTTGCATCCACGGATGAAAGAATTTTATAAATTCTTCAAGTACAACGGCAAGGTGGTAGATATCTTTGATTATGAAGAAAAATACCTCAATATCTTTTCACGCGATATTTTACAAAAAATCAAAGATGGTGAAGAAGGTTGGGAAGAAGGCCTACCTACCGGTATCGCAGAGATGATCAAAGAACAACATATGTTTGGCTACAAAGACAAAAGGTAGTCCTATGCTTTAGAGTGCCAATAACTGACTGGCGTGTTCTTTTGTTTTCACTTTATCAATAACATGAACAACTACACCTTCTTCATCCATAACAAATGTTTGTCTATGAATGCCATCATATTCACGTCCCATAAATTTTTTCGGTCCCCAAACTCCAAAGGCATTGATCAAAGTTTTATCGGTATCTGCTAATAAGGGAAAGGGAAATTGATACTTATCGGCAAAATTCTTTTGTTGCTTTTGCGTGTCCGCGCTCACCCCAAGCAAATGGTACCCCGCGTTTTGAAGCGCTTCATAATGGTCTCTCAAATCACAGGCCTCTGCTGTACAACCCGGCGTATTGGCCTTTGGATAGAAAAAAACTACCCATTTTTTACCTATAAAATCATCGAGACCAATTGTTTTTCCTTCATGGGTAATCCCACTAAATGGAGGAACTTTATCCCCTACTTGTAATGTTTTCATGCAATTTTTATTTATTTGAAGTGAAATAACAAAAAAATTCATGACCAAAAAAGAAAAAGTAGCCTACATAATTAAAGTGCTGGACAAATTGTACCCCGAAATCCCTATTCCATTGGATCACACAGATCCATATACCTTATTGATTGCAGTATTGTTATCGGCCCAAAGTACAGATGTCCGCGTAAATAAAACGACACCTATACTTTTCGCAAAAGCGAAAACACCACACGAAATGATTCGATTAGACATCCCTACCATTCGAGAAATTATTAAACCCGTGGGGCTGTCTCCTGCAAAAGCAAAAGGGATCTATGAGTTGTCGCATATTCTAATCAACGAGCACCAAGGTCAAGTACCACAGAGTTTTGAAGCCCTAGAGGCCTTGCCTGCAGTGGGACATAAAACGGCCAGTGTTGTCATGTCTCAAGCTTTTGGGGTCCCTGCATTTCCGGTCGATACACATATCCATAGGCTCATGTACCGATGGGGATTGTCCAAGGGCAAAAACGTGGTACAAACCGAGAAAGATGCAAAAAGACTTTTTCCCAAAAAACGATGGAATGATTTGCATTTACAGATCATTTGGTATGGTAGAGAATACTGTCCAGCACGCGGATGGAAGATCGAAAACGACCCCATTACATTAAAAGTGGGAAGAAAACCGATATTGAAGCAGATGGGGGTATTTAAGCTATCGTCTTAACAACTATATTTTGACCGTACTGCAAAATTTTTTGAATAACTAAGGATACGGTCTATTGTTGACCTTTTGGGGAGCGCAGTTTGGGATGTGGTATGATAAAATCTTGCGTAATCTTCAGGCATTCGATAGTGTTTATATATAGAACGCCACAAGGATTGATTTCGTATTAGGTGGTCAAAATAATATTGTTAGATGCTACAAGCTTTCTAAGATTGATAACCGCATAGCGCATTCTACCTAAGGCAGTATTGATACTCACTCCCGTATTTTCTGCAATTTCTTTAAAACTCATATCCTTATAAATACGCATCATAAGCACTTCGCGTTGATCCTCTGGAAGTTCTAAAATCAATTTTTGAAGGTCTGCTACAATTTGACTTTCAATAAGCGCCTCTTCTGCACTAACTTCAGCGTTACCAATAAATTGAAAAATGTCAAATTCTTCGTTTGTTTCATAACGTGGAAGGCGGTTGTGCTTTCTAAAATAATCAATTACCAAGTTGTGCGCGATACGCATGACCCAAGGAAGAAATTTGCCTTCTTCGTTATAAACACCATTTTTTAGAGTACGGATGACTTTAAAAAAGGTTTCTTGAAAAATATCTTCTGCAAGTTCACGATCATGAATTTTAGAAAAAATAAAATTGAAAATGCGTTGTTGATGTTTTTCTATTAACAATTCTAAAGCGCCTTCGTTGCCATCGATATAGTTAGCAACCAAAAGAGAATCGTCAGAATAAGTAGCGGAAATTGAAGCCATAAAAAATTACTTTTATCCCAAATTGGGCGATTAAAACGATAAAAATTAAAAGTAATCTTGTGCTATAGGCATAAACTTATAAGCTCAAATATACGTTTTTTTTAAAACCCAATCCAAAAAACAATGCATTTTGCTCCATGGGCTGTTTTAACAGTAAAATATTTTATTTTTGCCGCTTAGCCTTGTTATGAAAGATATCCTAGAAAACGACCCAAAAAAATACATCATCATCAAAGGAGCTGCACTCCATAATTTGAAAGGTGTGGATGTCTTGCTCCCCAGAAACAAATTGATCGTCATAACAGGCTTGTCCGGGTCCGGCAAATCTTCATTGGCCTTTGACACTTTGTACGCCGAAGGGCAAAGACGCTATGTTGAGAGTTTGTCCTCCTATGCACGGCAATTTATGGGCCGTTTGAGCAAACCCAAAGTGGAACAAATCAAAGGAATTGCCCCTGCTATTGCGGTCGAACAAAAAGTAACCAATTCTAATCCACGCTCGACTGTTGGTACCCGAACCGAAATTTATGACTACCTCAAATTGCTTTTTGCACGGATCGGACAAACATACTCCCCAATATCCGGTGAACGGGTAGAAAAAAATGTAGTATCTGATGTTGTAGATGCCATTAAAAAAGAACTAGAGGGCGAAAAAATCATTTTACTTGCCCCGGTACTCGAACATGCTAAAAGAACTCCTAATGAAGTTTTCCAGATTTTAAAACAACAGGGTTTTTCAAGAATATATGTTGACGAAAGCATCGTGCGTCTCGAAGACCTTGAAAAAGCACCTAAATCAAAATTTGAATTGGTCATCGACCGCATTATAGTTCGGCATGACGAGGATTTTTACCACCGCCTTTCAGACACGATAGATCTTGCTTTTTATGAAGGCAACGGGAGTTGCAAACTCGTACGTTTGTCCGATGGCTCGATTCAGACATTTTCAAACCGCTTTGAGCGTGACGGCATGACATTTCTTGTGCCCAATGTGCATCTTTTTAGTTTTAACAATCCCCATGGTGCTTGTAAAAAATGTGAAGGATTTGGAGATATAATTGGCATCGATCCCGATCTAGTGATTCCAGACACCAGCAGGTCAATCTATGAAGACGCCATCGCACCTTGGCGGGGCACGGGACTGCGCAAGTATTATAAAAAATTAATAGACCAAGCCCATCACTTTGATTTTCCGATACATAAACCCTATTTTGAACTTAGCCCCGCTCAAAAAAAGACGTTGTGGGAAGGCAATTCGTTTTTTACAGGAATCAATGGTTTTTTTGCACGCATTGAAGCCAAAAATTATAAGATTCAAAATCGGGTGCTACTTTCTCGCTACCGCGGTAAAACCGAATGTGATGCTTGCGAGGGAACACGTTTGCGAACAGAAGCACATTATGTTAGAATTGGATCCAAAAGCCTCCCCGAACTTTTGCACATCTCCTTGGATGCATTAAAAGTCTTTTTTGATTCGCTGACTTTAGAAGCACACGAAATGGCTGTTGCAGAGCGCTTAATAAAAGAAATCAAAAGCCGCATAGGCTTTATGCAAGATGTTGGTCTGGGCTATTTGACACTTAACCGCAAGTCCAATACCCTTTCGGGGGGCGAATCTCAGCGCATCAATTTAGCCACCTCTTTAGGGAGCAGTTTGGTTGGTTCTATGTACATCCTGGACGAACCCTCTATTGGGCTTCACGCACGAGATAATGAACGCTTGATTGGTGTGCTAAAAAGACTTAGAGATCTCGGAAATACGGTCATTGTGGTTGAGCATGACGAAGAAATTATGCGGGCCGCCGATAAAATAATTGATATCGGTCCAGAGGCAGGAATCTATGGTGGTGAAGTCGTCGCAGAAGGAAGTTTTGAAACCCTACTCAAGGCGGATAGTCTAACCGCACAATATTTGAATCAAAAATTAAAAATTCAGGTCCCCGAAAA
>JAFMLE010000004.1:94709-103268 GCA_017852395.1 Flavobacteriaceae bacterium
TTAAAAGCGGTAGAATTTGTCGATCAAAACCCAATAGGAAGATCTTCGAGGTCCAATCCCATCACCTACATTAAAGCCTACGATGACGTCCGTGCACTCTATGCGAACCTATCGCTTGCAAAAGCACGAAACCTAAAACCCAAACATTTTTCTTTTAATGTAGATGGCGGACGATGTGATCTGTGTAAAGGCGAGGGTGTGGTGACGATTGAAATGCAATTTATGGCCGATGTAGTACTCGAATGTGAACATTGCAAAGGAAAGCGGTTTAAGAAAGAAGTTTTGGAGGTTAAATTTCAAGGGTTGGGCATAGACCAACTTTTGGATTTAAGCGTCGAAGAGGCCATTGCGTTTTTTGAGCAACACAATCAAACAAAGCTGGTCAAAAAACTTCGACCGCTACAACAGGTCGGCTTGGGGTATGTGGCCTTAGGGCAAGCTTCTGCCACTCTTTCTGGTGGTGAGGCCCAACGGATAAAGTTGGCTTCTTTTATCAGCAAAGGGGCAACTAAAGATAAAGTCCTTTTTATCTTTGACGAACCCACGACTGGCCTACATTTTCATGACATCAACAAATTGATCCAATCGTTTCAATTGCTTTTAAAACAAGGACATAGTTTGGTTGTAGTAGAACACAACTTGGAGCTAATAAAATGTGCTGATCACATCATCGAGCTGGGTCCAGAAGCTGGAGATCATGGTGGATTTTTGGTAGCGCAAGGCACCCCAGAAGAAGTGTGTCAAAACTCAAATTCGCACACGGGGCGCTTTCTGATCGAAAAATTGAAATAATTATTTTAAAAACTTTTTGGCAACAAACTTTATATCATCGGTAAGCCCCCAAAAATAGGCTACCGACGAAAACAAAACCGTAATCGCTATGGAACGTAATACGATTGCCCAAATTGGAGCAAGTTCGATCTCAAGCACGCCAAAAATGATGTAAAGGCCCAAAACCAAAAGAAGAATTTTTATGGTATGCCATTCAAAAGGATGCATTTTGAAATACTTATATATCAAAATTATTTTGAGCACATTGGTAAACATAATAACTACAAGCGTAGCATAGGCAGCCCCAATAAGCCCCATTGAAGGAATCCACAGCATATTGAGTCCTACCGCCATCAAAGCAGCGATTATGGAAAAAAACATGATGTAGCGGAAGTGTTTCGAATTGCCAATGATATTGTTGAGACAACCCAATGACATGCTGAAAAGTTTTCCAACAGAAACAATTGTAACCACCAAGATGGCCGAATCGTATCCAGGTTTATTTACCAAAGCATAAAAATCTTCAAGATTGAGGTTGATAATCAGAAAGATAAAGCTGCAAACGACCAATAAGTTTCGAGATGATTTTTTCAACAACTGTTCTAAAGCCATTTTATCGTTTTTGTTGATGGCCTTAGCGACAAGAGGGCTTACAATCTGAAACATGGCTCTACCCGGGGCTTCTACTACAGTAGCAATAAAAAGTGCAACACTGTAATAGGCGACATTTTCCATTGCGACCAAATTGGACAACATTGACTTGTCAATATCTAGTATAAAGCTAGCTGCCATGCCAGACATCAAAATCCAAAGGCTATAGGTAAGTATGGACTTAAAATTTTTGGGAAGATCAAAACGAATTTGGGGGCTATAAATTTTAAAACTGTAGCCAATTACTATGAGTAATCTAAGATAATAGCCCACCAAAAGGGCCAACATAAATTCATTAAAGTTTAAAACCTCTAGTGCATAGCAAGTCAGCAAGCCTAACAACAGCAATCGAGGATAAAACTCCTTAAGAAAATTGCCAAAAACCGAATGTAGATGAACGCGCAACCAACTAAAAAATATTTCGAAATAAGCAGTAGCTATCGCCACCAAAAGAATCAAAAAGGCATACTCGCCCATTCCCGAATTAGAGGCTGCGACAAATTGCACGACCAAATCATAATTGAACCAAAAAAAAGCACTGACTAGGGCAACCACCAACAAAGGAGAAAAAATTGAGAAATTTAAAAGTGCATCTCGATCCTTTTTATCTTCAAAAGACGAATAGAATTTGATGATCGCATGTTGCACACCAAAGGACAAAAAAGGCTGTAACAAATTGGAAAGCGCCAAAATTGCAACCACTAATCCTTGCCGCGTACTTCCTAAAAAAGTCGGGTAAAGATAAAGGGTGTTGATTGCTCCTAGCAAAAAAGCCAACCCAATACTGATAAAATTATAAAACGATTGTTTAGCGATGATGCCCATAGGCTTGGGTGTTGTTATATTGTTGAAACACAAAAAAGGCCAAAATAATTAGAATTAGCATCAAGCTAAGCCCTCGAGCAAGGCTGCCATAAAAAATAAAGCTTGGCTTAAACTCAAAAGATATAATATGCTTTCCTTTAGGCACATACAAACCTCTTAAAATATAATTTGCAGGATAATATGACGTCGGTTTTTCATCGATTGTAACTTCCCAACCTTTGGGATAATAAATTTCTGAAAAAACAACAAATTGATCTGAAGCGGCATCAAAATTATAGACCAATTTTTGCGGTTTGTTTGTGATCAATTGTATCGAAGCCAAAGAATCTTTTTGAGGCATCAGGCCGTTTAGCTTTTCATAATCCTCGTAGTTGATCGTAGCGTGATTTTTGAAATCCAATGTTTTTAGCGCTTGCAATTCTTCGTCTGCAGAACCAACAACAATCAAACTGTCAACAGTCCAGGCATTGCCAAGGGCGTTTGGATTAATCAGTGCTTTGGGACTGCCTCCTTCGTCAGAAAACAATACATATTTTGTATTAAGCATGTCCAAAAACCCTTCAATTTGATGCGCGACAAAATAATCATATGCTTCTTGAAAACGACGCAATTTGGCGCCATGATAACCCCCAATTGCATTGTGAAAATAGGCTGTTCGAGCACCACTCAAACGAAGGTCTGGTTCATAAACCCGATACCGGGTCGTGTCCTGCAAAATTGTCTGATCTGCAGGCATGGGGTAATGCTGGGCCTGGTATTGTCGTTTTGTGACAAAATTGCTGCGATCGGTGTAGCGCTCTGCGATTCCCCATAGGTCTGCCATGATGACAACCAGTAAAAGGCTTATAAAGGTTGTGGGTTTAATTTTTTGGATTTTCAAAAAATAAATCAACACCAAAATTGCAGTACAAAAGGCCAAAGCTCTTAAAACATCTTCGTTAAAGATTGTTTTTCGAGCAGCGACAATCTGATCCATAAAAACGGGGCCATAGGCCTGCTCGAGCATCTGATCGATCGGACCACTATATGTTAACATCCCCTGAGATAGATATAAAACCACCAAGCCGCCCATAAAAATTGCTGCTGCACGGAGTGTTTTGTTAAAAGGAAATTGTGAGGACTTTTTAAGCCATTGTGAAACCCCGAGCGCTGCCAAAACTGGAAAACACAACTCCAATATAACTTGCGCAGATGAAACGGCTCTAAACTTGTTATAAAGCGGAAAATAATCGATCAAAAATTGGGTGATGACGCTTACATTTTTGCCCCATGAAAGGACCAAAGACATCAAAATTGCAGCAAGCAACCAGCGCTTTTTTCTCCCTTTCAGTGAAAAAAGCGCCAGAAACGCTAAAAAAACGATGCTAATTCCTACATAAGCAGGCGCTTCTAAAATGGGTTGATCCCCCCAATAGGTCGGCACCGCCTTTATAAATTCGTCTGCCTGACTTCGGGGTACGCCTTGTTGTATAAGAAATGAGTACAATTCGGAATCCGTTCCCAAATCTTCACGGGAGCCCCCGCCGAGTACACGAGGAACTATCAGGTTAAGACTTTCAAAAATACCATAGCTATATTGGGTAATGTAGTCATAATCCAAGCCCGATTCTTGTGCTTTTGGAAGTCCCTCCGGAGAAAACTTGAGCGTACTGGGGCCGCGCGTGCTGTATTGAGTATATTCGGCAGTTGCCAAAAGTGGTGTTGCATTTAGACCCAACGCCAAAAGTGCAGCGCTTGAAAAAATCAACACTTTTTTGCCAAAAACCTTTAGGGTCTTGTCCTTGAAAGCCGCTACTCCATAAACCAAAACAAGAACCCCCATAAGCAAAATCAAATAATAGGTCATTTGGTAGTGATTGGCCCGAATCTGAAGTCCTAAAGCCAAAATACTCAACAGCCAACCCCAGCGTTGGTTGCGATTGAGAACCATAAAAAACCCTGCCAAAACCAACGGCATGTATGCGATAGCCTCCGCTTTGGTGTTGTGACCGACTTGTAAGATAATCAGTAGATAAGTTGAAAACCCAAAGCCCAGAGCCCCCAAAAGGCCAACCCGCCACGATAGCCCCCAGACAAGCAGTAGGATATAACTGCAAAAAAAGTAAAGAAACAGTAAATGTGCAGGACGTGGAAAAACCCTAAATATTTGATAAAAAGGGGTCAAAACATCCAAGGGATATTTGACGCCCAGTTGATAGGTGGGCATCCCGCCAAAAGCATTATCAATCCAATAGGTTTCATGACCTGTTTTTTCCCTCACCTCATTGAGTTGGCGCGCCATACCTTCATACTGTTGAATGTCGGACTGCAAAAGTACCTTGCCGGACAACAAAGGATAATAAAAAAGTAATGACAACACTCCAAAAACACCAATGACAATCAGATGTGGGGTTAACGATTTCCAGTCGATGGCTTTAATCCAATTCTTCATAGTCAATATATTCACCAAGATCTTTAGTGGTTTCTTTGGTTGGGGCATTGTGATGCGCCTGAGTTTGTTGCTGTTGCATTTTTTTGGACAAACGCTGTAAGAAGAATTTTAAAAGAAAAGGAGCTGCTAACCTTAGAATGAAAAGTCCGGTGATTAGAAACAGAAAAAATTTCAACAATCCTAACAAAAAGTATACCTTTGATTTGTATCAAAATTAAAGAAAATTGTGGGATCCCAAGCGGAACTCCTAACAAATTTAAAAGTCGATTTGCATTGAAAACGCCCGTCTATTATTTGTCTTATCTCACGATTTTTATAAGCTTTGTGCTAATTCAGTACTCTTATGGGCAATACACAGATCAAATAAACTCCAACCGCCCCGGAATGTCCATTGGCGCCTTTGCAGTAGGTAAGAATGTGATCCAGGCAGAGGCAGGGATGGCACTTCGAAACTACCAGCATAACGGCTATAACAATTCTAACGTAAATGGGCTGGTAAGCTTTATGTCACTACGCTGGGGATTTTTGTTCGAAACCCTAGAGCTCACGTATGAGGGAAGTTTTATGTGGGATCAGTTTGAAAATAAAATGGCCGGAGATCCCATACGCAGTAATAGAAAAGGTTTTCTTCAAAACTTTTTGGGTATAAAGTTTTTGTTTTTTGACCCCTTCAAAAATCCAGAAGAAGTCAATATGTATAGCTGGAAAGCCAATAACGGGTTTAAGCTAAAGCATCTTATCCCTGCACTATCGCTTACAGCTGGGGTCAATCTTGACCCCTTAAAAGAAAACCCCTACTCCTTCGGCAATGTCTTCAACACCCTATATCGCCCGCTTTTCTTTCAAAATCTTGGACAAACCATGGATACCGAACCGCGGATGAGTTTGCGTGCAACACTGGCATCACAATCCCATTTTTTAGGCACTTGGGTATTTGTAACCAACTGGAATGTACATCGGATTCTTACCGATTATATCGAAAAAAGCTATCTCCTCACCCTAACCCACACCTTTCACCCACTGTGGTCGGTATATGTAGAAAATCAAGGGATTTATAGTGATTTTTATAAAGACACCCTATTTCGAATTGGGGCCGCCTATTTGGTCAACAACAACATGCAAGTAGAAGCTACCTTGGGCAGCAATATTAAAGACACACCAAGCCAATTTTTTGTCAATGCCGGTGTGTCCTACCGCCTGGATTTTCATAAAGACTTTAAAAGTGGTGAAGAAATCCAACAAAAGGAGGCTAAAAAAGAAGAACGTAGCTTGAAAAAAAGCCTTCGCAAAGCCAGCAAAAAAGATAAAAAGCGTACACGAAAAGCCAGAAGAAATTAACAGAATGAAGGGAGAAATTGTAATTAAAGAACTTTTTAACCGTCAAGAACTTAAAGCCTTTGTAGGCTTCGGTCAAGCGCTCTACAAGGACAACCCCTACTATGTGCCTCCCATCATAAACAATGAGTTGGATACGCTAGACAAAGACGTCAATCCTATTTTTAAAGACGCAGAAGCACGTTATTTTGTGGCCCTACAAAACGGTAAAATTGTTGGTCGAATTGCAGCCCTTATCAATTGGATCGAAATCAAGCAAATCAAAAAAAAACGCATCCGATTTGGCTGGTATGATGTCGTTGACCAACTCGAGGTAAGCCGTTTATTGTTAGAACGGGTTGTCGCATTGGGTAAGGAAAAAAAGTTCAATACGATCGAAGGCCCAATGGGTTTTTCAAATCTTGATAAAGCAGGAATGCTCATTAAGGGTTTTGAAGAACTCAATACAATGATTACCTGGTATCACAATCCTTACCAAGCAAAGCATCTGGAGCAATTGGGTTTTCAAAAACAAGCCGAATGGTTGGAGTTTGAGATCGAAATCAAAAATTTTGAAGAATCCCCCGAAAAAGTAAAACGCTTTTCAGAAGTCATTCTAAACCGATACCAACTCCAACTTTTGGATTTTAAAAACAATAAAGAAATACTGCCCTATGTTGATCAAATGTTTGATTTGTTGGGCAAAACCTACGATCGACTGCAAACTTTTGTTCCGATTCAAGATTATCAAATCCAACATTACAAGAATCAATTTATACAATTTGTAAACCCCGAGTTTATAAAATGCGTTACCAACGCCGAGAACGAACTGATTGCGTTTGCAATTACGATGCCTTCTTTTAGCCGAGCATTACAAAAAGCCAAGGGGACTTTGTATCCTTTTGGCATTTTTCATTTGCTCTGGGCACGCACTTTTTGCAAGCGCGCCTCCTTTTATCTTATTGGCATCCGGCCCGATTATCAAAACAAGGGTGTTACGGCAATCATTTTTAATGAAATGCAAAAAACCTTTAATAAATTTGGTATTACACGCGTGGAAACCAACCCAGAACTCGAAGAAAACCAAGCCATTCAAAAGCTTTGGAAAAACTACAACCACCGCGAACACAAACGGAGAGCAACATTTTATAAACCGCTCTAGTGGGGGGAAAAGCTCAATTTTTACCCATCAATTTGTCCAAAGCTTTAGGATAGCTGAAGAATTAGAATTTATTTTGCACTATGTTAAGTGCAGGTACTATAGTCGCCCTATCTACCCCAGCGGGTTCTGGTGCAATTGGAGTTATACGGCTCTCTGGCAAGGAGGCATTGGAGATTGTCGCACCTTATTTTAAAACAAAAAAATACAAAAACCTATCGGACATCCCTTCCAACAGCAATGTATTTGGTCAGATTATTGACCCCAATAACCAGCTACTTGATGAAGTAATGCTCTGTATTTTTAGAGCACCCCACTCCTATACTGGTGAACATGTCATCGAAATTTCGTGCCATGGCTCGCCTTATATTATTCAAGAACTATTACAGCTTTTTATCCAACAAGGAGCCCTATTGGCACAGCCTGGTGAATATACCCTTCGGGCTTTTCTCAATAAAAAGATGGACCTAAGTCAAGCTGAAGCAGTTGCTGACCTTATTGCATCCGAGTCTAAGGCAGCGCATCAGATGGCGGTGCAACAAATGCGCGGTGGCTATTCTAAAGAGATTGCACACTTACGGCAACAGCTTCTGGACTTTGCCTCATTGATTGCGCTCGAATTGGACTTTTCGGAAGAAGATGTCGAGTTTGCAAATCGCCCTCAATTGGTCGAGCTGCTTAATCAATTGGAACATAAAATTAATGGCTTAGCAGCCTCTTTTGCCTATGGCAGTGTTTTAAAAGATGGTGTACCGGTTGCCATTGCAGGAAAACCAAACGCCGGTAAATCTTCGCTTCTCAATGCGTTGCTCAATGAAGATAAAGCAATTGTTTCGGCTATCGCAGGAACTACAAGAGACAGTATTGAAGACCTCTTGGTCATCGATGGAATTCAATTTCGTTTTATTGATACCGCGGGCTTACGCGAAACGCAAGATGAAATTGAGGCAATTGGGGTTAATAAAGCTTTGGAACACCTCAAAAAAGCAACTGTAATTCTGTACGTTTTTGATCTCAATACAACTGAACCAGAAAGCCTGCTTCAAGAACTAAAATCAATAGAACAAAAGACGCAGAAAATCATATTGGTTGGTAACAAAATTGATTTGGTCGACAATCAAGCAGTTCAAAAATTTAAATTTCTAAACAAATCGTATGCCCTACACCTATTATCGACCAACAACCCCAAGCAGATTGATGATTTAAAAAGTCAGATAGCCAACAGCATGCGATTTAATGCAAATCAAGGCAACATCATTATTTCTAATGTCAGACACCATCAAGCACTTACAAAAGCACTAAACGCTATTGTGGCTACTCGAGAAGGGGTTATAAATGGGCTTTCAGAAGATCTTATAAGTATTGATCTTAGAGAGGCCATAGACTTTTTGGGTGAAGTTACTGGTGT
>JAFMLE010000033.1 GCA_017852395.1 Flavobacteriaceae bacterium
GTCGCCGCCTTCTTTAAGACCCCAACACCAATGTTGGGGTCTTTTTTTTATCCCTAACGGTATGTGTTATTATGTCGTAGTAGCCCGCAGTTTAGTCATGGATATTTTTGGATAAAGACCCTTGGTACAATATAAATATGCTCAAAAAATAAATTCTACCAAACAAGTGAAAGTACGTGGTTTGCCTGAGCAAAATAGGAATTGCATCCGTCTCGGTCTGTATATTCAAAATAGATATTAGTCATAACATTAACAATTGTAGGTTCTGGTGATTTATCGACTTCATAGGTGATTGTTAAACCGGGATCTGTGGCATTCGGAAGGAATCTTGCATTTAACCGGCTACTGCCATCGAAATCACTTATCCAGCGTACAAATCGTGCGCCATCAGGTAGGGCTGAACGTGTTAGTTGTAGCGTCACTACATTTCCGTTTACATTGTAGTCAAGAACTACGTCGCCGTTTACATTTCTTGTTTGCCAATAAGTGGTATGAGCTCCTCCAGTTACAGATAATTCAAAGGGGCTAACACCTACAGGCTGTGGTGTATTACAACAATCCTCCGCCACATACCCCAAATGGGTTGTGGTATAGCGCAATCGGCTATTGGCACCGTCCATAACCAAGCGGCTATTGTTGGCAGCAAAGGCAACGCGTCCTACTTCAAAGGCGGTACCTTCCGGGACGGTAACGGTATGCCCGGCAGCAATGGTGACCACATCGCCATGATCGGGGTTGTTGCTGCCGCCCCAGGTGTCACAGTCGTTCCAGTTCCCACTTTGTGTGGATGTAAAGGTGTTTTGGGCGGTAAGCAATTGTGTTGAAATAAGAATTAAAAAACTGTATATCAGCCCATTAAAATTGAGGGAGGGGGTGATTAGACTACAAAAGAAACGAAGTTTCATAATCGGTAAGATTTTGAGGATTAACAAAGGTTAATATATAAAAAATGTGTAAAGACCAAAATTAATCGTGGGACTTTAACATTTTTGGGGGTCATTTCGACGCGCTAAATGACCGTCACAGGGGCAATGACCGAGGTAGTGGCGCCAAGCAGCTGTTTTTAGAAACACAAATTTTAGTCGTCTCCCAAAGCCTCCATTTTAAAACGCTCGATCGTAGCCGGTTGATGCTCACGCTGCATAATTGCCTCAAGAGTAGCTACAATATCGGGGTATTTGTAGGCAAGATTTTGAGTTTCTTGAGGGTCGCTATCCAGGTTATAAAGCTCGATGTCGAGCTGGCCCTTTAAAATGTTTTTTCGAATACCTTTCCAAGGTCCCATTCGTACGGCTTGCTGACCCGTATAACTCGGAAATTCCCAATAGAGAAATTCGTGCTGTTGTTGCGGCTTTTGAAATAGGGCATTGGCAAAGCTGATGCCATCGGTATCTTTTGGGGGCGCAACTCCTGCAATTTCGCTAAAGGTGGACATCATATCATAAAACGTACTTGGGTGGTCGTTTTGGCTGTCCGGAGCAATTTTGCCCGGCCAACTGGCAATAAAAGGCACCCGAATGCCTCCTTCATAGACAAAACCTTTGGTACGGCCATAGCCATTGGATAGGGCACCAGCACTTTCAAAAAAATCAAAATCTACACCGCCGGTGTACGTGGGACCGTTGTCACTCGTAAACACAATAAGGGTTTTGTCATACACATCTAGTTCTTTGAGTAGGGCCACCAATTCGCCCACTTGATCGTCGAGATAGCTGATCATTGCCGCATAGGTAGCGCGGGGGCTATAATTGGGAAAATAGCCCTTATCTCCTGTATAGGGCGGGTCGTCTTCAAATATTTTTTGATACCGTGCTACATATTCTTTTGGGGCCTGTAGGGGCAAATGCGGTAACGGGGATGCGTAGTATAAGAAAAAGGGCTTTTCTTTATTTTCTTTGATAAAATTGAGCGCTTTATCGTGCATCAATTTTGGCGCATAATCGTTTTGTTCAAATTGTGCATAGCTGGCGGGGTCATTGGGGTCTGCATTGGGATCGAGTTTTACATGTGGGGCGATCAAGGCATTGTCAAGTAAAACTTTTGTTTGGTTTTCCCAAAGATGACCGGGGTACAAATTGTGGGCTTGACGTTGGCAGTTGTATCCATAAAAATAATCAAATCCTTTTAGGTTGGGAATGCCTTCGGTAAGCGGCGCTCCCAATCCCCATTTGCCGACAATAGCCGTTGTATAACCTGCTGCTTGCAGCTGGTCACCCAAGGTGTGTGTGTCATTGGGTATCGGGCGTTGTCCCTCCAAGTTGGGGTCTTCAAAAGCCTTGAGATAGTCCCAAACTTCCCCGCGTTCGCGCCATTCGTCGTTGCCGCGGATATGCGCATGACCACTGTGTTTGCCCGTCAAAAACATATAGCGTGCAGGTGCGCAAACGGGTGCCCCAGAGTAGTGTTGACTAAATCGCATTCCACTTCGGGCCAAAGCATCTATATGGGGCGTTTGGATTTTTTGTTGCCCATAGATTCCAAGTTCTCCATAGCCCAAATCATCGGCCAAGATGTAAATGATGTTGGGCGGTGTGGTTTTTTCTATCGGTGGTTGGCAGTGCACAAACAGTAAACACAGTCCTAGGAGTAGCTTTGTGATTTTCATATAGTGGTTTATTTACCCCAATTTATGCTTTTTTTAGAAAAAAAAACTCCGAAAAGGTATTTCGGAGTTTGGGTAAGCGTCAATAATCAATCAATGTTTTTTTGAAATTTTCACCAACAGTTTCGCCAATTTCTTGGGTTGCGAAAAGTTGGGTGTATGACTGCTTTTGAGGCTATACGACTTGACAACTTGGTCCTTATACATGGCTCTTTGAACGGCTATAGGTATCGCCCGATCTTCGGTGCACTCGATGTAATATTTTGGGAGCTTTCCAAAATTTTTGGCACTTAGCTTGAGTTCATAGGCCAGTGGCGCAGCGGGTTCGGGAACAATCAGCGGCTTGGCTTTGTTAAAATCCGATTCGCTGATGTCGTGTGCAAAAGCGCTGTGAAGCGCATCTTCGGCAACCAACGCATAGGTCTGATCTTCGGACAAATAAAAATTTTCTACCGCCTGTGAGCCGTTAACTCCGCTTACCGCTTTAAAAAATGAGCCGCCATTGGGCAGTAAAAATGCGGTTAAATAAACCAAGGATTTAATTTTTTTCGGCCGTAATTCGGCTATTTGACTGATGGTTATTCCATTGAAACTGTGCCCTACCAAAATTATTTTTTGGTCTTGTTGGTCGATAATCGATGTGATTTTTTTGATATAGTCAGACATCGTGATGTCCTTTGGCGCTGTGTTGTCTTGTCCGTGTCCAGGCAAATCGGGTACAATAACCTGGTGCCCTTTTTGGGTTAGATATTCGGTGACATTTTGCCATTGCCAGGCACCGAGCCATGCAGAATGAACCAGCACAAAAGTTTCTTTAGAACTTTTTATTTCTGTTTTGCTGGCGTAGAGTGTTGTGGTGATCGCAATTAAAAGAATGGAAATTGCTCGAGTAGTAAGATTCATAGGTTAAAGATTTAGGTAGGTCAAAGATAGTCTTTTTCCTGATGCCCAACCGCGAACCCAAAAGTTATGAATACAGATGTACTAATCTACCGTGCCTGGAGGTCGTGTTCCAGCGCCCACTTGTTGGGTTAGCGCATCGCCCAATTCCAGACGTTTTTGGTCTGCTAGGGCTGTGATTTGTGCCACTACCTCGGGATATTGTTCGGCAACATCGGTGGTTTCGCTGATGTCTTTTTCTAAATCATAGAGGGCAATTTTTTCAAATTTTTTATAGCTATACGGCGCTGGATTGCCTGATTTACCCCCTGGTTTTCCGTCTAGTGTTCGGTAGCTGTGCGGAAAGTAGAGTTTCCAATTTTTATATCGCACACCGTGCAATTCGTTGGTATGGTAATAGAAATAGTAGGCCTCTTGCGGGCTTTCGGTGGTTGTACCGGTCCAAAGATCCCAAACATTTTTGCCGTCTATCGTGTTTTGAGGCAGCTCTGCACCAACAAGATTGGCAATGGTGGGCAACAGGTCAATATTCATCATTTGGGTGTCAATTGTTTTTCCTTCGGGGAGGGTTCCTGGATAATATAAAATACAAGGTTCGCGTTGCCCTCCCTCTAGCGCTGTGCCTTTTCCTTCTCGGAGCGGTAGTGCACTTCCAGCATGATCGCCATAGCTCAACCAAGGGCCATTATCCGAGGTGTAGATCACTAAAGTATTTTCTTCAAGATTGTTTTCTTTTAAGGTGTTGAGTACCTGACCAACAGACCAGTCAATTTCCATAATCACATCCCCATACAAACCCCGTTTGCTTTTTCCTTTAAATTTATCAGACACAAAAAGCGGTACATGCGGTTGGGGATGGGCGATATATAGAAAAAAAGGTGCTTCTTTGTTGGACTTGATAAATTCTATACTGCGCTCGGTAATTTGTGTTGTGAGTTGCGATTGATCTGTAAGGGTGTCTATGATGGTATTGTTTTCGTATAGGGGAAGGGGGCCAAAATTAAATCCCTTGCCTTGTTGCGGGTGTAACGGCCACATATCATTTGAATAGGGGATACCAAAATAAGTGTCAAATCCATGATTGAGCGGTAGAAACTTTTGAGCATCTCCCAAATGCCATTTGCCAAAGATTCCGGTACGATATCCTTTGGTTCTAAGCATTTCCGCTAATGTAGTTTCGTCTGGATTGAGCCCCTTTTTGCTGTTGGGCATCAACGCACCATGAATCCCAATGCGGTTTGGATAACAACCCGTTAGAATCCCTGCCCGAGAAGCTGAACATACTGCCTGTGCCGCATAAAAATTGGTCAAACGTACCCCTTGTTGCGCCATTTGATCCAAGTGAGGTGTCTCGATGTCAGGTGACCCAAAGCTTCCTAGATCTTGATACCCTTGATCGTCTGTGAGTATAATGATTATATTGGGCGATTTGTCACTTTTGACCGCTGTTTTACAAGAATAAAATAATAGGGCAACTAGTAGGAAGTTAAAATACCGCATTGATAAAATTTTCATTAAAATAGAGTTCCTATTAGTAAATATCTAAAAAAAAACCACCCCCGGGGCACGGAGGTGGTTAAAAAAACAAAAATCAAATAAATGAAAACGTAGGTTA
>JAFMLE010000005.1 GCA_017852395.1 Flavobacteriaceae bacterium
TATGAGAATGCATGGAGCCATGGTAGGCCAATCCATAATAATCTGAATTAAATACTGAACCCTTCCATAGATCATCTTTTGAAAATCGATGTTCCAAAGGATTGCGGTTGTATTGGGTTTGCACGGTGTCCAAAGGAAACGCCAGAGATAAGGTCTTGCCAGTCCTTATCAGTTGGGCGGCTTCTAACCGCTTTTGAGGTGTAATAAAATTTAGGGTTCCTAACGCATCTTCGGCTCCCCAGCGATGTGTGTTGGAAAGCGTTTCCATCAATGTTTCAAAAGGATCGATATCGGGATCCTGCGAAAAACACCGCCCCCAAAAAAGCAATACTACAATGGTCAAATAATATCCTCTCATGCGCAAAAGATACCCATTTTTTGAATGCTGTTGGATTTATTAAAAGGGGTTGCTTAATTTTAACCCAAAAAGCACCATGTACCTTTCACAAACCGAAGAACTTATCGCCTTGCTCCTATGTGCCGGTATTCTGATCAGTTTTGTGGTAAAAACCATTCAAGATATTAAAACAACAATTGCTGAAGAAAAAGAAAAAGCAGCCCAAAAAAAAGAAGAAGAAGAAAAAGTCAAACAGTTAATCAAGTACTTGGACACCAAAAATGAATTGATCCAAACCTATTTGAAAACAAAAGATCAGATTGACAAAAAATCAAAATAAAAAATTGGTGTAGTTTCGCACTTCAAAAAAATGCTATAAAATGAAAACAGTATTACATACCGCTTCGACTAGAGGTCATGCTAACCACGGATGGCTAAAGGCCAACCACAGTTTTAGCTTTGCCAACTATTATGATCCCGAAAGGGTTCATTTTGGGGCACTTCGTGTGTTAAATGACGACACCATTGCTCCGGGCATGGGATTTGGTTCGCACCCTCATGACAATATGGAAATCATTACCATCCCCTTGGAGGGCGATCTCGAACACAAAGATAGTATGGGCTGCCATGGTGTGATCAAGGCTGGTGACGTTCAGGTTATCAGTGCGGGGACAGGCATCTATCACAGTGAGTATAATCACAACGCCGACCAACCGATCAATTTGTTGCAAATTTGGATATTTCCTAACCAAAAGGACGTCACCCCTCGATATGAGCAAATGTCCATTAGAGACCTGCACCAATCGAATCAATTTTATCAAATATTATCTCCAAAAGCAGCGGATGCCGGGGTCTGGATTCATCAAGACAGTTGGTTTCACCTTGGTGAATTTGATCAAGACACAACCCAAACCTATACCATAAAAAAAGAAGGCAATGGGGTATATGCATTTGTAATCAAAGGGACTGCCACAATCGAACAACTGTCACTCAATCAACGAGATGCTGCCGGAATCTGGGACACAGATTCATTTACCATTCACTCAAAAAAAGGAAGTCAAGTATTGTTAATTGAAGTCCCTATGCAATTTTAGGCCCATGAAAAAAGACATTACTGCCCAACAACTTTTGGAGCACTTAACACAACGTATCGAAAACGGGAAATACAACGATGCGGTTCACAAAATAAAATTGATGACCGCACAAGAAATTATTGCAAAGACCTTGGCTGAAGATTTTTGACATTCCAATTGGAAGGTATGTCCCGCTTAATTTCTTAATACCAATAATAACCTCCAAAAAGGTTTCCTATATTTGAACCCATACTATGGAACTACTATCTAATCAAGGAATGTCTATTGAAAGTGTCGGGAGGGGCCTTTTGGGCATGTTGGTTTTGCTTTTTTTTGCGTATTTGCTTAGTGTAGATCGACGGCAAATTCAATGGAAAACCGTTGGTTTGGGTTTATTGATTCAGGTTATCATCGCAATTGGCGTTTTAAAAGTCAGCCTAATCACAAAGGTTTTTGAAACTTTTGGAAACTTTTTTGTAAAAATACTCGATTATACTGGTGCCGGAACTTCCATGCTTTTGGGAGAGTTTGGTGATGTCAACAAATATGGATTTATTTTCCTCTTCCAAGCCCTACCAGTAATCATTTTCTTTTCAGCTCTAACGTCTATTTTATACTACTTCGGAATCATTCAAAAACTGGTTGGTTTTTTGGCCTGGGGACTGACCAAGGCGCTAAAAATTTCGGGTGCAGAAAGTCTCTCAGTAGCAGGAAATATTTTTCTGGGACAAACCGAAGCCCCGCTGTTGATCAAAGCCTATTTGGAAAAAATGACCCGCTCAGAAATCTTTTTGGTTATGGTTGGCGGAATGGCAACAGTTGCGGGGAGTGTCCTAGGCGCCTACATTGGTTTTTTGGGGGGCAACGACCCTGTACAACGACTCGAATTTGCCAAAAGCCTACTCGCTGCATCGGTCATGGCTGCACCAGGGGCAGTAGTTATTTCTAAAATCATTTTTCCCCAAACCGAAGCCGTAAGTACAACGGTTACCATTGCTCAAGATAAAATCGGCTCTAACCTGCTAACCGCTATTTCTAATGGTACAGGAGAAGGAATCAAAATGGCCGTAAACGTTGGAGCCATGTTACTTGTTTTCATCGCCTTGATCGCTTTGCTAAATGGTATCCTTTCTGGTCTGGGTAGCTGGACGGGGATCAACGATTGGGTCGCACTAAATACCCCTTACGATACGTTATCCTTTGAACTCATCTTGGGATATCTTTTTGCACCACTAATGTGGCTGATTGGTATTGCAAAAGAAGATATTGCAATGGCTGGCCAACTACTGGGCGTCAAATTGGTGGCAAGCGAATTTGTAGGCTACACCCAATTGGCCGAATTAAAAGACGCCACCGCTTCATTACATTTTGGGTATCAAAAATCCGTCGTCATGGCCACCTATATGCTCTGTGGTTTTGCCAACTTTGCTTCAATTGGTATTCAGATTGGCGGCATCGGTATAATCGCTCCCAAAATCAGAAAAACCCTTACCGAATTGGGGCTAAAAGCCATGTTGGCAGGCTCTCTAGTTTCGCTTATGTCTGCAACGATTGCAGGGATGATATTAGGCTAATCTATGCACCGTTTAATTTACCGAAAAACGCGTTTTCTTTAAGCTCTAATTTTGTTATGCAAAGAAGAAAACGCCTCTGCTATAGGATTTTAGAATTTGACTTATGGAAGTAAAATGCAGAGGCGTTTAGAAACCAAATTGAATTTAAACTGTTTAAATATATTAAAAAAATCTTATACAAAACAATTTTTCTTAAACAAAAATTATAAATAACTGTTTATCAATATTTTATAAATGCTAAAAAACGTATGAAATCCGCCCTAAAGTTCAAAGTCAAATAAATTTGAAGTTGTATATTTGAATGTACTATATCTTAAAATTATGTCCGGAACCTCTGTTGTAGTAATTGTAGTGGCCACCACATTTGTTGTTTTAATCGCCCTGTTGAGAGATATGACCAAAGAGTGATCAAATGAACATTTCAAATCAATTTGAAAAATTTATTTATCTCCTAATCATCGCCAATGTTCTGGCAATGATCTTAGAATCTCACGAAAATTTACATCTGGCCTACCACAGTTATTTTAATCTTTTCGAAACTTTTTCTATTGCAGTCTTTTCATTTGAATACCTCTACAGAATTTTTACTGGTTTTAGAAAAAAAGGGCTTAAAGGAGTTTCAGAATATGTTTTTAGCGGGTTTGGTTTGATCGATTTGGTTTCGATTCTCCCGTTCTATTTTAACCAATTTGTAAAGGTTGACGGCCGATTTCTTAGAATCTTACGGCTGTTTCGATTAACACGAATTTTTAAATTGGGACGAGACAGTGCTTCGCTTAAGCTTTTTGTTAAAGCACTGATGGCCGTTCGCTCAGAGCTAAAATTTACTTTGTTTCTATCCGTACTCACCATTCTTTTTTCGGCATCTGCCATCTATTATTTGGAACACGATGCCCAACCCGAAAAATTTTCAAGTATTACCGAGTCAATTTGGTGGGCCACGGTATCCCTAGCGACTGTAGGATACGGAGATGTGTATCCCATAACGGTTGGTGGCAAGATTTTCGCATCCATAATTTCTCTTGTAGGCATTGGTATCGTTGCCATCCCAACAGGCGTTATCAGCGCTTCTTTTGTAGAAGAAATTATACGGGCTAACGCCAAATTGGATAAAAACAAATAGCCCGCTATACCATGATGCTAATTAGAATTCAAATATCTTTGTAGGGCTATGAAGAGAAAAATTGCAATTATTGGTTCGGGATTCTCGTCCCTTTCAGCCGCCTGCTATCTATCACAGATGGGACACCAGGTTACTGTTTTTGAAAAAAACAGCACTTTTGGTGGCCGCGCCCGACAACTTAAGAAAGACGGTTTTGTCTTTGACATTGGACCCTCTTGGTATTGGATGCCCGATGTATTTGAAAAGTTTTTTGGCGACTTTGGCAAAAAACCAAGCGATTACTACACCTTAGAACGGCTCGATCCCGGATACCAGGTGTTCTATGGCAAAAACGAAAGTGTCAACATAGGCGCCGATATGGAGGCCATCTATAAGGCCTTCGAAACGGTTGAAAAGGGCAGCGCAAAAAAACTAAAAAAGTTTATCGAACGTGCGCAAGACAACTATGGTATAGCCATAGACAAGCTGGTTTACCGCCCTGGCGTATCCCCCCTAGAACTGGTAACAGTAGAAACCATTCAAAAACTACGGTATTTTTTTACCAACATTAAGCGTGAAGTACTCAAGGATTTTAAAAACCCTAAGCTTCAACAAATTTTACAATTTCCAGTCCTGTTTCTCGGAGCCAAACCCGAAAACACACCAGCCTTTTACAACTTCATGAACTTTGCAGACTTTGGCCTTGGAACATGGCATCCCAAAAAAGGAATGTATTCTGTGGTCGAAGGTATCGTAGCTCTGGCAAAAGAATTGGGGGTAAAACTCGTTGCCAACGCCAATGTCGAAAAAATCGAAGTTAAAAATGGCACTGCGTCTGGGATATGGGTCGACGGAAAAAAAATCGAAGCTGAGGTCGTTCTAAGTGGTGCTGATTATCATCATAGTGAAACCTTACTTCCTAAAAAATATCGAATGTATAGCGAGGACTATTGGGACAAAAAAACTTTTGCGCCCAGCTCATTGCTATTTTATATCGGATTGGACACCAAGGTTAAAAACTTGAGCCACCACAGCTTGTTTTTTGATGTTGATTTTGATGCCCATGCTGCAGCAATCTATGATCAACCCAAATGGCCCGAAAACCCCCTTTTCTATGTCAATTTGCCCTCCATAACGGACGACAGTATGGCGCCAAAGGGCAAAGAGGTCTGTTTTATTTTGATTCCACTGGCTCCCGGCCTTGAGGATACTGCTGCGTGGCGTGAAAAATACTATCATATTGTAATGGACAGAATGGAGCACATCACTGGACAATCTCTCAAAGATCATGTGTGCTTGAAAGAATCGTTTTGTGTCAATGATTTTATTTCCGAATACAACTCCTACAAAGGCAATGCCTATGGCATGGCCAATACTTTGCTACAAACCGCTTTTTTGAGACCCAAATTGAAAAGCAACAAGGTTGAAAATCTATTTTTCACAGGCCAGCTGACTGTTCCTGGACCGGGAGTGCCGCCTGCTTTGATCTCCGGAAAACTGGTTGCGGGGCTGATCGAAGGATAATTAATCTTTAGGATTTAGCACCCACCAAATAAATTCAAATTCTGATTCTCTTACAGCAAGAACAGAGTCCAACATTTTAGTGCTTTTTACCAAAGCATTTTTATAATCCTTTAGTTGAAAAGTCACCTGGTCTTCCCACAACTCGAGCCGTTTAAAAAGGTTATAATGTAACAGTTTATCGTTTTGAATGTACTTTCTATTTTTGATCCAAAAATTGTTGTCATATAGATTGACTTGATCCAAATCATAAACCCATTTGTTTCCTACCCGATCTACAAACTGAATCACATAGCGTTCTTCAATTTTGGTGGTGTTTTCGATCAAATACTTCAGTTCCGTTCCATCATAAATAGTGGTCATCTCCAAGCCCACTTCTTTGGGCAATAGTCGAAACGTTCCGTCGAGTTTTATCGCATCAAAATTTACGCGTGGAGGCTCAAAAGGGTTGCGATTGGTATAATAGGCCATTGGAGGGAAATAGTACTTTCCGTCGGGTTCGTCTTCATCTTCTTGAAAATCAATAAAAATACTGTCGTTGTCTAACTCCCAACGATCGTATTGTTTTCGGTACATCTCAGACACCCATTTGTTTTCCTCGATATAATCATCAGTATAGGCAATCATTTTATCCACCTCTTCACGGAGATTTTCAAGATTTTCTATGGCATCTGCGCGATTGTCCGATTCGCCCCCCTGTTGCTCAATACCAAAAGACACTGTCACCCCAAAAACAAGAATTATAAATTCTACCGTTGATTTTTTAAGACGATCGTAAAAGTCTTTTATGTCAAAACGGTCTCCCAATGTAAACAGTCGAACAAACCAATGCAATTGATCTTTTTTCTTTTCGTGATTTTCCATAAGATATATAGTCCCCTATTGCATCTTAAAAGTATAAAAATTAGTCGGGTTTAAAAAAAGGAAGGGCAGGATTCATGATTTCTTCAATCAGTCGTATCAATTGATTTTCAAAATCTAAAAAGTGCTGATTGGAGAGGTTGTATTCGTTTTTGTCCTTTTTTTCTTGATCCGGACAACGCAGCGGCAATGTATAACTTGAGCTGTTTTGAAACGCAATAATCCCCGCAGAAATCAATTGCTTTGGGTGGGCCAAATGATAGAGATAGGCGTAGGTCAATAGCTGAAAAGCCGGTGCTGGATTTTCTTGCGAAAGTAGTTTGTCCCAATCCTTGAGGTGTAGAGACGCAGGATCGATTTTGCCCGATTTATAATCAATAATTCTAATCTGATCGTTGTATCGATCTATCCGATCAATATGCCCTTTGAGGGCGATGGTGGCTCCGGAACTTGGCAAAACCAGTGTGTTTTGGACCTCTTTTTCGAGGGATAAGATTTCGATCGTTGCGCCTGCAACAATCTTTTTTTTCTCGACCTTCAACAAGGTATGACCGTAGTGTTTGAGGGCCTCGAATATTAGATAATTTCTCCCTGTCCGCCGGGTATTCCCGCCGTGAAATTTTGCGTATTGCTGCGTCAGGTATTGGTCAAATTCGGATTCTAAATGCTTATAATCCTCTATTAGAAGTATTTTGCCGATATAAGGGGTGTATATGTGCTCAAAAACTTCGTGCAATATGGTGCCGCTTTGTCGTGGATCCATGGCCTCTGCCCATTGTATCGGCGCACGAACTCCAAGTATGTATCGGTTATAAAATTCGGAGGGATCACGCAAGTAACTGCTTAGGGAGGAAGGGGAAATCCCCTTTTTGGCCCAATGCTCTAATCGATTGAGTACTGCTGCTGTTTTTTGAAGCGTTATCCCCTTTTTGTCCGTATGAATTATCGGATTACTCAGCGTGTATCTATTTACCTGATGTTTGGGGTGGTGTAACAAATCGAGCTGATGAACAAAACGGCTGGGACCTCCTGAATCTATGCCTTCACTATGGGTATTGTAAAGAATATGAATGGTTTTGGCGCGTTGTAACAACCGAAAAAAATGATAGCTATAAATGGCGTCTTGCTCCAAAAAAGTAGGAATCTCAAACTTCATTTTTACATCAAATGGTAAAAAGCTGGGCGACCCTTTCCCTGCGGGCAAGATGCCCTCATTTACGCCTGTGATAATCACGGTATCAAAATCTAACAACCGGGTTTCTAACACGCCCATAATCTGCAAACCTTTTAGCGGCGTCCCCGAAAAATCGATGGTTTGCCCCGCTACCAATTCTCGTATAAACTGTCGCAGCATTGCCAAGCTTGTGAAGATTTGGTGGGCATGCTGATGGGCTTGTAATTGGATGAATATTGATCTAAAACGATCAAAATAATAAAGATACCATTGGTTTTGGGTTGTCTTTGAGTCTTCTAAAAAATCAATGAAAAGATCGCTTAACTGAATCAATCTTGTGATCATGGTATCTACCTCCTTGATGGCTCCAAAAAGTTTGTCAATTAGGTTTTCAAAACCTTTCAATTCCTTGAAGTCATTAAGGCTAATGTAGCGTTTGTTTTGTGCTTCTTTTTGCCGTATAAATTCTTCCCAATGTGCAATTGTTTCTTTGAGAAAAGCTGCCATAAAAGGGGTGCTTACCAAACTTCGAAATGCTTTGTAAGAAAATCCTGATGGATTGTTGTTTTGAAACAGTTCTATGTAATCATTGAAAAAAGAAAATAATGGTGTTTTGCTTAACGGATACCCCATAGTTACATTATAATCCTCAAAATCTTCGGGTAAACCAGAAAGTGTCGGGATCAATAGTTGCTCATCACCAAGAACAAGTGCCGTAGATTGTTGATGGTCTCTTTTTTGACTTTCCGCAGCCAAAGTGGCGGCATATTTGGCTTGTGCAATACTTTTGGTGCATTGGATTAGATTGATGGTCTTTTCTTCTCCATAATACGAGCTGAGGACAGGCTTTTTTTGAGCACGAAGGTGTTTCCAACTTTCAAAATACTTACGTATAAACCGCCCTGCGTGATGCTGTGTGTCGTTATAAAAATAAGTGTCAATGTCCCAAAAGACCGTACCTCTGTTGGCATCCATTATGCCTTGTATCAGAAAAGATTCTGCTTTATTTAGGGCGTTAAAACCAACAAAATAATGGTAGATGTTTGTGTTTTCAAGATACCATTCGAGTTGTTCAACTGCTTCTCTAAATTGTAGGCCCAAATAAGCCTGTTGTTTGTCACTAAGGCGCTCATAGAGGGATTGATATAATCGAGGCGCTTGTTCCCAAAAATCTAAATAATTGCTAATTAGCGGGGTTCGTTCACCCTCTTGTGCCCAGGTCTTTATTTGATGATAGGATTTTAGATAATCAAACAGCTGATCGACAGCGACCAAATGGGCGTCGATATCATTAAAATCTTTAAGCAATAAAGGCGCCCAGTTCAAAAATCGGTCAAAACTCTGTGGAGGCGATTCGTTGGTATTTCCTTTATATACTTCAAAAAACTCGAAGAGTAAGGATAGGGGTTCTATTTTTTCTAAACCGGACAGCTCTCCTAC
Organism: Flavobacteriaceae bacterium; assembly: GCA_017852395.1. Classification (GTDB taxonomy): domain Bacteria; phylum Bacteroidota; class Bacteroidia; order Flavobacteriales; family Flavobacteriaceae; genus RFYP01. The sequence goes on from JAFMLE010000005.1 coordinate 9,083, forward strand.
AAAATCTTCGATGCTGCTAATTTTTGGAGCAAGGGCGGGTTGTTTGCGTTTAAGCGCCAACTCCCGTTTTAAAAATCGTGCTGCCCGTCGACTGGGCAATACAATTACAAGCTGATCAAAAGGCCGTTGATCTGCCAAAATCTTTGAGGCAACATTTTCAAGGAAAGTTTGCACCCTCTAAAATAACAAATCGCCCAATATTTGGGCGATTTGTTCTTATTTATCAATGATTATAAAATTCATTATTGATCGATAGAGAACGAAACCCGTCTATTGGCTTTTCGGCCATCTTCTGTTTTATTAGAAGCCACCGGTTCAGTCTCTCCCTTGCCAATAGCGGTAAACTGGTTGGGATTAAGCCCTCGTTTTATCAGATAATTGACAACCGTTTGGGCGCGCATTTCGGACAAGGCCATATTAAATTCTGCACTTCCTATGCTATCCGTGTGTCCGGTTACAACAACTTGAGCGTCTGGATACTCTTTTAAGATTTCATAAATCCCTTCTAATGCATCTATCGAATCTGGGATGATGCTGTATGAATTGAATTTGAATAAAAGTACCTGTCCTAAAACATTAAGTGTTTCACGTTGTTGTTGCTCCATTTCGGGACATCCATTATTGGCTTGAGTACCTGCATTATCAGGACAACGATCGTTCATATCTTTTATGCCATCACCATCGCGATCTGGACAGCCATCAAAAGCAACTAAACCGGGAACATCGGGACATTGATCTTCTTCATCGATGACGCCATCATCATCTGTGTCTACTTCACCAAATCTAAATTGAAGTCCTAGGATATGTTGGAAGTGTTTTATGCCATAGGACGTACCGGTAGCCTTGTAAGTCGTTCCTAGGTTTAGCCCTACCCGCTTTTTATCACCAAGCATGTAGGCGATCCCCGCTCCAGCGTTGAAGCTCCCATCTCCTTTTTCTCCAAAAATACTATAGCCGCCGCCAAATTCGAGATAAGGCTCTACCCGATTCCATTTTAAAAGGGTGTTGATGTTGTATTTGATTATGGCATCGGCGTTAAAATAACTTGCATCAGCGGGCTCAGGGCCATATTTTGTAAGTGTGTTAAAACCAAAACGAAAACCCAAAGAGAATCCCCGTCCAACATAATTGCTTATACCAATGTAGGACAGAAAGGGGGAGATGTTCCAATGAGCATCTACTTTAAAGAAATCCTCAAACAGTTCGCCATAAGGGTTTTGGCCAGTAGGATATACATCAACTGCATTAATCCCCATCTCAACCTGCCATGGGTAGGTTTCTGATTGTGCTTGTGTTTGGAAATAAAAATTAAAGATTAAAAACGTAGTGAGTAGGAGTAGTTTTTTTTCATTGTAATAGGGGGCTTTAAGTTTTTCTAAACTGCTAAACAACACAAAAAACCGCTTGTTAAAGCAGTACGGATTGACCATAAAAGTGTTGAGATATTTAATAATGTTTGCGATTTGGGTTCCTCAAATTTATAAGATTTATATTAATTCTTATAATATTCTTAGGGTTTTTCGCGCTTTGAAGCAAAAAAAGAGGGCTATAACTCCATAACCACAACCTTTTTGTCGAGATATACGAGGAATTGATGGGCAATTGGAGTTTCTAAAAAAGACAATGCTTCTGCGTATTGTTGCAGCTGATTCTGATGGGTAGAATGGGGTTTCCCAGTTTTAAAATCAATCAGTGTGATCCCTTGGGGTGTTTGTACAAAACGATCGGGGCGCAATGTTTCGCCATTTGGCATCAGGAGTTCTTGCTCGATCCAAATGTCGATTCCTTCTTCAAAAGCATGATGCAGTTTTGGATGCCCAACAACCGTTTTGAATAGGGGTTTTAATTTTTTTCCTTGCTCAGGCAACACCCATCCAAATTGTATTGCTCGTTCAAAAACTTCATCGACCTGATGTTGGTATTTTATTGCGGCAAAAAGTTGATGAATCAGGATTCCATACGCTCTTGGTGTTACGCCTTGTTGATCGGCATCGGGTCGATCCATCTGATTGATGAGGCGTTTTTGCCACCCAAGGCCTAGTTGCATTTTAAATTTTCGCGGGGCAATCGATTGGTCTTTTGATTCGCCTATTCTAGGGGTTTGGCTTCCCCATTCAAACGAAGTTCCATGATCGGAGGCAAGACCTTCTTCTTTTAGAAAACCATGCAACAAAGTGGCGTAATTTTTGTTTGGATCGTCCGTGTCGTGTCTGCTAATAATATGCAATTGATCTACCGCTCTTGTACAAGCAACATAAAGCACGTTGGCGGCATCTAACTGAGCTGAAGCACTGTTTTTATGATACGCCTCCGCTACTGATGTTGGATACTTTTCGAGTTTTTTAGAACTTTTAAACCACCCCCATTCTAAAGGGGGGGCTGTGTGGATCGGTGCCCATATACGGTCCTTATTGGGTTGAAATTCGGCTTCTAGAAATGGCAAAAATACCACCGGAAATTCAAGCCCTTTAGCCTTGTGAATTGTCATGATCTGAACGGCATCTATGGATTCTGAAAGCTGAAGACTCCACCGTTGGTGATGCCGTTCCCAATGCCGTTCAAAATGATGCCAGGAGGCCAAGTGATTGCAACTAAACTCATGAAGTGCATCTAAGAAAAACTGAATATAAACATCGCTTTCAAAGGGTAGTTTGAGCGTGCTCAAAGCATATTCTACACCCTCATATAGCGATAAACTTTGAAAAACATCAAAATCAAAAGTGGTCTCATAAGTGGTATTAAATTTTTGAAGTGCTCCATAAAAAGAGCCTTCTAAATATGTTTTCATAAAATCATAAAAGGGATGTTCTGCCCCTTTCTCTTCCCAAAGCAATTCAAAAAACTGACGTCTAAACTCGGGATTGTTGACGTCCAATACAAGTTGAATCAGCCCCATAAGCCCTTGTACACGAGGTGCTTGTGACAACAACAATGCTTCTGACGAAATAACAGGAATGTTTTGGGCAGAAAGCCCTTTTGCAACTTGTGTAGCGGTGTCTTTTTGGCGGACCAAAACCACCATGTCAGACCACTTATAGTGTTGGGCCTTACGCGCTAACAGTTGCGTTACTAGGGTGCTGATATAGGGTGCTGATCGCTCAGCTTTCTTTTTCCCCTCTGGGATCAGAGTGATGGTTACACACCCTTGTTTTTGATCTATTGGTTGCTGTGCTGCTTGCCCATATAATGCTTGATGCTCCGCCGCACTAAGATGCTTGCCGAGATAGGTAAACAAACGGTTATTGAAATCAACAATTTGGGAGGCGCTTCGATAATTAGAAGGCAATTTTTCTATATTGGGTTTTATTTGAAAAGGGGTCTGTGCTGCAAGCAATCCCAAAAATTGATCTACATGACCTCCACGCCAACGGTAAATGGCCTGTTTGGCATCCCCGACCAAAAACAGCGAGCCCGGATCTCCCCCTTGACGAACACCTTCTAAGGTGTTGGAAATTAACGGCACCAAGTTTTTCCATTGCAATTGGGAGGTATCCTGAAATTCATCGATATAGTAGTTCAAATACTTTTCGCCCAGACGTTCGTAGATAAATGGTGCCGGTTGTTTGGCAATAACCGCGGCAATCAATTCATTGAAACGCCCTAAAAGCATTTGTTGATTTTCGTGCTGGAGGGTTTCTAAGGTTTTTTCCATTTGCCCCAGCAAAGACAAGGGAGTCAACTGACCCAAAAGCTTTTGGGATTGGACCAACCTAAAGACATGGCTTTTTTGTGCATTGAATGCCTCCAAAAGAACAGGAAGCAACTGATCGATGTATTTCTTATGCAGCTCGGGGGTTGCTTTTTTATAGATATTGGTTCCGTTTTCTAAGTTTTCTTGAAGCTTGTTGTTATAAGTGCTTTCTATCTTATCTACTTTCTTTTCGTCAAAATCAATAAATTGTTGAAAATGGTTAAAAACCATTCCACGATTAAAATCACTCGCATCAAGTCCTTTAGAGGTCATTAATTCAACCGTTTGCTTGCCAACAGTCCGAAGGTCACTAGCAATCTGATCGATAACTTGAACAAGTCTGTCTTTTATTGTTTTAAAATCTTGATGGGTAAGATTTTTGAGATGTTTTAATGGAATCCGATCGTTTTCATTCATCAACAAGGGCGCTACATCTTTGAGATCTATTCCCACATCCCAACTTTTTTGATCCTTGAGCTTTTGCAAGCTAAAGGCCACCAACAAGGGTGTGATTGTATCGTCTTCTCCCACTTTATCTAACAACGTATCGATGAGTGCGTCTAAAATTTCATCCGAATCAACAACCACTTCAAAACTGTAGGGAAGTTTGAGGTCTGTGGCAAAAGTGCGTACCAAACGATGGTTAAATTTGTCTATGGTAAGCACGTCAAAAGCACCATAGTCTTGCAACAATTGACGTAACCGAATTTGAGAACGTTCTTGCAAAACAGTCTCAGAAAGCCCTAAATCCTCACACAAGGCAGCAGCCATGGGCTGGTCTTTTGGGTCTTTTGCCAAAGCAGCGAGTGTGGTAAGGATTCGTGATTTCATCTCTTGCACCGCTTTGTTGGTAAAGGTCAAGGCAAGCATTTCTCGAAATGGATAAGGCTTTGTTTTGCCCAACAATTCTTTGAGATAATGAAAAACCAAGGTATAGGTCTTGCCAGAGCCTGCGGAGGCACTTATGATTTTAAAAGCATGTGTTTTCGATGTAGGCACTAACTAAAAGTAGTGGTTTTAAAAGCCATATAAAACAGATTGCCAAAAGAAATTCTATTTTTGTAGGTATAAACTAAAAAAAATCATTGTTATGGCTTTTGAACTTCCCCCATTACCTTATGCTTATGATGCGTTAGAACCGCATATCGATGCCCGTACTATGGAAATCCATCACGGAAAACACCACAACGGTTATACAACCAATCTCAATAACGCAATTGCTGGAACTGCACTCGAAAATACGTCAATCGAAACGATGTTGTCCAATTTGGATATGAACAATGCGGCTGTAAGAAATAATGGCGGCGGGTTCTATAATCACACCCTTTTTTGGGAATCCATGCACCCCCAAGGTGGTGGCACACCCCAAGGGGATCTTGCCAAGGCTATAGATGCTGCATTTGGTTCGTTTGATGGGTTTAAAGATACTTTTGCAAAAGCAGCCGCTACCCGTTTTGGTTCGGGATGGGCATGGCTTTGTGTACACCCTGGAGGTAAACTTGAGGTATGCTCTTCGGCAAACCAAGACAACCCCATTATGCCCGGTATTGGCTGTGGTGGCACTCCCATACTAGGACTAGATGTTTGGGAACATGCCTATTATCTAAACTATCAAAACAGAAGACCCGATTATATTCAAGCGTTTTTCAATGTGATCCACTGGGATAAAGTTGCGGAACGTTATGCGCAAAATCAATAACTGATACTCTCCCTGACAAAAAAAGGAGGAATAAATTCCTCCTTTTTTTTTATAGAATTCATTTTACGATCAATAGGCTCTGGCCGATTTGCCTTCATAAAAATTCATAAAGGCACGGTTTACCATACGATTACCCCCAGGCGTGGGATAGTCTCCCGAAAAATACCAGTCTCCCAAGTGTTCGGGACAAGCCCGATGAAGATCTTCAATTTTCTGAAAAATAATTTGTACTTCAGAACGGATTTCATGATCGAGCAATGCGGCAATTTTATGCGAAATTTCAACATCACTAAAGGGTGCGTAGAGTGCCTTAACGCAATTGGTAACTTCTGTAACCGGTAGCGCAACACTTGCTTGACAGTTTTTATATATAGTATCTAATACTTTTTGAAGCGTTCCTTGATCCTTATGTAGGGCCAGTGCGGCCTGAAAGGCAATAAAATCCTGGAGCTTTGCCATGTCTATTCCATAACAATCGGGATAACGTATCTGAGGCGCGCTAGAAACTACAATGATTTTTTTGGGTTGTAAGCGGTCGAGCATCTTTAAGATGCTTTTTTGAAGTGTTGTCCCACGAACAATACTATCGTCGATGATGACCAAATTATCGGTGGGTTTGACCACACCATAGGTTACGTCATATACATGTGCTACTAGATCATCTCGACTCGAATCTTCGGTAATAAAGGTTCGTAGCTTGGCATCCTTAATTGCGATTTTTTCGATCCTTGGCTTTAAGTTGATCAACCGTTCTAAGGCTTCATTATCGGGGCGATTTTCGGACAAAAGAGCCTTGGTCAATTCTTTTTTGGCGTGTGCCTGTGCTGCGCCGATCATCCCATAAAAAGATGTCTCTGCTGTATTGGGTATGTAAGAAAATACAGTGTTTTCTAAATCCTCATCTATAGATTTTAAGATGTGAGGAAACAAGTATTGGCCCAGTTTTTTGCGCTCGGTATAAATTTCAAAATCACTCCCTCTAGAAAAATAGATGCGTTCAAAAGAACAGGATTTTTTTTCTCTCGGAGGGATAATTTCTTTGATGATGCTGTCGCCATGCTTTTTGGTAATAATTGCATGACCAGGATCTAGTTCTTTCACTTGCTCAAAGGGTACATTAAACACCGTTTGTATTACTGGGCGCTCCGATGCGACAACCACGATTTCGTCGTCGTTGTAGTAGTAGGCGGGGCGGATTCCAGAGGGGTCGCGCAAGACAAAGGAGTCACCGTGTCCAAGCAACCCAGCCATGGCATATCCACCGTCCCAGTTTTTGGCTGCTTTGCGTAGGACTTTGTGCATTTTGAGACGGGCTGCAATCTGGGGAGAGGCTGTCGCTTTATCAAAGCCTTCCTTTTTGAGGGTTTTATATATTTTGGCCACCGCATCGTCCAAAAAATGGCCGATTTTTTCCATTACGGTTATCGTATCGGCACGCTCTTTGGGGTGCTGACCAAGATCTACCAAGTTCTGAAACAACTCATTTACATTGGTCATATTAAAGTTTCCGGCAACAATCAGGTTGCGGTGCATCCAGTTGTTTTGACGTAAAAAGGGATGAACACTTTCCAAGCTGTTTTTGCCATAGGTGCCGTATCTTACATGACCAAGCATAAGCTCACCGACATAGGGTACGGCTTCTTTGAGCTGGTCTGGGTGTTCTAGAATTTGAGAGTCAACTTTGGTTGCCTGCCGAATGCGTTTGTTGATTTTATCAAAAATATGTTGAATGGGCTGCTGATTGTTAGAACGTACACGACTGATGTAGCGTTGGCCAGGTTGCATATTAAATTTGATGCTTGCAAATCCAGCGCCGTCTTGACCACGGTTGTGCTGCTTTTCCATCATCAAATACATCTTGTTGATGCCGTATAGCGCAGTGCCGTACTTTTCTTTGTAGTAAGCTAGCGGTTTTTTTAGATGGATCAGTGCAATTCCGCACTCGTGTTTTATCTGGTCGCTCATCTTAGCCAAAGATAGGTTTATTCTAACTCGATTTCAAATTTTGTGAGTTGTTCAAATGCTTTAAGTCGTTGTAAAAGACGCTCGGGAGTAACTTGCTCAATATTGGCAGTGCCAAACTGCTCTACTGTAAAAGATGCCATTGCAGAACCGTGAATGATGGCCGATTTCATATGCGACAGACTGACCGATCCGCATTGGGTTAAATACCCCGCAAATCCTCCAGCAAAACTGTCCCCTGCTCCCGTAGGGTCAAAAACTTCTTCTAAAGGTAGTGCAGGTGCACAAAAGATGTGTTGATTGTAAAACAATAAGGCGCCATGTTCTCCTTTTTTGATGATTACATATTTAGGGCCCATTTTTTGAATAATAGCTGCTGCTTTTACCAAAGAATGTTGTTCTGTCAGTTGACGTGCTTCTTCATCATTGATTGAAATCACATCAACCTCGGCCATGACTTGATCCAGTTTTGGTCTAAAATGTTCCATCCAAAAATTCATGGTGTCTAAAATGACCAACTTAGGTCTGTTTTGCATTTGTTGTAGGGCGGCCCATTGTACCTCGGGGTGCAAATTGCCAAGCAACAAAATGTCAGGTGTCGTCAAGTGCTTGGGTATTTTGGGTTCAAAATGTTCCAAAACATTCAGGTGGGTTTCTAAGGTAGTACGGGTATTTAGATCATTGTGATAACGGGCTTTCCAGAAAAAAGTTTTACCGCCTTTGATAGTTTCTACACCGGATAAATCAATGGCTCGATCACGAAGCAATTGCAGGTGTGCTTCTTCAAAATCTTCTCCAATTACAGATACCAGCCCACAATCCAAATCATAGTTTTTGGCCGCTAAGGCAATATAGGTGGCGGCGCCTCCCAACGTGCGGTCGATTTTGCCAAAAGGAGTTTCTAAAGCGTCGTAAGCCATCGTGCCAACAACAAGAAGTTTATTTTTCATCGTCTAAATTTAGTATATGTTTCTATGCTTTTTTGCATGGTTTTTATTTTTTCTCCCTGGGCATTGCTTCAGGGTTTTCTTGCTCATATACACGATCTCTTTTGAGGCTTTTGCTTTTTGCTGCTGCAACTGCTAGCGCATCACAACGTTCGTTTTGTGGGTGATCATTGTGTCCTTTGATCCATCTAAAGGCCACCTGGTGTAACTTGTAGACCTTTAGAAAACGCTTCCAAAGATCCGCATTTTTCTTGTCCTTAAATTGTTTTTTTTCCCAGCCAAACACCCATTTTTTTTCAACGGCATCAACCACATATTTGGAGTCAGAAAAGACCACCACGTCGGCGCGCTCGATCCGTATTTGCTCAAGACCTTCTATCACGGCCAAAAGCTCCATACGATTGTTGGTTGTGTATAAATAGCCTTGAGAAAACTCTTTGACATAATTTTTGCCTACCCACTCCAAAATAATACCATATCCTCCTGGGCCGGGATTGCCCAAAGCGCTGCCATCAGTGTAGATGTGTATGGTGTTACTCATGGTCCGTAAGGAGTTTTTCGATGATCTCGGGATAATGTTTGTACTCAAGTAGATGTACCTTCTGGGCAATCGTGGCTGGGGTATCATCGGGTCCAAGTGCTACTTTTTGTTGAAACACGATCGCTCCCTCATCGTAGTGCGCATTGACATAGTGAATGGTAATTCCGGTTTCGGCTTCTTTTTGGTCGTAGACCGCTTGATGAACGTGCATTCCAAACATGCCTTTACCGCCATATTTGGGCAACAAAGCCGGGTGTATATTGATGATTTTGTTAGGAAACCGCAGTAAGGTAGAGGGCGCAATTTTTCGAAGAAATCCGGCCAAGACAATCAGATCTGGGGTGTATTTGGCCACAGTTTGATCTATGGCGCCGGACTCAAAAACCGCGTTTTCATGAATTTCAAACACCACTTTATAGGGTTCCATACGCTGTAAAACGCCGGCATTGGATTTGTTGGTAAAAACGGCTGCAACCTTTATAAGGGGGTTTTGTTGAAAATATTTAAAGATGTTTTCAACATTTGACCCACTTCCACTGGCCCACAAAATTATTTTTTTCACGCTTTGTGCCAAGTCCTATTTTGTTGTTGAAGCATTGAAAATATAGCTGTTTTCAAAATTTTTTATAGCAACTATTTCACAAAGAAAAGTTATATTTAACAAACCAAAGGACGAAATAGTACAAAGTTTTTTATTTTTGTCCACAACAATTTTAAATAGAAAATCATGTCAGACATTTCATCACGCGTTAAAGCCATAATTGTAGACAAATTGGGTGTAGACGAAAATGAAGTTGTATCAGAAGCAAATTTCACCAACGATTTAGGAGCAGATTCTTTAGATACAGTGGAGTTGATTATGGAATTTGAAAAAGAATTTGATATCCAAATTCCGGATGACCAAGCAGAAAACATCGCAACTGTAGGTCAAGCTATTCAATTTATTGAACAAGCCAAATAAATTTCTAGTGCCATGAGTCCAAGACGCGTAGTTGTTACCGGATTAGGGGCTCTGACACCTATTGGAAACACCCTCCCAGCCTATTGGGAGGGTTTATTATCTGGAACAAGTGGTGCAGCCCCAATTACTTATTTTGATGCCTCAAAATTTAAAACGCAGTTTGCCTGCGAAATCAAAAATTTTGACCCTCTAGCACATTTTGACCGCAAAGAAGTCCGAAAGTACGACCGGTTTACCCAGTATGCTTTGGTCGCTACTCAAGAAGCTATCGAAGACTCTGGTCTAGATCTCGAACGGATTGACAAAGACCGTGTCGGTGTCATTTGGGGTGCCGGAATCGGTGGTTTAGAAACGTTTCAAAACGAAGTTATTGATTTTGCTCAAGGCGATGGAACACCGCGTTTTAATCCGTTTTTCATTCCAAAAATGATTGCGGATATTGCCCCTGGAATGATTTCGATACAATATGGTTTTGCAGGGCCCAATTTTGCTACGGTTTCTGCTTGTGCCTCTTCTGCCAATGCCCTAATTGATGCCTTAAACTACATCCGCTTGGGCTATGCAGACATTATGGTCAGTGGTGGTTCTGAAGCTGGCGTTACCATTGCAGGTATGGGAGGCTTCAATGCAATGCATGCATTGTCCAAACGCAATGACGACCCCAAAACAGCTTCTCGTCCTTTTGACAAGGATCGTGACGGGTTTGTATTGGGTGAAGGTGCGGGATCACTAATTTTAGAAGAATATGAGCACGCCAAAGCACGGGGTGCTAAAATTTATGCCGAATTATTAGGCGGCGGCCTCTCTGCAGATGCACATCACATGACGGCACCCCATCCGGAAGGAGCAGGGGCCATCAAAGTAATGCAAAATTGCCTTAAAGACGCCAACCTAAAACCCGAAGATGTAGATGCCATAAACATGCATGGTACATCTACCCCTCTTGGAGATATTGCAGAATCTAAAGCGGTTAAAGCCGTTTTTGGAGAACATGCTTACAACATCAACATCAATTCTACCAAATCCATGACCGGACACCTTCTAGGTGCTGCTGGTGCCATAGAGGCGATTGCTTCCATTATGGCCATCAAACACGGTATTGTTCCTCCCACCATCAATCATCAAACCCCGGATGAAAATATTGATCCTAAGTTGAACTTTACCTTTGGCAAAGCCCAAAAACGAACCGTTAATATTGCCCTGTCAAACACCTTTGGTTTTGGAGGACACAATGCTTGTGTTGTTTTTGGAAAAATTGATTAACTTGAAATGTGAGATTTCTTAACCACATATTTAGATCCCGTTTGTCCTCAAACGGGATTTTTTATACCCAATTAAAAAAAATCTTAGGGACCCCACCAAAAAACATGGCCCTCTATCAAGAGGCCTTTACACACCGCTCGATGAACCTCAAAGATGCGCAAGGTGAAAGAATCAATTATGAACGTCTCGAATTTTTAGGAGACACCATGCTTAGCAGCGTGGTATCAGCTTATATTTATCTCAAATACCCCAAGGCACAAGAAGGCAAACTCACCAAACTACGCTCAAAAATCGTAAGTCGTGAAAATCTCAACAACATCGGTCAAAAATTTGATTTGCTTAGCCTAATCATCCCCCTAAACCCAAAAGCCAATTTTGGCAATGACATATTGGGCAACCTGTTAGAGGCCCTCATCGGAGCTTTATATGTGGATCAGGGGTATGTCAAATGCGAACGGTTTATTTTGGAAAAAATTCTCAAACAGCACGTCGACTTAGAGCATATAAATCGTTCCATACTTAGTTACAAAAGTGCTTTAATCGAATGGGCGCAGAAAGAAAAATCTAGACTTGTCTTTCAAACCCAAAAAGCCGATGGTCTTGACCCCGATATCAACTTTATGACGCAGCTTATAATTAACAACAAACCCTTAGTAAAAGCCCGAGAAGTATCGAAAAAAAAATCTGAAGAAAAAGCCGCCCGGAGAGCATATTTCAAACTAGGGCTCAACCACCACAAGGAACTCTTATGAGCAAAAAACACTACTTACTCGATGCCGAAATCGACACCGATTTTGAACTGCTGGCCCTCCACACCTCCGCGGTTGGCTTTGAGCTGGCTTATGTGCTCAACAAAAATTTAAAAGGCCATTTTATTCGAACCCGCAAGGACCTCGAGCTTCACCATACGTTCTTTGAACATTATGTCTGGGAAGCTCCTCAGCGCGGCATTCATTGCGAATTGCTTCAAAACATCGCACAACATATTGAAGACCAACAAACAAACAGTTCAAATTTATTTGAAGTCAGTATCACAAAAGAAGTATATTTGCTTTCCGAAGCCAAAAATGTTCCTTTTTTACTAAAAATAAACGAAGGGCTCAATCCCGATCACCTAAAGAATGTGCTCGAACAGTCCCCGCTTATTTCCATGTGCTATGGCATAAAGGAGCAAAAAATAAAAAGCAAATTGAATATTTTGAACTTGTAAATGAATAAACAAAAGAAGACCAAGATTGTCGCCACTTTAGGCCCCGCCTGTTCGGACATCGAGGTGATGGAAAAACTGATTAAGGAAGGGGTTGACGTTTTCAGAATCAACTTTTCACACGCCGATTATGAAGGAGTCCGTGAGCGTATAAAAAATATCCGCAAACTAAACGAAAAACTAGGAACACATACCTCCATTTTGGCAGACCTTCAAGGGCCAAAACTGCGTGTAGGTGAAATGGAAGAAGGCTGCGTGGTCAAAGAAGGTGACATCGTAACTTTTTTGACACAGACCCCTTTTGTAGGAGATGCGACACGTGCTTACATGAATTATTCAAATTTTCCTAAAGATGTTAGTCCAGGCGAACGAATACTTCTCGATGACGGCAAGCTTATTTTTGAAGTACTCACTACCGACAAAGACAAAGAAGTAACCGCTAAAGTCATACAAGGAGGGCCCTTCAAATCCAAAAAAGGAGTCAACCTGCCCAATACCAAAATTTCACTTCCTGCGCTGACAGAAAAAGACATCAAAGACGCCAAATTTGCGATCAGCCAAGAAGTCGATTGGATCGCGCTTTCTTTTGTACGCAACAGTCAAGACCTACAAGATCTTAAAGACCTTATTGAAGAACACTCAGATTATAAAATTCCGATTATTTCTAAAATTGAAAAGCCCGAAGCGATTGTCAATATTGACAAAATAATTGCCCACAGCGACGGACTTATGGTGGCACGTGGTGACCTTGGAGTAGAAATCCCTGCGGCAGAAGTGCCCTTGATACAAAAACAACTGGTACGGGCAGCCAAAAAAGCACGCATTCCCGTGATTATTGCAACACAGATGATGGAAACCATGATTGAAAGCCGAACTGCAACACGTGCAGAGGTCAATGATGTTGCCAATTCTGTAATGGACGGTGCCGATGCAGTGATGCTTTCTGGCGAAACTTCGGTTGGAAAATATCCCGTAGAGGTCATCAAAACCATGTCTTCTATCTTACATCAAGTAGAAGGCTCTGATTTGATTCGAGTTCCTCAAAACCCTCCTACAATCCGAACCAAGCGATATATTACCAAAGCAATTTGCTATCATGCGGCACATATGGCCAATGAAATCAATGCCAGCGCTATCTGTACCCTAACCAATAGTGGATATACAGCTTTTCAAATTTCGGCTTGGCGCCCCTCAGCACATGTTTTGGTGTTTACCTCCAACAAAAGAATTTTGACGCAGCTCAATTTGTTGTGGGGAGTAAAAGCTTTTTATTACGACAGTTTTAGCAGTACGGACAATACGGTTGAAGAAATCAATAAAATTGCCCACGAAAAAGGCTATGTTGACTCCAATGAATTGGTCATCAACCTAACCGCAATGCCAATCGCTGCAAAAGGGATGGTAAATACCTTGCGGGTCTCTACCATCTAAAAATCAAACGAAAGTTGCACATCGAGCTTTTCTTGATCTGATGTAGTGCTTGAGTTACGCTCGCCTTTTAAGTTGGACAGTGATATGCCAATTAGACGGACCGAGTCTTTTAGTCGGTCTTGATACAAAAGGTCTTTGGCTTGGTCCAAAATGACACTTTTGTCTGAGACAAAATAAGGCAGTGTTTTGCTTCGGGTTTGCATGGTAAAATCGCTGTACTTGATTTTTAGGGTAATGGTTTTGCCGGCTTGCTTTTTGCGGCCCATTCTTTTGATAAGTGCTTGGGCAATCTGTTCGAGTTTTTCTTCCAGAAAAACTTCACTGCTCAAATTGGTGTCAAAAGTACGTTCGGCGCCCAAAGATTTTGGGGTACGTTGCGGTTGTACTGGTCGCGTATGAATCCCACGAACCGCTTGATAATAATACGATCCCGATTTGCCAAAATAAGCTTCTAACTGTTCTAAGGATACCTTTTTTAAATCCGCTCCCGTGTAGATTCCGAGTTGATACATCCGGTCGGCCGTTTTTTTTCCAACACCATAGAATTTTTGGATGTCCAAGGCCTCCAAAAAAGAAATAACCTCCTCGGGTGGGATGGTTTTTTGTCCATTTGGTTTATTCCAATCACTAGCAATTTTGGCAATAAACTTGTTAATCGAAATCCCTGCTGAAGCGGTGAGTCCGGTGTCGTTATAAATTTGTTGTCGAATTGCAGCTGCTATTTGAGTTGCTGAAGAGAGGTTCTTTTTGTTTTTAGTTACGTCCAAATATGCCTCATCAAGGGATAGAGGCTCTACCAAATCGGTATATTCAAAAAAGATATTTCTAATGCGTTCAGAAACTTCTTTATAGCGCTCAAAACGGGGCTTTACAAAGGTCAAATCTGGGCATAAACGAGCGGCCAAACGGCCACTCATTGCACTACGGACACCAAATTTACGGGCCTCATAACTGGCTGCCGCAACAACCCCTCGAGAACCACCCCCACCTACAGCAAGGGGTTTGCCTCTAAGTTCTGGATGGTCATACTGCTCTACCGATGCAAAGAATGCGTCCATGTCAATATGGATGATTTTGCGTTGTGCATCGAAAGCATATTTCATAGGTGTCTGCTTTGGGTCTTCTAAATTAGAAAATCAAATTGGTATGAAGATTTTAAATTAAATTGTTGCCTTGCTTTTGAAAGCCTAAATTGTTTTAAATTTTAAAAGTACCCTATATGAGTCTTTTAGTAGCGTCTTTGAGTATCGTTTGCATTACTTTAACCGTCGTTATTTGGCTCGAAAAACAAGAAAGACGCTGGATAAAAGCCCTTTTGCAATGGGTTCCTCCCATTTTGTTTGCTTATATCGTACCTGCTGTTCTTTCTGCGTTACTAGGGCTCCAACTCGACCAAGTGGTGCTTCATCAATGGAGCAAACAGTGGATCATCCCAATAGCCATATTGAGTATTATGGCTTCTTTGTCTTTACGTGCCCTTAAAATTGTAGGGGTTAGGCCCTTATTGTTGTTTGTTTTTGGGTCTTTTTTTATTGCCTTACTTCCTGTGGTGATTTTGATGACAGGGGGTTGGGTCTCGTCAAGTTTTCAAGCAGAATTTATCTCAAAAGACCTTTGGAAGGGATTGGTCCCTATTGTAGGAAGTTGGATTGGGGGCAGTACCAGTCAACTGGTGCTCAAAGAATTTGTAGGTACCTCAGAAGGACTTTTCTTGTCCGTATTGGTTTTGGATAATGTTTTGGTCAATATTTGGACCTTGTTGATGTTTCAATTAATTAAAAAAAGTGGTTCCCTCAACACAAAATTAGGGCTTCCTGAAGCGCCCATTCTAGAAACAGAACAAACCGCAATCAGATCGACCAAAGATCGTTTTTTTACAGTGACCCTATTGGCCATTGGCATAGCAGTGCCCTATTTGTTTGGGTTGAGTTTTCTGCAAACCATTATCGGCCTTTCCTTCTTGGGAATCCTCTTGGGCAATCGTCTAAAAGCTTGGGACCATCAACTTTGCTTGAAAATCGGTAGCTTTAGTATCCTAACCGTAATGGCTATTTTGGGGCTAAAACTCAACTTTAGCCAGTTCGAATTGCCCGGTATTTTTGTGCTTTTTGTACTCGTTTGGTTGCTGCTACAATTTGTGTTTTCGGTTTTGACGGCCCTGGCCCTAAAAATTTCAATGGTATGGGTTCCCATCGCAAGCATGGCAAATCTTGGGGGTATTTCTACAGCACCTGCCGTAACTGCGGCCTATGATCGAAAATTGATGCCTCATGCGATCGTTTTGGCCATATTGAGTATGGTTACAGGCACCTTTTGGGGCATCTTCACTACCTGGCTTTTCAAATTGTATCTTGCGACACTATGAATATCGAAATTGAAAGAAAATTTTTGGTTACCTCAACTGCATATAAGCAGTTGAGCATCGAAAAAATAGAAATAATACAAGGCTATCTGTCAAAAATTCCAGAACGTACCGTTCGTATTCGAATAGCAGACAAAAACGCTTGGCTGACCCTCAAAGGCAAAAGCGATAGTCAAGGATTGGCTCGTCGTGAGTGGGAATACAAAATTCCCCTATCCGAAGCTCATGAACTCCTTGCACTCTGTGAAAAACCGTTGATCCGAAAAACCCGATATAAAATTCCGTATAACAACTTGATGATCGAAGTCGATGAATTTCAGGAGCCCCGTCAAACCGTTTGGGCAGAAGTCGAACTGCCATCCATGGACACCCCTTTTGACCCACCAGAATGGCTCGGTAAAGAAGTTACAGGCGATCCAAACTACTATAATGCACAGCTTTAGTGCTTAAAACTTATAATTATGAAAAAACAAGTTCTTACCCTTTTATTTTTTACTTCACTATTGTCAGCACAAGACCCCGTTGCTATTAATCCCGATCGAGTCAATGCCAATTTGCAAGCGCTCAAACAATTTGGAATCAACGAACAAAAAGGAAACGACCGAATCGCTTACAGTGATTATGAGATAGAGGCGCGGTCTTTTTTAATCCAAAAACTAAAGAAATTGGGGCTTGAGGTACAGGTTGATTTTTCGGGAAACATTTCTGCACTTCGAGCAGGAAGCGACCCCAAAGCACCAACAGTAGCCTTCGGGTCTCATATCGATGCCGTCCCCAATGGTGGGCATTACGACGGCAATGTTGGTAGTATTGGCGCTTTGGAAGTGATGGAAACACTCGTTGAAAACAACATCGAAACAAAACACCCTTTTGAGCTGCTTATTTTCACCAACGAAGAAGGCGGCGTTTTTGGAAGTAGAGCATTAGCAGGTAAAATAAAACCCGCTGCGCTGGCCGTAAAAACGAACTCCGGATATACCAATGCCGAAGGTGTAAAACGCCTTGGTGGTGATCCTGAAAAAATAGATGCAGTCATCCGAAAACCCGAACAACTCCATGCTTTTATGGAGCTACATATCGAGCAGGGAAGCACGCTCTATGAAAAGGATATTGAAATTGGCGTAGTCGAAGGCATCGTCGGTCTCAAATGGTGGGACGTCACCATAACCGGTTTTGCAAACCATGCAGGCACTACCCCCATGCATCGCCGACAAGATGCGCTATTAGCAGCCGCAGCCTTTACACTTAAAGTCAATGAAGTGATCAAAAGCTACCCCGGAAGACACGTCGGGACCGTAGGCCGTATCGCAGCCTATCCTGGTGCCCCCAATGTCATCCCCGGAAAAGTCGTTTTGAGTTTAGAAATTCGAGATCTTGATGCCCAAAAAATTGCACGTCTTTTTGACCAAATACAGGAGGAGGCAAACCACATTGGAGAAAAATATAACACCCGCATCCAATTTAGCCCTATAGATGCAACGAGTGACCCCGCACTGACAGACAAACGCATCCAACAAATCATACGTGAGAACGCCGACCTACTGGGGCTAAGCCATCTGGACTTGCCTAGCGGCGCCGGTCATGATGCACAAGACATGGCTTTGCTAACACCCACAGGCATGATTTTTATTCCAAGTGTTGATGGAATTAGTCACGCCCCCAACGAATATTCGACGCCGCAAGCGATCGCAAAAGGAACGCAGTTGTTGCTAAACACCCTTTTGGAAATCGACCAAACAGATTTTAACCCCCAATTGGGAAATTTAAAATAAATTAATATCTTACTTATTGTAAATCAATTTACTATGAGTGACATAACCATTGTAATCATCGGAGCCGTCGTACTTGTGGGAGGTGTGATTCTCTATGCAGTAATCAGCACTACCACAGGCTATGAAGAAGACATCAATCAAAATTATGTGCCCGACCGTATGGAACGTTTTTTTGGAAAAGAACCCAAGAAAAAATAACTATTCGCCTGCTGAAATAGTAACAATTTATACCCAGTTCTTGGGCCAAGTTTTATATTTTTATATAAATAATTGCTACACCAATGAACGTATTAGTTTGTATCAGCAATGTGCCTGATACTACCTCAAAAATTAACTTTGTAGAAAACGACACACAGTTTGACACCAACGGGGTCCAATTTATCATTAATCCAAACGATGAATTTGGTCTCACTCGTGCCATATGGCTCCAACAGCAGCAACAAGCAGAAGTGACTGTTTTGACTGTAGGGGATGCTTCTTGCGAAGCAATTCTTAGAAAATGTCTTGCCATAGGCGCACAAAAAGCAATCCGAATTGATGCACTACCTACGGATGGTTTTGCAGTCGCCCAAGAAATTGCCGCTCATTGTAAAAATGAATCCTACGATTTGATAATTACCGGTCGTGAATCCATTGACTACAATGGCGGAATGGTCGGGGGTATTTTGGCAGGATTACTTGGAATGGGCTATGTTACAAATTGCATTGGACTTACTATTTCCGGAGATACGGCAAGCCTGTCCAGAGAAATTGACGGCGGAAAAGAAAATCTATCTGCGGCTTTGCCCTTGGTCATAGGGGCACAAAAAGGATTGGTCGAAGAAGACGACTTGATTATCCCCAATATGCGTGGAATCATGCAGGCGAGACAAAAACCTTTGACCGTACTGCCCAGTCAGAATTTGACCCCAAAAACAACGATTTCAAAGTTTGAAAAACCCCAGCCCAAAGGTGCGGTTAAGCTCATTGCTGAAGACCAACTAGACCAACTCATCGAGCTGTTACACAGCGAAGCTAAAGTCATTTAAAAATTTATTAAAAAAATGAGTGTATTAATTTTTGCAGAAGCCGAAAAAAGAACCTTCAAAAAGGTTGGCTTTGAAGTCGCCTCCTACGGACGCGCACTGGCAGACCAATTGAATGTAAAATTAATTGCTGTTGCCATCAATACAGATGATGTGCATGCTTTAGCAAAATATGGTGTAGATCATATCGTCCAAATCGATACAGTGGCCTTAGAAAATTTTTCTGCGCATAACTATGCCAAAGCCCTAGCAGCGGTTGCTAAAAATCAAAACGCCAAAACCGTAGTATTATCATCAACAGCCAATGCGCGCTATTTGGCGCCGCTATTGAGTGTGGCGCTTGAGGCTTCTTATGCCTCAAATGTTGTTGCCCTGCCTGTGTCTTTAGACCCTTTTGTCGTCAAGCGTTCTTGTTTTACCAACAAAGCTTTCAACCATACCACGCTTTCGGGAGCTATAAATCTTATTGGCCTGGCAAGCAATTCGTATGGGATTCATGAAAAAACTTCACAGCCAGAAATAGTGTCCTTTAGTGTTGACGTAGAACAGGACTTAGTACAAACTCAAAGTATCGAAAAAGTAACCGGAAAAGTGTCCATTGCCGATGCCGACATCGTAGTTTCTGGTGGTCGCGGGCTCAAAGGCCCCGAAAACTGGCACTTGATAGAAGATCTTGCAACAACCTTAGGGGCAGCAACTGCATGCTCTAAACCGGTGTCTGATATGGGTTGGCGCCCACATAGTGAACATGTTGGTCAAACCGGAAAACCGGTCGCTTCTAACCTCTACATTGCTATTGGTGTTTCTGGCGCCATTCAACACCTTGCTGGGATCAATGCTTCTAAGGTTAAGGTGGTGATCAATAACGATCCTGAAGCCCCCTTCTTTAAGGCCGCTGATTATGGCGTGGTTGGTGATGCCTTTAAGGTCGTTCCAGAACTGATTGAAAAACTGAAGGCTTTCAAAGCGGGAGCCCACTAGGCCTTGTACCCTAGCTTTTTTTCAATCGCAATAATCATTTGATTGGCTAAGTCTTTCCCAGTGGCGTTTTCTATGCCTTCCAGTCCTGGTGAAGAATTGACTTCGAGTACCAAAGGGCCTTTGTTGGATCGGATAATATCCACCCCTGCAACGGCCAAATCAAAAACCTTTGCGGCACGAACGGCAAGTCGTTTTTCTTCGGGTGTAACTTTGACCTTGGATGCGACCCCTCCTTGGTGCAAATTGGATCTAAACTCGCCTACAGCTGCTTGACGTTGTATCGAGGCAACTACTTTGCCATTTACCACAAAACAACGAATGTCTTTGCCTTGGGCTTCTTTGATAAATTCTTGAACTAAAATATTGGCATTAAGGCTTCTGAACGCATTGATCACACTTTCTGCAGCTTTGCTCGTTTCTGCTGAAACCACCCCTTTTCCTTGAGTGCTTTCTAATAATTTGATGATCAAAGGCGCTCCGCCTACCATTGAGATTATGTCTTTGGTGTCCAATGGTGATTTTGCAAATCCTGTGATTGGAGTATTGATCCCTTTTGCAGTAAATATTTGAGAAGAATGAAGTTTGTCTCTAGACTGTGCAATGGACTCAGCAGAATTTAGGCAATAGGTCCCAATTCCACTAAACTGACGCAATAGTGCACAGCCATAGAAAGTCATACTGGGCCGAATCCTTGGAATTACAGCATCAATATCTTCAAGATTGCTTCCTCCTCGATATCGCACACCGGGCTTGGTTGCATCCATGTGCATATAACAATATTGTATATTAAGAAACTGGATTTCGTGGCCTCTAGCTTGTGCTGCCTCCATAATACGCTGATTGCTATATAACTCTCTGTTGGTAGCCAATAGTGCAAGTTTGAGTCCAGATTTTTTCTTTATCAGATGTTTATAAAACGATCGTATCTCTGAGGAGCTATAGTCGCCCAAACAAAAGCTTTCTGTGGGATTGATTATAAACGACTCCATGGCTTGACGTCCAAGCAACATGCGATAATCCATTTGATCCCGATTGGACAAAGTCAATTCTATCGGGAATTCGTGCTTGCCCAAACGTACATTGGTCTGAATCACATAGCGTCGTTCCGAAATTCCGGACGAGCTTTTAATCATTCTACTATCAATAATTTTTGCCTTACACTTAACGGTGAGGCTGCGGTTATCCTGAACCGGATTGACATCAAACTCTACCCAAGCAACACCGTTGACAAAGATGCGCTTTACGTTGAGCGCTTGAATCGAAGAGGTCTTGGCTCCAGAGTCGATCCTTGCTTTGATTGCTGGAATGTTTAGTGCGTCAAAGGCACACCACTCTTGATTTCCGATAGTAATGGGCGTTTCCATGGCCAAAATTTTTTGCAATAGTACTCTTTTTTTAACTTAAATTAATGCTTTAATTGATCTCTAAATGGTTGAATGAGAAATATTCATTTTAAAAAATACGGAATTCTTTTGGTGCTCATCTTGGTTTCAGCTTGCCAAAAAGAAAATCCATTGAATAAAATTATGGCCGGCGAAGACCCCAAAATCAAAGCTATCGCAGGTTCCATAGACGCCCATAATGTACAAATTCTATATACTACGGTCTCTAAGGATACCCAAGGGCGTTCGCAATTAAAATCATGGTCGTATGGTTTGGATGAAAACCGGTATTTCTATCCCGCCAGTACGGCAAAATTTCCAATTGTTTTACTCACACTTGAAAAATTAAACGCTTTGCAAAAACAAGGGGTCCCGATTACTAAAGACACGCCTTTTCATATCATCAATTCCAAAGATATGGGGTATATCGCTCAACGCGATAGCACAAAATCCGATGGCCTTTTGACCATTGGCCATCTGATTAAAAAAATATTTTTAGTCAGTGACAATGATGCTTACAACTATTTGTTTGATTTTTTGGGCACCGATTACATCAATGCCACGCTGCAAGAAAAAGGGTTTAACAACACCCAAATACATCATAAATTTTTGTTTGGTGCAGACAATCAGTCCACCTGGGAATATGTTTTTTTTGATGATAAAGACACCTTGTATCATCAAGCTACAATTTTGGCCAAAAACGAACTAAAAAATCAGGGCCTCAAAGGACTTTTGGCTGGAGTAGGGTACCTAGAAAAAGGCAGTTTGGTAGAAAAACCAATGGATTTTTCTCAAAAAAACAGCATCTCTATTCGAGACCTTGAAGGCATGGTGCAACGCGTCATCTTACCGGAAATGTTTCCAACCCATGCGCGCTTTGATCTTGCCAACGAGGATTATGAATTTGTTCGGTACTGGATGAGTCGCAATACGCTGGAAAGTACTGATCCCGAATACCGGACACAAGATGGGTATTTTGACAGTTATGTTAAGTTTTTGATTTTTGGAGATGTCCCCGGACAAATGGATGGAAAGGTCCGTATCTATAACAAAGTAGGTGAAGCTTATGGCACCCTTACCGATACGGCCTATATTGTTAGTGAAGCGGAGGATATTGCATTTTTTCTAACAGCGACTGTTTTTGTAAATGAAAATCAAGTCTTCAATGACGACCAATACGAATACGAAACCCTAGGGTTCCCGTTTTTAGGCGCGTTGGGCCGTGCGGTATTGGCGTTGGAGCGAAGCCAAAAAAACTAGTCTTTTTTCTTGAGTCCCAATTCGATCAACCGCTCTTCCAGATAAGCACCTGCAGTTGTGTCTTCAAATCCTTTAGGGTGGTCTTTATCAACGCAATTAGAGAGGCAATTGAGCGGCATTTCGGAGATGGGATGCATAAAAAACGGGATTGAAAACCGTGAATTTCCCCACTCTTCTCTTGGGGGGTTAACCACCCGGTGGATGGTCGACTTAAGTTTGTTGTTGGTCAATCGAGAGAGCATGTCCCCCACATTGATCATCAATTCATCAGGGGCAGCCAAGGCATCAATCCACTCGTTTTGCTTGTTGAGGACTTGTAGCCCTGCGCCTTGTGCTCCCATCAATAGGGTAATAAGATTTATGTCTCCATGAGCTGCTGCTCGAACGGCATCTTTTGGCTCGACGGTAATGGGCGGATAGTGAATGGGTCTAAGGATGGAGTTGCCATTTTTGATGTACGGGTTAAAATAATCGGTGGGCAACTGAAGAAAGTCGGCAAGAGCCTCTAAAACATAAGCTGCCGTGGCTTCGAGTTGCTGGTAGGTTTCTTTACCAATGGCATTAAATTCGGGGAGTTCTTCAACCCACACATTTTTGGGATAAGCGGCTTCGAGCGCTGGGTTGTTGACCACATATTGCCCAAAATGCCAAAACTCTTTGAGGTCGGCTATTGTTCTACCTTTTGCCGTTTCTTTTCCAAAAGAAGTATAGCCTCTTTGTCCGCCAATGCCCGGGATTTCGTACTTCTTTTTTGTTTCATAGGGCAAGTCAAAGAACGCTTTGATTTGCTTGTAAAGGTTTTCTTGTAGACTTGTAGACAACAAATGGCCTTTGAGCGCTACAAAACCGATCTCAGTAAACGCTTTTCCTAAGTCTGCAACAAATTGTTTTTTGGCTGCTGCATCGCCATTTATATATTGATTGAGGTCTACTTTTGGAATCCGATTCATCCCCGAATATTTTTGTTCTCTCAAAGATAATGCTAAAAAAAAGAAAAGCAGGCCCATCGACCTGCTTCTTAAGTAGATAAGGAATGTTTAAAACAGCTGGCCAAAAGGCGTCTGCTGTCTTGAGGTATTCCTTAAATGTTGATCATAAGACATAAGACACCTCCTTTCTACATTTAATTAGACATTGCTGTTGTCACAGCACGAACAGGTCATCTCAAATTTAGGGATAGTTTATAATAAAAAAGTCCTATTTGACAATTTTTTTTAAGGTCAATCCTTGAACCAATATTGTAAATAAGACAACCATATAGGTAAGGATCAATATAAGTTCTTTGCCTGATCCAATTTGATCGGGCAAGTTGAGTGCAAGGGCGATGCTCAAACCTCCACGGAGACCTCCCCAAGTGATAATCAATGCGGTATTTTTTTCAAATTCTTTTTTTATTGATAAGGATTTGATCGGTATAAGTACCCCAATCCAACGAGCGAGTACTACATTAATGATGGTTAATATGGAAATCATCAGATAGGAAAGGGAAAAATTTTGAAGTATGGGTATAATCTCCAATCCAATTAAGATAAAAAGAATGGCATTTAGTGTTTCGTCTAACAGGTGCCAAAATTTATATACATAGTCCCCCATTGCTCGCTGTAAGCCTATTTTATCTTTATCTGTATCAATATTTTGGTTTAAAAATAAACCCATCACCACCACCCCTAAAGGGCCCGAAAAGTGAAGATAACTGGCCAATATCGAAATAATTAATACCAAAGAAAGTGTGATCAGCACTTCGAGCTCAATGTGTTGGTTTTCGATATATTTTACCAATTTTAGCCCCAAATATCCGATCAACAATCCCAAGGCCACTCCTCCGACTACTTCGGTAAGAAATAACGTTCCAACGCTTTGAGCGGTTATGTTTTCGATGCCTTCTACCTTAACATTGAGCAAGGTTAAAAACAAAACAACACCGATGCCGTCGTTGAAGAGCGACTCTCCAGCAATACGTGTTTCGGTCACCGATGAAAGATTCATTTTTTTGACCATTGCCAATACTGCAATTGGATCTGTAGGGGCAATTAGTGCACCAAAAAGCAAGCAATCTACATAGGTTAGCCCCAAATGATTGAGATTAAGAAACGGCTGGCTAATGAACCAATACGTAGCTGACCCTACCATAAAAGTAGAAAACACCACTCCAAAACTGGCCAATAACAACACGGTTACTTTATCTTTAAGAAGTTCATGGACATTGACACTTATGGCTCCAGCAAACAACAAAAAAGGCAGCATAACATCGATCAACAATACACTAAAATCAAATTGGGCCGTCAATGTCGTCACCATCGACAAAAACTGGGGCCATATCAACCCCAAAACCATGACGGTCAGCGATAAGACTATGGCCAAAACCATCAAACCTATCGTTTGTGGCAGCTTAAGAACACGGAGATTTACAATCGAAAATATAGACGCCAGCAGCAATAAAAAGGTGGTCAACTCAAGAAGACTCATGAATATTCAAATATAGTTTCTACAAGATACTATTTTTTGAAATATCCCTACTTAACTTGATTGGCGTAGATCTTGCTAATGTATTTTCCGATCAAATCAAATTCTAAATTGATCAGAGTCCCAACCTTGAATTGATGAAAATTAGTGTGCTCGTAAGTATAAGGGATGATGGCTACAGAGAACTGATCGACTCCAGAATCTACAACTGTCAAACTTACCCCATTGACGGTGATGGATCCTTTCTCTATCGTGATGTTATTTTGAACAGGATCGTAGCTAAAGGTAAAACGCCAACTGCCATTTTCTTCCAAAATATGGGTGCATACGCCAATTTGATCCACATGTCCTTGGACCATATGTCCATCTAATCGAGTGCCCAATTTCATGGCACGTTCCAAATTGACCAAATCCCCTTCTTTGAGGGTTCCCAGGGCAGATTTTTCGAGGGTTTCTTTGATTGCTGTTACGGTATATTGGTCTCCTTCTTGGGCAACTACTGTGAGACAAACCCCATTGTGGGCCAACGATTGGTCTATTTTGAGTCGTTGGGCCAGGGTACTTTGCATCGTAATGTGCAAGTTGTCACCCTCTTTTTTTAGCTGTTTGACGATCCCAAAGGCTTCGATAATACCTGTAAACATGGACTTAATTAGTTACCTTTGTGTGCAAAAGTACAATTAAAAAAGTGATATGCCCTCCACACAGAAAATAACCATTGGAATTTCAATGGGTGATGCCAACGGCATTGGTTTAGAGATCATTTTAAAATCTTTTGAAGACAAAAGAATGTTTGATTTTTTTACTCCAGTGCTCTTTGCTCCAAAAAATATCGTCAAATACCATCATGCGCATTTCAAACTCGATTGTGCCCTGAATTGGAGCAACGGTTGGTCGGATATAAAAAAGGGCAAACTTAACATTTTGGGGCCTCAAGAAGCTAATGAAAAAATAAGCTTTGGAACGTGTGATTCACAAATTGGAGCCCTTGCTGTTGCCTCCTTTCAAGAGGCTACACAAGCGCTCAAAACCCAAAAAATAGAGGCCCTTGTCACAGCGCCTATTCACAAACAAGCCATACAATCAGAACACTTTAAATTTCCCGGACACACCGACTATTTGGCACAAGAGTTAGAAGGCGAAAGTCTCATGTTTATGGTTACCGAAGGGCTACGTGTGGCACTACTTACCGACCACATACCCCTTCATCAAGTTGCTCAGGAGCTTCAAGAAACACTCTTGACCAAAAAAATCCAACAACTGCAACAAAGTCTAATCGTGGACTTTGGAATCACCAAGCCAAAAATTGCAGTGTTGGGCCTCAACCCCCACACGGGGGATCATGGTGTGATTGGTCTAGAGGACGATGAGGTCATACGGCCTGTATTGGCCACTTTCCAAGAACAAGGGCACCTGGTTTACGGGCCATTTGCTGCGGATAGCTTTTTTGGATCGGATGCGTATCGCGGGTTTGATGCGGTGTTGGCCATCTATCATGACCAGGGACTGATTCCTTTTAAAACCTTATCCTTTGGCAAGGGCGTCAATTTTACGGCAGGGCTCAATCGGGTACGTACCTCTCCAGACCATGGCACCGCTTTTGAAATTGCCGGCAAAGGAATTGCTGACAACAGCTCTTTTGTAGAAGCCCTTTTTATGGCCAAAAAAATTGTTCTACAACGCCAAAGTCAACTACAAGACAGTGATTTATAGGTATTCGGCTAATTAATTTTTTTATGCCCAAGGGTTGCTATCTGTTATTTTTTATTAAATTTGCCTGCTCAAATAGTATGAGGCCATGCCGTCTGAATATAACATACCTTTCGTAGGATTGAAAAACGGGCTGCACAGTTTCGATTTTACTATTGAGAAAACGTTCTTTGAGACACTAGATTATTTTGATTTTTCTAAGGTTGACATTCGCGTAAACTTAGAACTGACAAAAAAAGAGCAACTATTGGAGCTTCATTTTTATGGGCATGGCGCAGTAGAAGTCCCTTGCGATATCAGCACAGAACTTTTTGACCTCCCCATAGAAACTCAGATGCAAATGATCGTCAAATTTGGTTCTGCATTTGAAAGCCCAAGCGAAGAAATTATGATTCTTCCTCACGGCACGTACCAAATTGACGTCACCCAGCAAATCTATGAGATGATCATTTTGGCCGTTCCACAAAAAAAAATCCATCCACAGGTTGCGGATGGCACCCTCAAGTCAGCAATTTTAGACAAATTAAAACTTCTAGCACCCAAAGAACAAAACACCTCAACAAATGATCAACCCGATCCTCGTTGGGACCAATTGAAGAAATTATTATAAAAACAAAATAGAGTACTGATGGCACATCCTAAAAGAAAAATATCTAAAACAAGGAGAGACAAAAGAAGAACGCATTATAAAGCAAGTACCCCTCAAATAGCTACCTGCAGTGCCACTGGCGAACCACACCTTTACCACAGAGCACACTGGAGCGAAGGCAAACTGTATTATAGAGGAAAAGTCCTTATTGATAATACCGAAACTGCAGAAGCATAAGATCAAATGCGCTTTTGAAATCAATTAAACTCTCTGATTCAGAGGGTTTTTTTTATGAGTTCAATTTCGTTTTTTAAAAAACCGTTATCTTCACATGCTGTGATATTGTTCCAAAAACAATACGTACAAATAGAATGGCTCAAAGTTCTGATCAAATAAAAGCAGCGATCACTGCCGTTGGGGGCTACGTCCCTGAAGATCGACTCACCAACCAAGATTTGGAAAAAATGGTCGATACCAACGATGAGTGGATCAAAAGCCGAACAGGCATCGAAGCACGAAGAATCTTAAAAGACTCCACAAAAGCAACCTCTTATCTGGCCATCAAAGCATGTGAAAACCTGCTCAAAAAAACCCAATTAGACCCCAAAACCATCGATCTTGTGATCGTTGCCACAATCACTCCCGATCTTCACGTATCCGCCACAGCACCCTATGTAGCCACCCAAATAGGCGCAACAAACGCCTTTGCGTTTGACGTACAAGCAGCATGCTCTGGTTTCTTATACGCCCTTTCGATTGCCGCAGGGAAAATAGAATCCGGTCGATACAAAAAAATACTCGTCATCGGAGCAGACAAAATGTCCTCAATCGTTGACTATACCGACCGAAGCACCTGTATCATCTTTGGTGATGGTGGTGGTGTTGCGCTCATGGAACCAAGCACCAACAATTTTGGATGGGAAGACGAATATTTTAGATCATCTGGAGAAGGAAGAAACTACCTCAACATGAAGGCCGGTGGCTCACTATGCCCAACAACGAGCCAAACCCTAGCCAATCGATGGCACTATCTCTATCAGGATGGCAAAAGCGTTTTTAAATACGCAGTCTCCGAAATGGCGCATGCTGGATCAGAAATAATGAAACGAAACGGACTAAAAAACCAAGACATTAAATATCTTGTACCCCATCAAGCCAACAAAAGAATCATTGAAGCCACCGCAAAACGGATGAACTTAGAGCAAGACAAAGTACTAATGAATATTAAAGATTACGGAAATACAACAGCCGCAACCATTCCCCTACTATTCAATGATTTTGAGGCAGATTTAAAAAAAGGCGATAAATTAGTGCTCGCAGCCTTTGGAGGTGGATTTACTTGGGGGGCCGCTTTAATAACCTGGGCATATAACTAGAAATAAATAGAAATATGGATATAAAAGAAATTCAAAATCTCATCAAATTCGTAGCCAAATCTGGGGCACACGAGGTAAAACTTGAAATGGAAGATTTTAAAATCACAATCAAAACCGCTGCAGATCAAATCGTACCTGAACAACAAACGATCGTACAACATCTACCAGCAACAGCACCAGCCGTTGCAGCAGCACCGGCGCCGGCACCTGCTTCATCAACCAACGAAGCCAAAGCCGATGCTCCAGCAGACGCAGCAACAGATCACCTGATCACCATCAAATCTCCAATCATCGGAACCTTTTACCGAAAACCATCTCCCGACAAACCCAATTTTGTAGAAGTTGGAAGTGCCATAGCACAGGGAGACGTACTTTGTGTGATTGAGGCCATGAAACTTTTTAACGAAATCGAATCTGAGCATAGTGGTAAAATTGTCAAAATCCTCGTTGATGATGCATCTCCGGTAGAATTTGACCAACCCCTATTTTTAATCGATCCATCGTAAATCAAACATTTATGTTTAAAAAAATTCTCATTGCCAATCGCGGAGAAATCGCCATGCGGGTGATTCGGACCTGTAAAGAAATGGGTATAAAAACGGTCGCTGTATATTCTACCGCAGACGTAGAAAGTCTTCATGTTCGATTTGCCGATGAAGCAGTATGTATTGGTCCGCCAAGCAGTTCAGAATCTTACCTCAAAATTGCCAATATCATTGCTGCAGCAGAAATTACAAACGCCGATGCCATACACCCCGGTTATGGATTTTTGTCAGAAAATGCCAAGTTTTCTAAAATTTGCCAAGAACACGACATCAAATTCATTGGTGCAAATGCAGAAATGATCGAAAAGATGGGCGACAAAGCCACTGCCAAAGAAACCATGAAAGCTGCAGGCGTCCCAACGATCCCTGGATCAGATGGCCTTATAGAATCTCTAGAAAAAGCCCAAAAAATTGCTCAAGAAATTGGTTATCCAGTCATGCTCAAAGCTACTGCTGGAGGAGGAGGCAAAGGAATGCGCGCCATCTGGAAGGCCAGCGACCTTCAAAAAGCTTGGGAAAGTGCCCGTCAAGAAGCGGCCGCTGCTTTTGGCAACAATGGCATGTACATGGAAAAACTCATCGAAGAACCCCGACACATCGAAATCCAAATCGTGGGAGATTCTTTTGGCAAAGCATGTCACCTCTCAGAAAGAGACTGCTCAGTACAAAGACGTCATCAAAAACTAACAGAAGA
Organism: Flavobacteriaceae bacterium; assembly: GCA_017852395.1. Classification (GTDB taxonomy): domain Bacteria; phylum Bacteroidota; class Bacteroidia; order Flavobacteriales; family Flavobacteriaceae; genus RFYP01. Next base: position 38,944 of record JAFMLE010000005.1, read on the forward strand.
AACCCCATCACCCTTCATGACCAAAACCCTCCGTGAAAAAATGGGGGAAGCCGCAGTAAAAGCAGCAGAATTTATAAAATATGAAGGCGCCGGAACGGTAGAATTTTTGGTAGACAAGCACAAAAATTTCTACTTCATGGAGATGAATACCCGAATACAGGTAGAACATCCTATCACAGAACAAGTCATCGACTATGACCTGATTAGAGAGCAAATCAAAGTCGCTGCTGGGATTCCGATTTCAGGAAAAAATTACACCCCAAAACTCCATTCGATAGAATGTCGTATCAATGCAGAAGATCCTTACAATGATTTTAGACCCAGCCCGGGTCGGATTGACACCTTGCATTTTCCTGGAGGACACGGAGTGCGTTTAGACACCCATGTCTATAGCGGATATGTAATTCCTCCTTTTTATGATTCGATGATTGCCAAGCTGATCACCACAGCCCAAACCCGTGAAGAGGCCATCAATAAAATGCGTCGTGCCTTAGATGAATTTGTTATCGAAGGGATAAAAACCACGATTCCTTTTCACAGAAAACTGATGGACCATCCCGACTATATAGCGGGCAATTATACCACAAAATTTATGGAAGATTTTAAGATGGATTAATCCATCTTAAAATCTTTTTACCGAGAACCGTTTGGATTATCCTTTTATTTTAGGCGTTTGCTTTTCGGGCAATTTAGTAATCCCCATATTGTAAAGCGTAAAGCCAAAAATATCCGCAGTCTGTTCGATACTTTTGGATACTGGAGTTCCTGCACCATGACCTGCATTGGTTTCGATCCGAATCAGTACCGGCTGATTACCGCTCTGTTTTTGCTGCAATTCGGCAGCAAATTTAAACGAATGAGCAGGTACCACGCGATCATCATGATCGCCTGTAGTAATTAGCGTAGCAGGATATTGTGTGCCTGCCATAACATTATGTACCGGAGAATAACCCTTGAGGTATTCAAACATTTCTTTTGACTCTTCCGCGGTGCCATAATCATAGGCCCAACCGGCCCCGGCAGTAAAAGTATGGTAGCGCAACATGTCCAAAACCCCAACGGCAGGCAAGGCTACCTTCATCAATTCGGGGCGTTGTGTCATCGTGGCACCAACAAGCAACCCGCCATTGGAACCACCGCGAATCGCTAAGAAATCGGGTGATGTAATTTGTTCTGCAATCAGGTATTCTGCTGCAGCTATAAAATCATCAAATACATTTTGCTTTTGTAGCTTGGTTCCTGCAACATGCCAGGCCTTGCCATATTCGCCGCCGCCACGCAAATTGGGGACTGCATAAACACCTCCCAGTTCCATCCAAACGGCATTGGTGATGCTAAATCCGGGTCTTAAACTGATGTTAAAACCTCCATAGCCGTAGAGTATGGTAGGGTTTTTTCCGTTGTATTCGATCCCCTTTTTATGTGTAATAATCATCGGTATTTTGGTGCCATCAGCAGAAGTATAAAAAACTTGTGATGAGGTATAATTGTCGGGATTAAAATCGATCTCTGGCTGCCAATAAACCGAACTGCTTTGATCTTTGGGATTATAACGATAGATTATTCCTGGGCTATAATAGTTTGAAAATGAAAAATAAAGCGTTTCGTCATTTTCTTTTCCACTAAAACCGCCTACACTACCAATTCCTGGTAATGGCACCTCTCCCATGGCCGCTCCGCTGCTCGAATATTGATATACTTTTGACACAACGTCAATCATATAACGGGCAAAAAAATAACCTCCTCCCGTACTGGCACTCAGTACGTGTTCTGTTTCTGGGATAAAATCTACCCAATTGGTATGTTGTGGTTTTTTGGCATTGGCCATTACGACTTTTTGATTGGGTGCATTTTTGTTGGTGACCAAATAAAACGTGTCGTCTTTGCTGTGAAGCAAATAGGTGTCGTATTCATAATGATCAACCATGCTTATTATCGGTGCGTTTTTTCGGGTCAAGTCTTTCAAATACAGGGCGTTTCCAGAGGTGCTTTCGGATGCAGAAATCAGCAAATAGCGGCCGTCTTCAGTAACCTGAGCGCCGACATACCTGTTCTTTTGGGCTTCGGTACCTCCAAAAATTAGTTCATCTTCTGCCTGTGTAGTCCCTATTTTATGAAAATACAGTTTGTGCTGATCTGTCTTGGCCGAAAGAACACTGCCGTCGGGCTTGTCATAGCTCGAATAAAAAAATCCTTCGTTGCCTTTCCATTGGGTGCCACTAAATTTGACATCTACCAAGGTGTCTTCTATGATCGCTTTGGTTTCTGTATCGATAACGATCACTTTGCGCCAATCACTACCCCCCTCAGAAATGGTGTAGGCCGCCATGGAGCCGTCTTCAGAAAATTGAAGCCCTGCCAATGAGGTAGTGCCATCTTCTGAAAAGGTATTGGGGTCTAAAAAAACGGTTTCTTCGCCCCCTGTCTTTTTTCGATAGACTACATATTGATTTTGAACGCCCGAATTTTTGCTATAATAGGTATAATTACCTTCTTGGTAGGGTGCGGTGACTTTTTCATAGTTCCAGAGCTGTTCAATTCGGTTTTTGAGTTGGGCGCGGTAGGGGATTTTGTCTAGGTAATCAAACGTCACATCGTTTTGAGCCGAAACCCAAGCTGCTGTTTCACTGCTATTATCGTCTTCTAGCCAACGATAAGGGTCTTCCACGGTGACATCAAAATAGGAGTCTGTTACTACTTTTTTAGTGGTGGTGGGGTACTTAATGGTTGCGTTGTTTTGACAAGAAAATACGACTATTGCAAGCGCGTACAGATATACATGTTTGTTCATTGTACTTTTCATTTAATAATGGGGTTAAAAACCCTAAAGTACAAAAAGTTAGTGTCAGATCCAGCCTTTCTGATGGAGGTATTCTGCAATTTGGATGGTGTTGGTGGCAGCGCCCTTTCTGAGGTTGTCAGACACAATCCAAATGTTGAAGGTATTGTCCTGAGAAAAATCGCGACGGATTCTGCCTACAAAAACAGCATCTTTACCCGCAGCATATATTGGCATCGGATAGGTATTGGTTTCAGGTTGGTCTTGCACCACTACACCGGCACTTTGATGCAATAATTTTTGAAGGTCTATTACTTCAAAAGAGGTTTTGAGTTGCACGTTGACTGCCTCGCTATGCCCGCCTACTACCGGAATGCGAACTGCTGTGGCAGTAATGCCAATTGTATCATCTCCCAAAATCTTGTGGGTTTCGTTCACCAGTTTTAATTCTTCTTTGGTGTAGCCCCCTTCTTGAAAAACATCGCAGTGCGGAAGTGCATTGCGATGAATGGGGTAAGGATAGGCCATTTCACCAGAGGCCCCTTTATATTCATTTTCGAGCTGTTGTACGGCCTTTACACCTGTCCCTGTAATGGATTGATAGGTTGAGATCACCAATCTCGAAATGCCATACTTTTTGTGTATAGGCCCCAGGGCTACCAACATCTGTATGGTAGAACAATTGGGGTTGGCAATGATTTTGTCGGTTGGTTGAAGTACCTCTGCATTGATTTCTGGGACAATCAAAGGAATGTTTTTATCCATTCGCCATGCCGAGGAATTATCAACTACGGTGGTGCCTACTGCTGCAAATCGAGGTGCCCAATCTAAAGAGGTTTGCCCTCCGGCAGAAAAGAGCGCTAGATCGGGTTTGGCAGCCACAGCAGCTTCTAGTCCAATAACTGTGTGGGGTTGTCCTTTAAAATTTAAGGTTTTGCCTACCGACCGCTCAGAGGCGACTAACAACAATTGGGTGATGGGAAAATTACGCGCCTCCAATACTTGGAGCATCACCTCACCTACCATTCCCGTAGCGCCAACAACAGCAACTTTCATACGTATAAAATTTTTGGCAAAAATAAGGCTCTTTCTCCTTCGGTCAATGACTTCTTTGGATTATCTCAAAAAGGGATGCTTTTGTGACAGGCATAACTTTAGGGCTCCCAAATTCGGAAAACTCTGGAGCCAATGCCTGTTAAAAGTTCATAGCTGATGGTTTCGGATTGACGCGCTAAGGTTGCTGCAGATTGTTGATTGCCAAAAATTTGAACTGTATCTCCCACTTGACACTTACAGTTAGAAACGTCAATCATCAACATGTCCATACATACATTGCCTACTATAGGGACTTTGGTTGCGCCAATGCAAACGGTGCCTTTTTGTTTTCCAAAATGCCGCCCGATGCCATCGGCATGCCCTAAAGGAAGGGTCGCAATAACGCTGTCCTTGGGAGCAACCCAACCTTGATCATAGCCCACCGTTTCTCCTTTTTGGATGTGATGAATTTGTGAAATGACACTTTCTAAAGTTGCAATAGGCTGCAGGCTCTGGTCCCATTCTGGATGGTTTGCAAAACCATACAATCCGATACCGCATCGCACAGCATCAAGTTGCTGCTCCGGATAATTATACACCCCTGAAGTATTAAGCAAGTGAAACCAGGGGCTTTGCTCCGTATCTTTTTCGTGCAAGGCTTTTATCTCCAAAAAAGTGTTGATTTGCTTGTCACTTGCTCGGTGCGGCCGTGGCCCTTCAGATTCAATTAGGTGCGAATATACACTAATCAACGACATGTTTGATTTGGCAGCATTGGCGATGACCCAATTGGCTTCTTCGGGTAAGAAGCCAATCCGATTGAGTCCCGTGTTGTATTTGATATGAACAGGATATTTTGCGGTCGTACTTTGCACAAGTTCAGAAAAAGCATGCCACGTCTGTTTGCTGTAAAGCACGGGTTCTAATCGGTAATCGATCAGGGTCTTAAAATGGGCTATTTGGGGGTAAAAAACCATAATCGGAAGCTGGATTCCTGCTTCGCGTAGTTCCTGTCCTTCAGCGACATAAGCAACCGCGAGGTAATCTGTTTGCAAGGCCTCAAGTTGTTTTGCCACTGCTACGGCACCATGGCCATAGGCGTTGGCTTTGACCACGGCAATGAGTTTGGTAGACGGGGACAATCGAGATTTGAGTGCCCAAAAATTATGTGCTAAAGCTTTGGCGCTGATGCGTAATTGATTCAACGGTTTAATTAGGATTTGGTGTTGTTCTTTTCTTCGATTTGTTTTTGATTGGCCTTAAAAAAAGCTGCTCTGCTAAGTGGCTCATAGGCTTCTTTTTCTCCGAGCAAAACAAGATCGTCCGTACCCGATTTTCGAAAACTGTATTGGGCGAGATTTCCTGTACGGGTACAAACGGCATGTACCTTGGTTACATACTCTGCTGTAGCCATCAAGGCGGGCATGGGTCCAAAAGGGTTGCCCTTAAAATCCATATCCAAGCCGGCAACAATCACACGAACACCCCGGTTGGCGAGGTCGTTGCATACTTTGACAATTTCATCGTCAAAAAACTGCCCTTCGTCAATCCCAACCACGTCGCAACCCGAAGCCAAAATGGCAATATTGGCCGCTGCAGGTACGGGTGTAGATCGAATTTGATTTTGGTCGTGTGAAGTAACCAAGTTATCGTCGTAACGCACGTCAATTGCAGGTTTGAAAATTTCTACTTTTTGTTGGGCAAACTGAGCCCGTTTCAAACGACGGATTAATTCTTCTGTTTTTCCCGAAAACATCGACCCACAGATCACCTCTATCCACCCAAATTGTTCCTTTTGATTAACCGTGTTTTCTAAAAACATTTTGTAATTTTAAACGAGCCTACGCCTACAAACAAAGGTATCAAAACAAATCATTTGACTCAAGTTATTTTCAATGCGCAATAAAATAAGATCCCTAATCCAGGATTTGGCCCATCAAATCTCCGAACAACAGCTCACCGACGATGCCCAGCTACATCTTCAGATCCAGAAAATTTATGAATTGTCCGTGGTCGCGCAATATCAAAAAGAAAATACGACCCCCGCACAACAGGGACAAGAAAATCTGATCGAGAGCACCTTGAGAGAACTGGATCTAAAAAAGGCAACACATCAAGAAGCGAACCAAACAACGATTGAAGAAATTCCACCTTTGATGGATACCATTAAAGATTTGGTTGATGAAATGCCCGAAGCTAAGCTTGGCGAAGCCGTTTTTGAGCCGGTAGAAAAACTTACGTTTGTCAAAAAAGACACCCCTACCCTTGCATCAAACCAAGAAGAAAACGTAAAAGAAAACATCAACGATCGCTATTCGAAAATCTTAAAAATTGATTTGAATGACCGCCTTTCTTTTGTACACCATCTTTTTGATCAAAACATAAAAGAATATGAACGCGTCATTCAACAAATCAGTTCATTGACTTCATGGGAGGAAGCCAACTACCTGATTGAGCATTTGGTTAAAAAAGAGTATAATGATTGGGAAGGAAAAGAAGTCGTTGCCACCCGTTTTATTGGTGTTATAAAAACGTATTTTTCGACCTAAATTAGGCCAAAAAACTGAACGAAATATCAAACTATGGGATTGAGCCTTGTACCAACTCCAATCGGAAATCTTGGAGATTTTACCCACCGAGCAGCAACGGTTCTTGAGAACGCCGATCTAATCCTGGCCGAAGACACTCGAACAAGCGGTCGGTTGCTGCAACATTATAAAATTGATACACCCTTGCAAAGTTTTCACATGCACAATGAGCATCAACGGGTAGCATGGGTTATCGACTTGCTAAAACAAGGACAACAAATCGCTTTAATATCCGATGCAGGCACCCCTGGAATTTCAGATCCCGGGTTTTTATTGGTGCGTGCTGCTATTGCCGAAGGTATTGAGGTAGAATGTTTGCCTGGTGCAACAGCGCTAATTCCTGCTTTGGTACAAAGTGGATTGCCAAGCGATCGCTTTCATTTTGAAGGCTTTTTACCCCCCAAAAAAGGACGGCAGTCCCGCCTTGAATATCTCGCACAAAATCCACACACCACCATATTGTACGAAAGCCCACATAAACTGCTCAAAACCCTCGAACAACTCAAAGAACACTTTGAACACGACCGGGTAGTTAGTATTTCTAGAGAACTTACCAAATTGTATGAAACCACATTTAGAGGGACCCTTTCGGAAGCCCAACAGTTTTTTGAAACCAATCCCCCAAAGGGAGAATTTGTACTTTGCATTGCAGGAAAATCTAAAAAATAACGATGCAGTGGCTCCCTATTTCTGTTCCATCTACTGATACGGTTGCAGCAATGCAACAAAACCTCGGCGTTTCTACAACCGTTGCACAATTGTTGGTACAAAGAGGTTATGATAGCTTTGAAAAAGCCAAGGCCTTTTTTAGACCCCAACTTTCGATGCTACACGACCCCTTTTTGATGAAGGATATGGACCGTGCTGTCGCACGAATTTTACACGCCATTGCAACCCAAGAACAAATTGTAGTCTATGGTGATTATGACGTTGACGGAACTACGGCTGTTGCGTTACTTTTTTCTTATTTAAAAACAAAAACACCCCATGTCCATTTTTATATCCCAGACCGTTATACAGAAGGTTATGGCATTTCTAGATTGGGGATAGAAGTTGCCAGTCAAAATAACGCGGGGCTTATTATCGCGCTAGATTGTGGAATTAAAGCCCTTGAACAAGTAAACTTCGCGAAACGTTTAGGGATCGATTTTATAATCTGTGATCACCATTTGCCTGGAGACAAACTCCCAGAAGCAGTTGCTGTACTGGATCCCAAAAGAAGTGATTGCCACTATCCTTATGATGCCCTTTGTGGCTGCGGGATCGGGTTTAAGCTGATTCAGGCGCTTCATATAAAACAAAAAGGTAATCCAAAAGAACTCGAAAACTATTTGGACCTGGTAGCCACAGCTATTGCGGCAGATATTGTTCCTATTACAGGTGAAAATCGCGTGTTGACCCATTTTGGAATTGCACAAATGCAAATAAAACCTAGATTGGGATTTGCTCCGTTTCTAAAACAATTAAACGGCACAATCACCGTTTCCGATCTTGTTTTTAAAATTGCCCCAAGAATCAATGCTGCGGGGCGCATGAAACACGGCAAATATGCCGTAGAATTACTCATCGCAAACACCTCTCAAGAAGCACTTCAATGGGCGCAACAGATCGACGCCTATAACGAAGATCGTAAGGCGCTAGATGATCAAATTACCCAAGAGGCGCTCACTCAAATCAAAACATTACAAGAAGAAAATACGGCAACTACCGTCGTTTGGAGCGACCACTGGCACAAAGGAGTAATTGGCATTGTCGCGTCACGACTCATCGAAACGTATTATAAGCCCACCGTTGTACTTTCAAAAAATGGTAACACGTTTACAGGTTCGGTTCGTTCTGTAAAAGGGTTTGATGTCTACGCCGCATTAGAGGCATGTAGTGCCTTTTTAGATCAGTTTGGCGGGCATCAATTTGCCGCTGGACTAACACTTGATGCGTCACAGCTAGCGGCTTTTAAAAATGCTTTTGAGCATGCTGTACAGCAACGTATAGATCCGGCCTCAAAAATCCCTTCAATGACCTATGATAGGATTCTTGGTTTGGATGAAATCGACTTAAAACTCTACCGTATTATCGAGCAAATGGCCCCCTTTGGACCCCATAATATGCGCCCTGTCTTTCGGACGCAATTCTGCAGGGATACTGGGCAATCAAGACGTGTGGGACAAGACCAATTGCATCTAAAATTGGTCTGCACAGATCCCAGTGGAGTAGTGCAATCTGGTATTGCATTTGGTATGGGTCATCATTATGACTCCCTTAAAAAAGGGACCCCGTTCGAAATTTTATACAGTCTTGATCTCAATACCTTCAATGGTTTTAAAGAACTACAGCTAAAGATTAAGGACCTTAAGTTTATGGAATAAAAAAACCCTGCGTAACGCAGGGTTTTTATTTTAAAATCAACCGCTTTTAGAAGCGATAACGTAAGCTGAGGTTCCAAGTTGTCCCAAAACCAAACCAAACGTAGTTGCTCTTATCGATTCCATTCCAAGTGTCTGATCCAGCAGTAGCGTGGATGTTAGAATTGGATTCTGCGATATAGGTTGTATTAAACAAGTTGTTGATGTTTAAACGTAAACTGGTTGAATGACCAAATAACTCAAAGAAATAGGTAGAACCTAAATCAACCAAACTATACGCTGGCAATTTAAGCGCACCCTTGTTATTCGGTGATGTAAAGTCAGAATCAGTGATGCTATAGTCTGCATAAAGACCGTCAACGGTTCTTAAGCCCAAGTCCACATTAAGTGATGATCCAAAACGGTATTCTGCTTCCCAATAGCTTGTAAACTGCGCTGCGTCACCCACTTTAGCATCTTTAGTGTATAACGTACCTGTACCCACTTGAATTTGATTTTCATCAAATAATGCAGCATCAAAATCTTTGGTATATCTCCAATCTCCGATTGATAGCATCCCTCTTAACTTAAGGTTTGATCCTGTCGGACGATAGCTTCCTTCAATCTCGATACCGTTGTGTTGTACGTCGATATTTTTAAATTGTGCAGTACCGTCGACCCCTTGTGTATTGGTTAAACTTCTTGTTACAAAACGATCACCCCAGTTGGTAGAATAAAGGTTTACGTTGAAACGTACCGTGTTGGTAACATAACCATATCCCATTTCTACAGACGAAATTTTCTCGTTTTGTAAATCTGGATTTACGATGTTTGCAAAATTTGGAAATACGGCATCAAAGTTTGGTTGACGGCTGATATAACCCGCGTTGAAAAATATATTGGCTTTTTCGTTAAAGTTATAGTTTGCACCTCCTTTAATATATCCACCACCAACATTTTTCTTTTCTGAGATTGGGTTGCCGGGTTGATCAAAAAAGTCTTCTCTTTGGAAGGACTGATTGGATGTTCCTGCCTGGAAAACAGCATTAAATTTGTCATTAGTGCTGTATTCTGCAAGGAAGTTGAACCCTAACCAGCCAACTAATCCGTTGTTATAGAAATCAATCTTTGGTCCTCTAATACCCGTGTTTTTAAAGGGTGAAGCCTCAACAGTAGTTTCTATAATTTGACCTGCACTGTTTTTGTTTCCAGTAGAATAATAACCATCTAGACCCAATAGATCATTAACAACTCTGTAGTGGTATCCTTTATAGTTTCTGGCATCAATTCCAAAAGAATAACGCATTTTACCAGAAGTGATGTCAAGGTTAGATATAGCACCAACCCAGTCATGCGAGTTCATTGACGCTCTACGTATCAATGTAGCTCGGTTGACTCCAAAATCACGATAACCGTTGGAGCCAATCAAAGACCCTTGGAAACGGCTGATATCACCAGTATAAGGGCTTGTAGATGCTTTGTTTACTTGTACCACACGGTCAAAGTTGATGGTGCCATCGGCATTTCGTGCTTTGGTCCCTGCTACAGAATTGCCATTACCAATACCTAAGTGATCGTAAAGGTCTCTTTGGTATGGAAGAATGTCAATGTCGCTATTTCTAAAGTTGTTACCTCTAGGGCCTGTTCCTCCACCGCGTCCTGCAGAAGCATAGAAAGATGTGGCTAACGAAATATTATCCGCAATTTGCCAATCCCAGTTGAGTGTTGCAAGAGGCTTGTTGTAGAAGTTTCTACGCATGCTGTATTCAGAACCGTTGAGTGTTCCTCCGTTAGAGTTCCATCTTGGATCGATTCCGTCTTCACCAAAGTATTCAAAATCACGTATGGATACCCAAACGTCTCTTTGATGGTGCCATTGTCCAGCACCTAGTACAGAAAGGTTTAGAGAATGGTTGGAGTCGTCAGGAGCATACCCCAAAGCGAAGAAATAAGTCCATCCTTCACCACTAGTGTTGTACACGTATCCATCACCAGACCATTTGCTCAACAAATAAGAAGAAGCCCAGCCATTTTCGTTTTTACCGGTGTTGTAAATAACAGATGTTTTGGTATATCCATCGTTACCAATCAGTTGGCTGAACGATCCGCCCTGAGCGCGCTCTGCTGTTTTGGTAAAAATAGATACCGTTCCTCCAACAGAAGGTACTGCAAGACGGGATGCTCCAAGACCTCTTTGGATTTGAATTCCAGAAGCCACCTCTGTTAGTCCTTGCCAGTTGGACCAATAGACCCAACCGTTTTCCATATCATTAACGGGTTGCCCGTTGATAAGGAACGAAGTGTTTCGTTGATCAAAACCACGTAGTGATATACGAGAGTCTCCATATCCACCACCTTGCTTGGTTGCATAAACCCCGGGGGTGCGGTTCATAATTTCTGGGAATTCTTGGTTCCCGATCTTAGCGGTAATTTCTTGAGCAGAAATCGCACTAACCGCGATGGGGGTTTCACGGTCCTTGGCTATATCTATGATTTTAGAAGAAACCGTGATTTCTTCAAGATTTACTTTTAGTATAGAATCTTGAGAAAAGAGGTCTTCTTGACCATAAACAAACCCAATACTTAGTGTTAAAGCAATTAGAATGTTTTTCATGAATGATAATAGTTTTTCGCAAAATTAATCCATTTTGTTTGACATTTAAATGGATCTTATTAACAAATTATTAAGAAATTCTAAGCATTTTGTTTGTAAATCCTCAATAATGCCGCAGTAGAGGGATCGTGAGTGTTTTGTGCTTTTTCTACGTCGTTAAAATCTTTTAAAATCGTGTTGGCCAACTGTTTGCCAAGCTCCACCCCCCACTGATCGTAACTAAAAATATTCCAAAGTACGCCTTGTACAAATATTTTTTGTTCATAAAGGGCGATCAGCGCACCCAGGTTATAGGGAGTAAGGGATTCAATCAAAAGGGTGTTGGTGGGGCGATTGCCTTCAAAAACCTTATAGGGGGCTAAAAAATCGATTTGTTTTTGGGGCATCCCTTGAGCCTGCAGTTCGGTTACTACCTGATCGCGGTTTTTGCCCGTCATAAAGGCTTCGGTTTGTGCTATAAAATTAGCCATCAATTTGTCTTGATGATCCTTTTCTGCATGGAGTGATTTTTGAAAACCAATAAAATCAGCAGGAATCAACTTGGTGCCTTGATGCATTAACTGAAAAAAAGCGTGTTGGGCGTTGGTTCCAGACGCTCCCCATATAAGGGTCCCTGTTTGGTAGTTTACAGGGGTGCCGTTGCGGTCTACATATTTGCCATTACTCTCCATTATGCCTTGTTGCAAGTAGGCCGGGAGGTTTCTCAGGTACTGCGTGTAAGGAATAATTGCTTCGGACTCGGCCTCCCAAAAATTATTGTACCAAAGGCCTATTAGCCCCAGCATTATGGGAATATTTTTCTCAAAAGAAGCCGTTCTAAAATGATCGTCCATCGCTCCGGCACCTGCCAAAAGCTGATCAAAAGCGTCGGGACCTATGGCCAGACAAATACTGAGTCCTACGGCACTCCATAATGAAAAACGCCCGCCGACCCAGTCATTCATCGGAAAAACATTGGACGCAGCAATCCCAAATGCGGCGATTTGTTCCAAATTGGTAGATACCGCCACAAAATGATCCTTTATAGCGGCCTCCGATGCCTGAGCAACAAACCACTTGCGAATCGTGGTTGCGTTGCTGATCGTCTCTTGGGTCGTAAAGGTTTTAGAAACAATTACAAAAAGGGTTGTTTCGGGATTAATTTTTTTCAACACCTCACGGACATGATCGCCCTCTACATTAGAAACAAAATGAACCGTTAGGTGATTGCGATAATATTCTAACGCTTCCGTTACCATAGCAGGGCCAAGATCTGATCCTCCAATTCCGATATTAACGATGGTGTCAATTGCCTTGCCGGTATGGCCTTTCCAAACCCCATCGATGACACGTTGGGCAAAATTGCGCATTTGTATATTAACCTCCGAAATTTCGTGAGCTATGGGCTGTCCATCAACTTGCACTGATGTTGGTTTGGAGGATCGCAGGGCGGTGTGCAAAACCGCTCGATGTTCTGTTTCGTTGATTTTTTCTCCCTCAAAATATGCAGCAATTGCCTCCTTAAGCTGACATTCTTTGGCCAAATCAAGGAGTATCTTTTTGGTAGTTTTGGACAATCTATTTTTGGAAAAATCTATATAGAAGTCTTCCCATTGGATCGTAAAATTGTCCATGCGATCGGGTTCGTTTTTAAAGTGCTGCTGGATGGTCACCTTTTTTTCAGCCTCAAACTGAAGGCCCAACTTTTTCCAAGCTGGAGCTGTTGTCGGATTAATTTTGGGTAATGGCATTGTCGTTGTTGGATTGAAAAGTAATCGGTTCAAGGTCAAAAGAAATGCAATCTAGCGCTTCTTTTACGGGTTCAATAAAGGCGAAGTATTCTTGTTTGAGGTCATTAGAAATCGGTTCGGCTTCGGGCAGTTTTTGCTTAAAGGGATCTACTTGACGCCCCCGCTTCCAAAAACGATAACATACGTGTGGCCCCGAAGTGTTGCCGGTCATACCTACCCATCCAATAACATCGCCCTGTTGTACAAAGTCCCCTACGCGTACTTTGCGCTTTTTCATGTGCAAATATTGGGTAGAATAGGTATTGTTGTGTTGAATGGTTACATAATTGCCATTGCCGCGGGTATAACTCGATTTGACAACCGTTCCATTGGCGGTGGCCATGATCGGTGTGCCCACACTAGCGGCAAAATCGGTCCCCTTGTGGGGGCGAATACGGTTCCCATAGTAGGCGATTCTACGCTTAAGATTGTAACGCGAAGAAATTCGACTAAACTTTACAGGCGCTTGCAAAAAGGCGCGGCGTAAATTTTTGGCACTGTCGTCAAAATAATCCACCATTCCTGGGAGCTTTGGCGACTCAAATTCAAACGCATACAAGGGCTGACCATTATGCTCAAAATAGGCCGCCTTGATGCGATCAATGCCTACAGATATCGTGTCATCAACAAATTTTTCGGTATAAATAACTTTAAAGCGATCCCCCTTTTGCAATCTAAAAAAATCGATAGACCAAGCATATACATCCGACAAATAGTAGGTAAGCGCTTCGTTGAGGTTTTGTGCTTGCATAGTCTCGTAGAGTGAGCTATAGATTGTACCTGACGCTTGTTGTTCGATGGTTTTAATCGGCTTAGAAATCGTCTGCCCGTAGATACTATCACGCAATTGGACCACCCAATAATTGGAAATATCGGGCTGATAGATAAAGACTTTTGGCGTAGGGATAGTGTCTTTACTGTACAGTAAGGTGTAGGGTTTTCCGATTTGTAGTTTTCGAACGTTGACTTCGTTTTTGATTTTTGTCAAAACCTGATATACTTCTGGATAATCGATTCCGTGGTTTTCTAAAAGCGACCCAAAGGTGTCTCCACGACGAATTTTTTTTACAACAACCTCATAATCGTTGAGATTAAAGCCATATTTCATCACCGGCGGATCAGGTATTTCTTCAAGTACTTCAACCTCATCGACCGGTGTGTTAGTGGGTGTTTGACAACCAACAAAGAAAAACATCCCGCCCAGTAACCACACGAACGTTTGAAAATTGCAAAATGTCCATTTTAGAGCACCGCGTTGCATCATATTATTCAATATATAGTTCAAAAGGGTTTTTTATGTTTCTAAAGCGTTCCAAATCGATAGTTATTGCGCCCACAGCGATATCGGCTTGTATTCGGACCGGAATCCGGTTTTGATCATCCGAAACCCAAACGGTTACGCTTTCGTCGTTGTCAAACACCCGCCCTGATTGAACCGATGGGCTCAGTTTGAGGCATTTGATTTTACCAAAAGGGGTTTCTAAAATTTCTTTGCCTAAATATTTTAGGCGAAAATGGAAATTCTCTTGGTCAAAAAATAGGTTGATATCAAAACTTGAACCAATAGGGATGGCCTTTCTAGGGAAAAAATTTCGCAAATAATAAAAAGCCGAAATCATATCATGAGACCTCGGAATAAACGATAGTGTCTTTTGTTTGTTATTCTTTTTGTCATCATAGGCCACTTTGGCATTTTCATGATCAAACCGCATTTCAATATTTTTAGTATACCCGCCCTCATAAATATTTCTAATAAAATAATAGGGCAGCCCGGATTGGCGATCAAAATAACTTTCATAGTGATCTTCGACCTTAAAAAACCAACGGGCCAAACCGGTCGTTTTTCCATATCCTTTGGCATGAAATACCGGACGTCCGTCGCGTTGTTTTTCTTCTAATTTTAACGAAATATAAGAGGCGTTAAAAATGCCATAATGCACCCGAAACTCAAAAAATTCGCCGTCCTTAAAGGCGTTTATTGGCGTTTGATTGTCCGGCAACTTGGCGGTAGTTTGTTGTGCAAAAACTGCCGTACAAAGCATGAGATAGTAACAACTACTTAAAATGAAAAGAAATATTTTTCGCATAACAATAGTTCAAAAGTAAGAAAAGTTATAGCCTTCTAAAACCAATCCTTAATATTAAAACATGGAGTCATTTTATTTTCTATTAGGTCAGGGTTTTGGACATTGCTTTAGGCCACTAATCCTGTATGCTTTGAATACGAAATGGCAAGACCATTCCCTAATTGGTCGTATTCTTTTGAAATGCTTCAAAAAACAACTTTGCTTTTTTGGGACCCACCACCGCGGTCAATTCTTCTGGAGTAGCTTCTTTGATGCGTTTGAGGGATTTGAAGACTTTGAGCAATTGTGCGCGTGTTTTTGGTCCAATACCTTGAATCTGATCCAACTCAGAAACCAACGCGCTTTTGCTCCGTTTGTTTCGGTGAAAACTGATGCCAAAACGATGGGCTTCATTGCGCAACTGTTGAATCACTTTGAGGGTTTCGGATTTTTTGTCCAAGTAGAGCGGTATGGGGTCGTTGGGGAAAAAAAGTTCTTCTAATCGTTTTGCAATCCCTATGATGGCTATTTTCCCCCGAAGTTCTAGTGCATCTAAGCTTTTGAGGGCCGCTGAGAGCTGTCCTTTTCCACCATCAATAACAATAAGCTGCGGTAGGGGCTGTGCTTCGTCGCGCAAGCGTTTGTACCGGCGGTAGACCACCTCCTCCATAGAAGCAAAATCATCGGGACCTACTACGGTTTTGATGTTATAGTGACGGTATTCTTTTTTGCTTGGTTTGCCGTTTCTAAAGACAACACATGCTGCCACAGGATTGGTTCCTTGTATGTTAGAATTGTCAAAACACTCGATATGTTGCGGCGCTACTGCAAGTCTCAAGTCGCTTTTGATCTGGTTAACGATCCGCTTTTCGTGGCGTTCTGGATCTACAATTTTGATTTGCTTAAAACGCTCCATCCTAAAATATTTGGCATTGCGAAGTGACAGGTCAATGAGGGCTTTTTTATCACCTATTTTGGGTTGAAGGATTTCGAGGTCGGTGTTGATTTTTAACGGAATATTGGTGTAGACCGTGGGGGAAATTGAGTCAAAGCGCTGTCGGATCTCAATCAAGGCCAAAGCCAATAGTTGGGCGTCTGTTTCGTCGAGTTTCTTTTTGATTTCTAGGGTATGCGATCTTATAATGGCTCCGTGTGCTATTTGTAAAAAATTGATATAGCCATAAGTTTCATCCGAAAAAACAGTAAATACATCTACGTTGTCTATTTTGGCGTTTACTACAGTGGTTTTTGCTTGATAATTTTCAAGGATGTTTATTTTTTCTTTGATAAGCTGGGCGGCCTCAAACTCCATTGCCTCGGCGTGTTGCACCATTTTTTCTTTAAAAAGTTTAAGGGCGTTTTTAAAATTTCCTTTGATGATTTGACGAATTACTTGCAGGTTGTTGTTGTATTCGTCAGTTGCCATTTTGCCAACGCAGGGAGCCGCACAATTCCCTAGATGGTACTCGAGACATACTTTATATTTTTGTCTTGCGATTTTTTCTTGAGACAAATCGTACTTACAGGTTCTCAACGGATAGAGGGCCTTGATCAAGTCTAACAAGGCGCGTACGGTCTTGACGCTAGTAAACGGACCAAAATATTCTGAACCGTCACGGATCATTTTGCGGGTAAGAAAAATGCGCGGAAATGCTTCGTTTTTGATGCACAACCAAGGGTAAGTTTTGTCATCTTTGAGCATCACATTGTAACGAGGCTGGTAGGTTTTGATCAGGTTATTTTCCAACAACAGGGCGTCCATCTCTGAGCTAACTACAATGTGCTTGATCCGTGAGATTTTTTTGACAAGCAATCGGGTCCGGTTGTGATCGTGGGTTTTTGTAAAATAAGAACGGACTCTTTTTTTGAGGTTTTTGGCCTTGCCTACATACAACAATTTTTCTTCTGTATCATAAAATTGATATACGCCTGCACTGGCAGGAAGGGTTTTGATTTGAATCTCAAGGCTCGGTGTTTTCACACGTTAAAAATACTGTATTTATAAGTCTAATAAAATTTTAACTCCCTATGGGAGATTGAAATAAAGCGTACCTTGTTGGCGAATGACAAAAAAATCATCCCTTCGACAAACCTATGGTGCGCTGCGTGCCACCTATAGTTCGGAGCAACTACAAGAAAAAAGTATTGCCCTGGCCAATCAATGTCTCAAACTCCCCATCTGGAAGGGCAAATATTACCATTTGTTTTTGACCAGTTCGACCCAACCTGAAGTAGATACCGAACCTTTGCTGGCCATACTCCAATCAAAAGACAAGGAAATCATTGTTCCTAAGGTCGAAGATTCAAACAACTTGAGTCATTATCTGCTCACCGACAGTACGCTGTTAAAAACAAATCGATGGGGTATTCCGGAGCCACAAGAGGGTATCGTGGTGTCTCCGTCTATTATCAATGTTATTTTTGTTCCGTTATTCATATTTGATTTACAAGGGCATCGTGTAGGCTATGGCAAAGGATATTATGACCGCTTTTTGTCAAAATGTCCAAAAGAAACTATAAAGGTAGGGTTATCGTTTTTTGAACCCATCCCAGAGATTGAAGATCGGACCACTTTTGATGTCCCGCTCGATTTTGGGGTTACGCCTGAGGGGACGTTTTGTTTTGGGGGGCAGTAGGTCCAAAGATTTTTTTATTGAAAAAAACTAAAACTCCAACGCCAATACTAATGGCCGTGTCTGCTATGTTGAATATATATTCGAAAAATAAATAGGGCTCTCCCCCGACAAAAGGCATCCATTGGGGCCACGTCCATTCGACTAGTGGAAATTGAAGCATGTCTACCACATGTCCATAGAACAGCGGCGCATAGCCCTCGCCTGCTGCCGCCCATGTAGCAACCTGTCCATAACTGTGGGTAAATAAAACGCCATAAAAAACCGAATCGATAATGTTGCCCAACGCTCCGGCAAAAATCAAACACAAAGCCCATCGCAATAAAACAGGCCCCTTATTTTTGAAAGTGTCATAAGCCCAATAACCAAGCCCTACAATGGCCACCAAGCGAAATAAGGTGAGTACCAATTTTGCAGTTTGATCCGAAATAAAAGGGATGATGTCGTTGAGCCGTGCCCCCATTGCCATTCCTTTGTTTTCGACAAACAGTAATTTAAAAAAACCCCAGTCCAGAAGGGCATCACCGCCATATACGGTCAAAGGATGGTTTAGTTTTATATACATCTTTACCCCCTGATCGATGAGCAAAACCATTAGGACAATCAACAAGGCTCCTAAGTGGTTAAGTGGCTTAAATTTGATGTGTGGCACGATGCTAACGCTTTTAAGAGTGTAAATTTAGAAAAATATCATTGGGCGACACAACGAATCGCCCCGCGTTGGCTGCCAATTTGCAAAAAAGGTCCTTCTTGGGTTAGAGGGCAATTGGCCTGCAGATTCGCTGGGCTGCTAATTTGGAGCGTTAAATCATTGACATCAAGGACAATTTCAGCGTCTTGGGTTTGGATTTTTCCGGGGCCAGACCAATTTTTCAAAAGGCATTGTCCCCCTTGTTGAACCACATCTATTTCAATTAAATGTCCCTCTAAAGAAAGGCGGGCATCATTTACAACCAATCGCAAACTTTGGTTCGCGGGGATTTTTAGGGTAATCGAGGTCGCAAAAAATTTATGGGCCCCAAGTTTATCATTAGGGCTTTGAAAGTCGGGCATTTCTTGTTCTTTTAAAAAAAGTACCCCCTCAGAAACGGTGCTATGAAGTTGCAATGCTCGGGCATATTCGCCCTCTGTTTGATAAACCGCCTCGACAACTTTAAGATTTTCATCTCCAATTATCTTGATGGTTCCTGCATAGGGGAAGTCTGCAAAGACTTGTCTTTGTGCTTGACCAGGCCAGGTAAGGAACTGTTGCTGCTGTGCCCCAAGAAAAAGGCTGATACTCAAAAACAGTCCTTGTAAAACGCGTCGAATTATTTCTGCATGTTTTTTGCCTCAATGCTCAAAGTGGCATGGGGCACAAGAAACAATCGTTGTTTGTTGATCAGGTTGCCGGTAACTCTACAAATCCCGTAGGTTTTGTTTTCGATACGTACCAACGCATTTTTCAAATCGCGGATAAATTTTTCTTGCCGTAGTGCCAGCTGCGTATTGGCTTCTTTGGACATGGTTTCCGAACCCTCTTCAAATGCTTTAAAGGTGGGTGCTGTGTCATCCGTCCCGTTGTTGCCGTCGTTCATGTAAGCACTTCGTAACAATTGGAGGTCGGCTTTGGCCTTGGCGATCTTTTCTTCAATCAATACTCTAAACTCCTCTAGGTCTTTGTCTGAGTATCTTACTTTCATATCCTCTGCCATATCAATTCGTATTTATGGTTATTTGTATCTGTTCTTCATTTAGGGCTATGGAATGCCCTTCATCTAATGACTCTTTATACTCTATCACAGTCGCTAAAATCTCGGACATGATATAGTCTCGATTGGTTTCAACAGCCTGTTTGACTAGAGTCGTTGTGGTCATGGCAACCGTTATTTTGTCGGTTACTTCGAGTCCAGAGTCTTTTCTAAGGTTTTGGACTTTATTAATCAATTCACGTGCCAACCCTTCTTGGATCAAAGTATCTGTTAGGGTAATGTCAAGGGCCACGGTTATTCCGTTGCTGTTGGCAACTTGCCACCCTTCGATGTCTTTAGATCCGATCTGAACATCATCGGTTCCTAAAATAATATTTTTTTCATTAATGTAAAGCGAAATTGCAGATCCTGCTTCGAGCTTTTTAATTTGCTCGTTGTTGAGTTGCTTAATGGCTTCTACCACTGCTTTTAGGTCTTTACCAAAACGCGGTCCGAGGGTTTTGAAATTGGGCTTGATTTCTTTGACCAATATACTGCTGGCATCGTCAATTAGGACGACCTCTTTGACGTTGATCTCAGAACACAGTAACGGCATAATTTCTGTCAATGCCTCTTTTTCTTGTGGGCTGTGCACAGGGATCATGATTTTTTGAAGCGGCTGGCGCACTTTTATTCGCTCTTTTTTACGCAATGAAAGGGCCAACGAAGTAATGATTCGTGCTTTGTTAATTCGGGTTTCGAGCTCGGCATTGTCGTATTGGGGTTTGCTTTTTGGAAAATCCGATAGGTGAACTGACTCAAAAGGTTCTATTTGCGTTGCATCAACCAAATCTTTGTAAAGAGCATCGGCATAAAATGGCGCAATGGGTGCGCTGAGTTTTGATACCGTCAAAAGGCATTCAAAAAGGGTTTGATATGCTGCAATTTTGTCAGGGCCATAGCTTCCTTTCCAGAAACGGCGACGGGATAGGCGCACATACCAGTTGCTCAGACGCTCTTGTACAAAGTCAGAAATTGCACGTGCTGCTTTGGTAGGCTCATAATCGATATAGGCTGCGTCAACCTCAGACACCAAACCATTGAGTTCGGAAAGGATCCATTGGTCAAGTTCTGTTCGATCTTTTAAAGGGATGGCTTCTTCTTGATGGGTAAAGGCGTCTATATTGGCGTATAAACTGAAAAAAGAGTAGGTGTTGTATAGGGTTCCGAAAAACTTACGTTGGACTTCTGCAATGCCTTCGGGGTCAAATTTTAGATTGTCCCAGGGATTCGCATTGGCAATCATATACCAACGCGTGGCGTCGGGCCCATATTGGTCTAATATTTGGAATGGATCAACTGCATTACCGAGTCGTTTGGACATTTTTTGCCCTTGTTTGTCCAATACTAGACCGTTAGAAACAACGTTTTTGTAAGCCTGATTATCAAAAACCAAGGTTGCAATCGCGTGGAGGGTATAAAACCACCCTCGCGTTTGATCTACGCCTTCTGCAATGTAATCTGCCGGAAAATGACTCCCTTGATCAATTTTTTCTCGATTTTCAAATGGGTAATGCCACTGTGCATAGGGCATCGATCCAGAATCAAACCATACGTCAATCAAGTCTGTTTCGCGATATAGAGGGGTTTTACCGTCTTCAGCAACCAAAATTATTTGGTCAACGGTGTCTTTGTGCAGGTCGATCTTGTCATAGTTGGCTGTGCTCATATCTCCAACGACAAATCCTTCGAAAGGATTATGCTCTTGTACGCCGGCAGCAATGGCTTTTTGTATTTCTTCTACAAAATCCTCCATAGAGCCGATGATTTTTTCGGTTTGGCCATCTTCAGAACGCCAAATGGGTAGGGGTATTCCCCAAAAACGGGAGCGGGACAAATTCCAATCGTTGGCATTGGAGAGCCAGTTTCCAAAACGTCCTTCACCAGTAGCTTTGGGTTTCCAGTTGATTTCTTTATTTAAAGACACCATACGGTCTTTGACCTCGGTGACTTTGATGAACCAAGAGTCTAATGGGTAATACAATATTGGCTTGTCGGTTCGCCAACAGTTGGGATAGGAGTGAACGTATTTTTCTACCTTAAAGGCTTTGTTTTCTTCTTTTAGCCGAATGGCAATTTCGACATCAACAGAGCGGTCAGGTGCCTGTCCATCTGGATAGTATTCGTTTTTGACGTATTGCCCGCCTAAAGACCCAACCTCTTTTCTAAAACGTCCTTGAAGATCAACCAAAGGAACGGGATTGTTGTTTTCGTCCAAAACCAAGAGCGGAGGAACTTCGGGTTTGGCTTCTTTGGCGGCTCTAGCATCATCGGCGCCAAAGGTTGGTGCGGTATGTACAATTCCTGTACCGTCTTCGGTGGTGACAAAGTCACCTAAAATTACACGAAATGCATTCTGAGGGTTGGTCAATGGTAGTGGTGCTTCATCCCATAACTGCTCATAGGTAATGCCCTCTAGGGCTTCACCTAAAATTTCTTCGCCCAACCAGTAGGGAATTTTTTTGTCCTCTGGTTGAAAGTCTTTGAGCGATTGATGGGCGTCCACTTCGAAATATTTACTGCCAAATTGTTTGGCTACCAAAGCCTTTGCAATCAAGACTCGTATTGGCTCAAAAGTGTATTGGTTGTAGGTGTGAATTTCTACATACGTGATTTTGGGCCCAACCGTCAGGGCTGTGTTTGATGGGAGTGTCCAAGGTGTGGTTGTCCATGCCAAAATATACAGTGGTGCCTCATTTTGTAATGCCTTCGGAAGGGTTTCTCGATGGGTTTTAAATTGGGCCGTAACAGTGGTATCGGTGACATCTTGATAGGTTCCGGGTTGATTGAGTTCGTGTGAGCTTAGCCCTGTCCCTGCTTTTGGCGAATAGGGTTGAATGGTGTACCCTTTGTAGAGCAAGCCTTTGTTGTAGATCTGTTCTAAAAGCCACCAGACGCTTTCGATGTATTTGGGTTCATAAGTAACATAGGGGTCGTCCATGTCCACCCAATAGCCGATTCGTTCGGTAAGTCGGTTCCAAATATCGGTGTAACGCATCACTGCCGTTTTGCAGGCTTGGTTGTATTCGGATATAGAAATTGATTTTCCAATTTCGTCTTTGGTAATCCCCAATTCTTTTTCGACCCCCAACTCTACAGGCAGTCCATGGGTGTCCCATCCTGCTTTGCGTTTTACTTGGAAGCCTTTTTGTGTTTTGTAGCGACAAAAAATGTCTTTGATTGCACGTGCCATGACATGGTGAATCCCTGGCAGGCCGTTGGCCGAAGGAGGCCCTTCGTAAAAAATAAAAGGGGGGTTGCCCTCTCGATTGGAAATGGTCTTTTGGAAAATCGATTGTTGGTTCCAAACGGCTAAGACCTCTTCTGAGATTTTAGATAAGTTCAAACCTTTGTATTCCTTGAAAGCCATGCTGTTATGTGCTTTTTCTAAAGTTGCGAAAATAAGAATTTTACAGCAACCAAAGGCCTGTATTTCATATAAAATAAATACTACATCTTAACCCGAAGTCCCAATTGAAGGCTTCGGCCTGGTGCAGATACTCCAGAGGCAAAACTACGGTAATGCGTATCAAAAATATTGTCGATCCCCGCCTGAAAGGTCAAATGAGGTTTTGGGTCGTAATTGATAAAAACAGCTGCCATGCCCCAGGATGGGGTCCCTGCGTAAATTGACCCTCCAATACCTGAGCTTAATATTGGTGTTTCTTCTAATCCATCCTCACCGCCAAAGCTATATTGGTCCGGATCTTTGGCGCCGCTGAAACTGTAGTTGGCTTGGAGATTCCAACGCTCTTTTTCATAAATGAGTGAAAAAGAGCCAAAATACGGCGCTATAGAAGGCAGTGGGCCATATTTTTCATTTTTATCTCCCTTGGTGTACATCAAGCTGGCACGTGCCATCAGGTGTTCTGATACGTGGTATTGTCCGTCAATTGAAGCTCCATAAACCCATCGATTGCCCAGGTTTTTGTTGGCAACGGTGGGTAATTCTTCGCCATCGTATAAAATGGTTTCCAAATTGGGGGTGGTAACATCCGAAAAAACGATGTAGTCACTTCGAACAATATGCCGAGAAATTAGCGTTGCAAAACCCCGAAAGGAAAGTTGATTTTTTTGGTTTTTAGAGATACGTGTTAAACCAAAATCAAAATTGTAGGCGTATTCGGGTTTGAGAAAAGAATTGGGAATGATAAGCACCCCGGCATTTTCCCTAATTTTGCCAATATCATCAATATTGGGTGCTTTAAAACCATTTGAAAGGATAAAATTGAGTTGCCAGCCCTGTTGGGGCTTCATGACCGTTGCCAAGGTCCATGTAAGGGCTTCGGAATTGAGTACTACTTTGGTCAGCTGAGGGTCGATAAGCGCCATCTTTTTCCATTCGGCGTCCAAGGCAGAAAAACTCAGTCGTAAGCCTGCATTGAAGGTTAGTTTGGGAGAATAATCCCAAATCAGATTGCTATATGCTGCAAGACTCCCCAATGTACTTCCGTTGCTGGGGTACCTACTTGGTATTGCCAAAGGAACAGTAGCACCAACTATGGCGTTGCCCTGCACCTCAAGGGTACGGGTAAATCCTCTAGAATATACGGTGTTGAAGGTCCCTTCAAATCCATAAGCAACATTTATTGTTTTGGACAGTAGGGCGTCAAAATCAGTATTGAGGCTCAAAACATGAACTTGTTCTTCTTGGGTATCTCGGTCGAGGCTTCCAAATTTTCTTTTGTTTCGTGATTCGGCAACATTCTGATATGCTAGGGTAAGGGTTCCCTTTCGCAACCAACGGTTTCCCTTAAAAAACTTAAACTGTGTTGCTGCCAAAAAGCGTTTTTGAGGGCCGTAGTACCATTCGCTAAACTTGAGCGCTCCGTCGGATGATTCTCTAAGTTTGTCAAAACGATCAATGTCTGATGAGGTAGAATACTGAAGGTTGACGGTGAGCTGATTTTGGGCGTCGATTTGATATAAAAACTTTTGAAAAAAATCGTACTGGCTATACCCGGTGTTTTTTTGAATTTCTGGATCGGGATTCACCGTCTGATCTGCCTTGTAGAAGTGTCTATTGTTTTCTGAATAAACGGGAGTCAGACCCCAGTTTTCGAAACCGTGTGTGCGATTTTTTCCCATCCGAATATCCCCAAAATTTGAAAAACTAAAACTGCTGATGCTTCCCCATTTCTTAGTGCTAATACTGGCTGTTAAATTGTTCATGCTGCCCATATTTGCACTATTAAAGGCACTTGAAAAGGTGCTTTCAAAGGATTTTTCGGCATTGAGTTTTGGGGTTTTTGTAAAGTAGTGAATTACTCCGCCAAGGGCATCGGAACCGTATCCTACAGAAGAGGACCCAAAAACGACCTCAACGCGGTCAATAATATTGGGGTCCAATGTGATTGCGTTTTGTAGGTGCCCCGATCGATAAATTGCATTGTTCATTCGTACACCGTCGACAACCAACAAGACCCTGTTGGCTTCAAATCCTCTTAAAACTGGACTTCCGCCACCGCCTTGAGATTTTTGTACACGAACTCCAGGGGTAAGTTCTAATATTTCTGCACCCGTTCGGAGCGGATTGTTACGGATTGTTTCTGCGTCGATTAGCGACACTTTTTCAGCCAACTGATCCCGACGGGTTTCGTTCCGAGCAACGGAAAGTATGACCTCCTTAAGGAGCTGGGTTGCTGGGGTTAGATACAGTGTTTGATCGGTCCATTCGGGTGTTGTCGATACAATTGTCGTAGGCTTAAATCCGTTGTATTGTATGTTAACTTTTTTTTGCCCTTCAAATAACGCAAGGTTTGCTCTGCCTTGATAATCGGTCAATGTGCTGATTTTGGTGTCATCAGAAAACAATACAACGCCTTCTAGAGGGGTATTGGTTTCACGGTCTAAAATGGTGATCTGCTGTCCAAACACACTTGTTGTAAAACCACCTAATAGCACAAAAACGCAGGTTGTTGTACTACGAAAAAACCGTTTGAAGAATATGTAAAGACTTAGGTGTTCCAAAATGCTGTAAATGAACGCTATAATAGCACAAAATTTTATTTAATAGTTCCTTTTTTACTGTTTTTTCGATCTGCAAGGTATGTAACTCATCAAAATTTGTGCCTAATAGTTTTTTAAAGCAAAAAAGCGCCTTTCCCTCCAGGTATTCTCCTTGAGGTTTATATTCGACAAAACTTGCAGAATCGATTTCAAAATAGGTGCTTTCGGTTGTTTGCGCACTTGGATAAAAACCCATAAACCGGGTCATTGCTAACAAAAATTTTAAATGAAAATTGGCCGCGTATTCAGAATGTTCCAGCCATTGTATTGACGTGGACAAAAACGTATACAACTCCTTATTGGGCCCGGCTTCTTCTTGCAAAACTTCTTGAAGCACTTCTGCCAAAAACAAGGTAAGGGTTTGTTTGACAACATCGGGTTGTTGAACGTGACCACTTGCCGTTAACTGGGCTTCACGAATGTGATGCAATTGTTTTTGAGGGTGGTGATACACCACGGCCTCTAAAATAGAAAAGGGCTGAAAGATTGCTTTCTTCAAGCCCGTTTTTCGATTTGTTAAGATTCCTTTTAAAAGGTAGGATTGGTAGCCCAAGTGTTCTGTAAAACAACGTGCAATAAGACTGGTGTCACCATACTTAATTGTTCCAATAACGATGATATTGGTCTTTAATTGCATGGTGTATTTAGACTACTCCTTGCGCCAACATGGCGTCTGCAACTTTTACAAAACCAGCAATATTTGCTCCTTTTACATAATTGACAAAGCCGGCTTCATCACCATACTTTAGACACGATTTGTGGATATCAATCATAATTCCTTTGAGCTTCGCATCGACCTCTTCACGTGTCCAGCTATAGCGGAGTGAGTTTTGAGCCATTTCAAGGCCGGACACTGCTACACCTCCTGCATTGGAAGCCTTTCCGGGGGCATAATTGATTTTACTTTTGTGAAATACTTCGATTGCTTCTGGTGTTGAAGGCATATTTGCCCCTTCGCCAACGCAAGTACATCCGTTTTTGACCAATGCTTTGGCGTCATTGCCATTAAGTTCGTTTTGGGTTGCGCACGGCAAGGCCACGTCACAGGGGACCCCCCATGGGGTTTTCTGTGCATGGAATGTCGCGTTAGGATACTGCTCTACATAAGTAGCAATACGTCCACGCTGGACATTTTTGAGCTTCATGATATAGGCGAGTTTGGCTTCGTCAATACCCTCAGGGTCGTGAATAAATCCAGACGAATCAGACATCGTAAGCACCGTTGCTCCAAGGTGTAAGCATTTTTCTGCCGCATACTGGGCTACGTTTCCTGATCCCGAAATAACCACTTTTTTACCCTTAAGGCCATCGCCTTTGTGGCGCAACATTTCTTCCGTAAAATAGACCACCCCATAGCCTGTTGCCTCAGGACGAATCAATGAACCGCCCCATGAGACACCTTTGCCGGTCAAAACGCCAGTAAACTCGTTTTTCAACCTTTTATATTGTCCAAAAAGATACCCAATCTCACGACTACCAACCCCAATGTCGCCTGCGGGGACATCTCTGTTGGGACCAATGTGTCTGAAAAGCTCCGTCATAAAACTTTGGCAAAAACGCATCACTTCAGTGTCAGTTTTGCCTTTGGGGTTAAAATCAGACCCCCCTTTTCCTCCTCCCATAGGAAGGGTTGTTAGACTGTTTTTGAAAACTTGCTCGAAGGCTAAAAACTTCAAAACGCTTAGATTGACACTGGGATGAAAGCGGAGCCCTCCCTTGTATGGGCCAATTGCAGAGTTCATCTCAATTCGATAGCCGCGGTTGACCTGAATTTCTTCTTTGTCGTCTATCCACGGAACACGGAACGAAACCACGCGTTCGGGTTCTACCATGCGCAAAAGGATGTTTTGCCCATAATAGATTTCGTGTTGAACAATATATGGAATCACCGTTTCGGCAACCTCTGTTACTGCCTGCATAAATTCAGGCTCGTTCTGATTGCGACTTTCTACTTCTTGGAGAAATTGTCTAACTATTTTGTCCATAGCCGTTGGGTTTATTTATTTAAATAAAAATAGTATAATTTATTAGTAAACAGGGCCATCTTTAGCCAAAAAGAAAGTGAAGTATTTCTTCGATTTTTGCAAAAGAAACAACCTTGATGCCTGGGGTTTTTCCTTTCCACTGGGTGTGTTTTGAAATCACGATGGTTTCAAAGCCCAATTTGGCAGCCTCACGGATGCGTTGTTCGGGTTTTGAGACGGGTCTAATTTCTCCAGACAAGCCAATTTCTGCTGCAAAGACACAACTTTTAGCAATCGGTATGTCGTTGTGACTTGAAAGTATGGCGGCTATAACAGCCAAGTCCAGTGCGGCATCGTCAATGCTTATCCCTCCGGCAATGTTGATAAAAACATCTTTTGCTCCCAAAGCAAAGCCGGCCCTTTTTTCTAGGACGGCCAACAACATATTGAGTCGCTTGATGTTGAATCCGGTGCTGTTGCGTTGTGGGGTTCCATATACGGCGGTGCTGACCAAAGCTTGAATTTCGACAAACATAGGGCGAATGCCTTCTACCGTAGCGGCAATGGCATGTCCGCTAAGGTCTGTGTCGTGGTTGGACAGCAAAATTTCACTGGGGTTGGCCACGGCTTGTAAACCGTCGGCTTGCATTTGATAAATACCAATTTCGGCGGTGGCTCCAAAACGGTTTTTTTGGGCACGTAAAATCCGATAAATATGATTTTGATCTCCTTCAAAATGCAGCACCGTATCTACCATGTGCTCTAAAATCTTTGGCCCTGCTATTGCACCGTCTTTAGTAATATGTCCAACCAATAATATTGGGGTGTTGGTTTGTTTTGCAAAGGCAATCAATTCTGCGGCACATGTTTTTATTTGAGAAACACTTCCAGCGCTGCTTTCTACATAATCACTGTGCAGGGTTTGTATGGAGTCAATGATGACCAGATCGGGTTGCTCTTTTTGGAGTTGTAACAAAATGGGTTGTGTCCGGGTTTCGGTCAGAATATAGCATTGCGAGGGTTGCGATTGCATTCGGGCTGCTCGAATTTTGATTTGTTTTTCGCTTTCTTCTCCAGAGATATACAAAACTTTTGAGGGTAATTTGAGGGAAAGTTGGAGCAATAAGGTAGATTTTCCAATCCCCGGTTCGCCGCCCAAAAGAATCACTGCGCCGGGGACAATGCCCCCGCCAAGAACCCGATTGAGTTCGGGGTCTTGGGTGTCTATCCGAATTTCGTGGTCTGTGGTTAGGGTATCGATCAATTGGGGAGTACTACCTTTTGATCCGTTTGTTGCAAATACCGTATTTGCCGATTTTTTTTCGATGACTTCCTCAACGATGGTGTTCCAGGCTTTACAACCATTGCATTGCCCTTGCCATTTGGTATGTGCGGTGCCACAATTTTGACAAAAAAAACTTGTTTTGATTTTACTCATCTTCTATCGTTAGGATGCCCTGTTGACTAAAGGTAATGTAAAAAAGGACAGTGCGCCAAAAACAAGAATCATGAACGTTTGCGAGGACCACATGATCCAGCCAAAAGCTAAACCAGCTTGATTGCTGATGCCAAAGCCTTCTAAAACCAACGCTACCGTAAAGGGATAAACCCCAATGCCTCCATTGGTCGCAGATATTACAATCCCTCCTGCAACAAAGGCGGGGATAACCATCGTTAGTGTAAGGGCGTCGGTTTCGGGCATCGCCCATTTTACGGTATAAAACATGGCAAGATACATCGCCCAGATAAAGACGGTATGAAGCATAAAAAGTCCTTTGTGAGGCATAGACAGTACGCTTTTGATCCCTTGAAGAAACCCGATGAAAAGGGTTTTAATTTTGATCACCCAACCCTTTTGACTTTTGTTAAAATAGTGACGTAACACAAGCAAAATTAGCATTCCAAAAATTGCCAAAAGGGCAATGCTATAGGGGTTGAAATCCTTGGGGCGCAATAAATCCCAAATTAGATCAAATTGAACCCAAAGTGCGATTAGGATAAAAAAGATTAAAAAAAGAAGGTCCACTATGCGTTCGGCAACGACGGTTCCAAAAACTTTTTCAAAAGGAAGCTTTTCATAATTGGCCAGGGCAGTAGCACGAAGTATTTCGCCCGACCTTGGAACCCCCAAATTGGCCAAATATGCAATCATGACCGTAAGCACACTGTTTATAAATCGGGGTTTATACCCTAGCGGTTGCAATAAATATTTCCAACGATACGCTCTCGAAAGATGGCTGAGTACTGCAAAAAAGATGGATAGCCCTACAAAAAAATAGTTCGCATTTTGAATGGATTCTATAATCGCATTTCGCTCTTCAGGGGTGGTTGTTCTTATCGAAAGCCAGATGAAAAAAACACCTATTGTTAAGGGTAAGATTTTTCGGAAAAGTGTTTTTAAAAAAGCCAAAATCAGTTTAAAGTATTGGTTTTTTCGTTGGGAAAAATAAGTGTGGGCTTGAAACTTTTGGCTTCCTCAAAATCCATCAGGGCATAACTGATAATTATAACGATGTCTCCAGGCTGTACTTTGCGGGCAGCAGGGCCATTGAGTGTGACTTCTCCCGAACCTTTTTGCCCTTCGATTACATAGGTTTCGAGTCGTTCACCATTATTGATGTTCACCACTTGAACTTTTTCGCCAACCACCAGATTTGCCGCATCGATCAAATCGCGATCAATCGTTATACTGCCCATATAATTGAGATCAGCCTGGGTGACGGTAACTCGGTGAATTTTTGATTTTACGACTTGGATTTTCATGGGGCAAAGATATTGTTTTTTCAAAAAGGCATATTGTCAATCAACCTTATTTTGCCAAGCTTTGCTGCCAAAAACCCTCTTGCCTGTGGGGCGGGATAATTTTTGATGTCTTGCAGCCTATTTTCATCGCAAATGTTAAAGTAATCAAGACTAAAAAGGGGTGCCTTTTCATAGATCTCGTGTACATTTTGTTTGATCGTATCGATCGATTGCTGACGCAAAAATTGTGCTTTAGCAGCACATAAAGTTGTGTGCAAAAGGGGTGCTTGACTACGTTCTTCTGGAGACAATAGTGTGTTTCTCGAACTCATTGCTAATCCATCTACTTCACGGACAATCGGACAGCGAACAATCTCGATGTTAAGGTTTTTTTGTGCGACTAAAGTTTCTATTATGCGTATTTGTTGAAAGTCTTTTTCGCCAAAATAGGCGCTCTGTGGATTTACTTTTCTAAAAAGCTTTTCTACGACAGTCGCTACTCCTTGAAAATGATGTGCTCTAGATAGGCCTTCCATAGTTTGCGTCAAAGCTCCAAAGTCATAAGGGTTTGTGACTGGAGGTGCTGGCCCATATATCTCCGAAACTAGGGGGGCATAAACCCACAAATTTTGGTTGAGCGAGGCCAGTTGAGCAAGATCTTTTTCCAACGTTCGCGGGTATCGATCCAAGTCGCCTGTGTCGTCAAATTGAGTGGGGTTGACAAAGATGCTAACCACCGTTTGTTGGTGGTGTTTTATCGATTCTTTAATCAACGACAAATGGCCTTGATGCAATGCTCCCATGGTTGGAACAAAGCCGATACTTTCCTTGGGATTTAGGTGCTTTTGAAGCTTTTCATAATTTTTAAACACCTCCATTTAGGAAAACATTAACAGCGCAAAATAGACAAAGTTTCTAGAACTCTGAATAATAATTCTTAATTTTGCAAAACTTTTACATCCGTTTTAACACAATATGAAAGACAAGAAAGTCCTAATCATTTCATCTGAGGTTGTTCCTTATTTGCCAAATACTGAACAGGCTTTTAATTCTTTTCAAATTCCAAAATATATAAACGAAAAAGGTGGGCAAACCCGTATTTTCATGCCGCGCTATGGTTTGATCAATGAGCGTAGGCATCAACTTCACGAAGTGATCCGTTTGTCCGGCATGAATTTGGTGATCAATGAATTAGACACTCCCCTTATCATTAAAGTTGCTTCGATTCCCAAAGAACGGATGCAGGTTTATTTCATCGACAACGAAGACTTTTTTAAACGGCGTGCGATTTTGCGGGACGATAAAGGAAATTTGTTTGAAGATAACGACGATCGGATGGTCTTTTTTACCAAAGGGGTCATCGAAACCGTCAAAAAACTAAATTGGTCTCCCGACATCATTCACCTGCATGGTTGGTTTACTTCTTTGTTTCCTTTGTATCTCAAAACGTTATATAAAGACGAACCTTTATTTCAGGACAGCAAACTCGTTACCTCAATTTATCCCAAGGATTTTGATGGAAGCATGTCCGATACCCTAAAAACCAAAGTGGCTTCTGATAAGATTGAAGACAAAAGCATCGAAGCCCTTGCTGAGGCGAGTTATGAAAATTTGATAAAAATCAATGTCGATCATGCCGATGGTTTTGTAATTGCCAGTGATGAGGTCGATGACCATACCGTTGCCGCCATCAAGTCAAGCAAAAAACCCCTTTTGGAGTATCAGGCTACTACAGAGGAAGATGCCTATACCAACTTCTATACTGAACAAATCTGCTAATCATTTATGTCACTTAAGAACGTCCTAAAACGCAACAGTTTCTTGTTGATTGTTGTTTTAACCATCGCCTCGTGTAATAAGGATTTTCATGGTGTTGGAGCTTCATTATTGGAAGATCAATCTTTTACAACACAAAGTGTTCAACTTCCTGTATATGCCTATCAAGATGCGATAGAAAAAGTGCAAACCAATGGCTTGCCGTTGGGACAGTTGGGAGAGATAAATCATCCTTTGTTTGGAAAGGCACAGGCGGCTATCGTTACTCAATTGCAGCTGACCTCCAATGCTATATTTGGATCCTTTACACAAACCCGCGAAGATGAGGGCGATGAAGACAACATTCAGGTCATCCAAGAAAATGAACGTGTCACTGAAGTGTTTTTAGAAATTCCTTTTTTCAACAATCTCAAAGACCGAGATGCTGATGGTGTCATTGATGCCTTTGATATCGACCCTGATGATCCTCAAAGTGATACCGACGGAGATACACTAACCGACTTAGTAGAAACCCGTGCCGGCAGCAATCCGTTAGATGAGGACTCCGATGGGGATGGGATATTGGATGCCGATGATAATGATACGGAGTACGATCAAGAAAACAAGGTATATCAAATTGACTCTCTATATGGCAATCGCCAGGCGAGCTTTAACATCAAAGTACATGAGCTTACCTATTTTTTAAGTCGTTTGGACCCCTTCAATAATTTTGAAACCCCTTTGGCCTATTATTCTAATCGCGATTATTATGAAGAAGGGTTTTATGGAGCCACTTTATACGACGGCAATTATACGCTCTCTTTTGATGAGTTACGTTTCAACTATACAGAAGACGATCCCGAAACCACCGAGGTCGATGAGACCCAACAGGTAGAAACACGACTAACTCCACGTATTCGCCTTCCTTTGGATACACGATTTTTTCAAGAAAAATTTATTGATAAAGAAGGGCAAGTAGAACTTAACAGCCAAGATCAATTCAACGAGTATTTTAGGGGGCTAATCATCCAAACGAGTAACTTTTCGGATGACTTGTATATGTTGTTAGATCTGGGCGGTGCCGAAATCAAGATCACCTATAGTTATGACTCTTATAACCTCAACAACACAGAGGACGACACGAGCGACGACACCATTGACCGCGAACAAAGAACCTACACAATGCCTTTGGGTGGTGTGCAGATTAATACCCTAAAAAACAGTTTTGCCGATGCGGCGATCGCACAGCAAATTCAACAAAGCGAAGCCGGAATTCCTGCGGATCGTCTCTTTATACAAGGAGGGCAAAAACATGCCCGAATCCAGCTTTTTGATCCTGAAAATGACGTTTTGGGAGCAGAACTCAACCGCATTAGAGAACAAAGATGGTTGATCAACGAGGCCAATCTTGTGTTCAACGTCGATCCTTCTTATGACCCCTTGCAGGGGGGAGGACTGCCCGATCGCCTTTATCTTTATAATTATAAAACAGGGCGCGCGCTAAATGATTTTTTAAGCGATCAAACCTTAAATTCATCGGTAAAAAATGGGGATAAGTATGTCTATGGAGGACTCCTAGAATACGACGACAACGGCCGCCCAAAATCGTATAAATTTCGGATAACCGACCATGTCAATAATATTGTTCGTCGTGATTCTACCAATGTTACTTTGGGTGTAGTTTTGGGTGCAAATACCCGCTATATCGAGCCCAAAACAGCTTCGTTGGGCTTGCTTAAAGGCGATATAAAATACCCCACAATGGGAATTCTAAATCCCTTTGGCGTAGTTTTGATTGGATCACACCCAGAACAAGCACAGCTCGATAAAAAGTTGTGGCTCGAAATTTTCTACACCGAATACTAGCCCACTAATTGCCAGAGCTCAAAAGCAATAAGCATAAGAACAAACCCCACAAGACCTTGTATGAGCGTTGCAAACGTATGGGTTTTATAGGCTTCCTTGAGGCTTAGGCCGCCCAGCTGGCTAACAATCCAAAAATACGAGTCGTTGGCATGTGATATTGTCATTGCTCCCGTACCAACCGCCATCAACGTCCAAATTTTGCCCATTTCATTGTCAAGACCCCAACCGCTAAGTAAAGGAAACACAATAGAAGAAGCCGTGATAATGGCAACCGTAG
Organism: Flavobacteriaceae bacterium; assembly: GCA_017852395.1. Classification (GTDB taxonomy): domain Bacteria; phylum Bacteroidota; class Bacteroidia; order Flavobacteriales; family Flavobacteriaceae; genus RFYP01. Next base: position 73,113 of record JAFMLE010000005.1, read on the forward strand.
AGGACCCTTGAGCAGTCTTAAGTAAAGCCGCTAATAGAAACGGTATTGCGATCCCCATGCTGGGGCGAAGCGCTAAGGTTTGAAGCGATGCCGAGATATCAACTTGCTGAAGAACCACCCCCAACGCGCCACCCATTGCAGTAATCAAAAGGATGGGCGCTGCTTGAACGATGCCCTTATGAAGCACCTGTTTGCGGTCTACATGTTGTTTTTTGCATACCAAAAATGCAAGAAATACGCCGCTAAGAAGTGCATTGGTAGGGTCGCCAAAAAATTTAAAAATTGGCACTATGTCTTCATAGAAAAGAAATGGAGCCGCTGCTCCAAGCGCCATAAAAAGAATAGGAACCCCAATTGGTGCAAGGGCCCAATAAAGTGACGGTAGGGGTTTCGTCTGATCCAAAAAAAGTGAATCGAATTCTACTGACGCTGAATTTATTGGGTTACGGCGATAAAGATAATAGGCGAAGCCTGCCCCTACTAGCATCAGCAATAATGCAAAAAAACCACCAACAACAAACAGTAAAAATAAATTTGTGAGTTCTAAGTTGGCAGCAGCAGCAAGAGGACCCGGTGTTGGAGGAACCAAAACGTGCGTGGCAAATAATCCCGTTGAAAGTGAGACCGTCAAAGCATTTCTTAGGGTTTTTTGATTCCCCGCCAACTTTTTGGTCAATGGCGCTAAAATAACAAACGCAGCATCGCAAAAGACAGGAATGGCCACAACATAACCAATTGCACCAACAACAAAAGGCAAGGGCAGTCGAGTCAAAAATTTTAACAGCCCCTGGGCCAATGCTGTTGTTCCGCCACAGGCCTCTAAGGCAGCGCCTATCCATGCCCCATAGAGAATCAGTAAACCAATATTTTGCAGTGTTTTGCCAAATCCTCCACCAATTATTGCGCTGATCTGATGGAGTGGTAGTCCCAACAAAAATGCCAAGCCAAAAGCACTGATCAATAGTACCACAAAAGGGTGCCATTTGAGATAACTGGTCCCAATGATAATCCAAACGATTGCCATTGTGATATACATTAGCTCTATTGCCATTTTGTTTTTTTTAAGGTTTGTACTACTTTTTGCTCTAATAAGGTCGCCGCCTGCTTTTTGGCCATTTCAAAATCCATTGTTTGAGGAGTAATCGAAAAGGCCTTTTGAATCCCATGTGCAAGACAATTTTCTTGGGATGCTGAAACGCTTCCTGCATACGCCCAAACCGGTTTTTGATGGTCTCTTGCGCGGCTTGCTATTTGGGAAATTAGCTTTCCATAAAAAGTTTGTTCGTCAAGATGCCCCTCGCCTGTGATAATGAGGTCCGCGGCTTTAATTTTTTCATCCAATTGAGAAAAGGATGCTAAAAGTTCAAAACCAGGACATAGGCTTGCGTTGAGAAATGGTAACAGCCCTGCGGCTGTGCCTCCTGCTGCACCTCCTCCTGAAATTGATGCGATATTTGTTCCTGTTTTCATTTCAATGAGGGCTGCCATATTTTTTGTGTAGCTCTCAATAATAGAAATTTGATCTGGACGCGCCCCTTTTTGAGGCGCATAGACCGTTGCAGCTCCTAAGGGTCCCAATAGCGGATTGGTAACATCAGAAGCAAAGATAAAAGTTGTTTTTTTTATACGTGGATCGAGCAACGTAGTGTCTATGACGGCTGCTTGAGACAAGCCACCCCCCTTGTTGGGAATGGGCCGATGGTTTTGGTCTAAAATTTTTCCGCCAAGAGCGGCAAAAATTCCCATTCCGAGATCATGGGTTGCGCTACCACCTATACCGATAATGATTTTTTGAATTCCACGATCCAAAGCCGCTAGAATTTGCAGTCCTGTCCCAAAAGTGGTCGTTTCGATAGGGTTTTTTTCTTGGGCGTTAAGCAATGCTAAACCAGACGCTTGAGACAGTTCGATCCAAGCCGTTTTTTCATCATTAAACACAAAGATAGGGGCTCTTAGTTCACGATTGAGTGGGTCTGTCGTTTGTGTAATGACGGTTTGTCCAAGCTTAATGATTGTCAATAAATCAAATGCACCTTCTCCCCCGTCCGAAAAGGGCAAATGGGTGCATCTGGCCCCAGGAAATACTTGGGAAACTCCTCGGGCAATTGCCCTTACTGCTTGACTTGCCGAAAGACTTTCTTTGAAGGAATCAGGTGCAATGAGGATTCTCAATTTTAACGTTTATTTTTAATTGCTTGGATGATCAGGGGGGCGTGTGCCCTAGAATTCTCGATAAACCATTTGTTTGTCCGAAGCCCTCCACAAACGACCCCTGCTAGATACACCCCGTGGGCGTTGGATTCCATGGTTTCTGGGTGGTAAATGGGCGTGTGGTCTGCATCGTCTTGAAACTGTACCCCCAATTTTTCTAATAGTGAAAAATTGGGTTGGTACCCGGTCATCGCCAAGACAAAATCATTTTTAATTTCCACGGTTTGTTTGGGGGTTTTGAAGCGGACTGTTGTTTCGGTAATTGCAACAATATTGGACTCGAAGTGTGCGGTGATGCTCCCTTCTTCTATCCGATTGACAATATCAGGACGAGCCCAGTACTTTACGTTTTCTCCGATTTTTTTTTCGCGGATAATCATGGTGACACTTTTTGCCCCTTTTCTATAGGTTTCTAGTGCGGCATCTACAGCAGAATTGGCCGCTCCTACAACAACAACATCCATGTTATAATAAGGGTGGGGCTCACTGTAGTAGTGACGAACTTTGGGCAGTTGCTCTCCCGCTACGTTCAGTGGATATGGAAAGTCATAGAATCCCGTTGCAACAATAATATTTTTGCATTGGTAACTGTTTTTTTCGGACAGGAGTTTAAAACCGTTTTGATGTTTTTCAAAAGTGTGAATCTCTTCGTAGAGGCTGGGGTTGAGATTCCAATGGGTGCACACCCTTCGATAGTACTCGAGGGCTTCGGCACGTGTTGGTTTGGGATTCTGTGAAATAAAAGGAATATCGCCAATTTCTAATCGATCTGAGGTCGAAAAAAAAGTCATGTTAAGCGGATAGCGGTAGATCGAATTGACCAAGGGGCCTTTATCAAAAATATGAAAAGACAATCCGGCCTTTTGAGCGGCAATTCCACAAGCCATTCCAATAGGACCAGCCCCAATAATAATCAAATCTTTCATACGGCAATTTACGAAGCCCCTGTTTGAGAAAAAATAATTTTTTAATATAAGAAAATCTTATTTCTACGGCGTATTTAATTGAATTAAAGCTATTATTTGACAAATATTCTTTAAATAAAAGATGGCAAAACAAGGTTTTATAGTTTTTTATTATGTTTTTTGTTTTAACAATAGTTTTTGTCTACCATATAACATGAGCGTACAAACTATTAACAACAATATCGCGGCCTTGAGCGATACGTAGACCCATACAACACCTGCCAAAACAGCACACCAGAGCAGAAAAAAGACTCCTCCAAGTATGTATTTTAAAGAGGCATGAAAAACATCATCTTCAAAAAGAGACAGTACTTTGCGTAGCGCGAAAAGGGGTGGAAAATGGACAAGATTTGTGACAAACAAAAAAGGCTTTGTCCAACGAGGGATCGCTTTTGGTTGTGCTAAATCACTGCCCTTTTCTAACTTCTTTTTTAAGACGTCAAATGCTAAGCGGGTGTTTGTTGCGTGTATAAACCTTTTTTTGTGTTGGTAATTTGCATCGTTATCGGGCAACCAAAGGGTTTGCCTCATTTCATCGGCTAACACGTTTTTGAGCGTATTAATCGATTTGACAAGTTGTGCTTCGCTTTGACAATATTTGCCAACAGATATCGGCGTGCCAAAAACCAAATGTACATCAGCAAGCGGGCGTTTATGACTTCCATAGTTGATGCCTACAGGGACAATAAACATGGGGGTTTCTGGGTGCTTTAGCTGCGCTTGGCACATCAGCCGACTGCTTCCTTTGGAGAGGGGTTGCAAAAAATATTCGCCGTGATGCCCTCCTTCAGAAAACATCATGATGCTTCCGCCTTTGGCAAGTATGTCAAAACACTTTTCGAACGTAGCCTCGTTGTTCTTGAGGCTACTATACCCGTTTCGAATACGAAAAACCGGGAGCATTTGCAAGGCGTCCAAAAACCACTGAAGTCGCCCTCCAAAAACATCGCCGCGCGTAAGTGATGTAACGGGTTTGGGGCAGTAAGAGCCGACCAAAAGAGGGTCCAAAAAAGCGTTTTGATGATTGGGCGAAAATAACACACCCCCCGATCTAGGCACCTGTTCTAAGCCATAGACACAAACTCTTCTAAAATAAAAGTAGTTGTATAGTCTAAGGCCATATTTTACTAAAAAATAAAATCCTTTTTTCATCCGATGTGCTAAGCTATTAATTCAAAAAATAGGGACAAAGTCTTTGCCGTTTTTAATCTAGAAATCCGTTTTGTTGCCTAATTAGATCGGTTTAGGGAGGTTTGTATAAAAACAGAAAAAAAGACGTTGTACCTAAAAAAATGTTATCTTCACATGATGAGCCTGTTTTGAGGTCTCTGTGCGCCCCTATTTTACTAGAACGTAACCGCTTACAAAAACAAACAATTAATATGAAAAACCTTTTTTTATTCAGTTTTTTGATGGCCTTCAGTTTTTCAGTGATGGCACAGCAAATTACCGGAACTGTATCTGACGAAAACGGAGACCCTCTTCCAGGAGCTTCTATCGTCGTAGAAGGAACCTCTGTTGGGGTAACTTCTGATTTTGACGGAAACTTTTCGGTTTCTGCGGCTGTTGGCGACCAACTTACCATAAGCTATGTGGGGTATCAAACCCAAACCATAGATGTGAGTTCTTCGTCCAGCATCAACGTTCAAATGGCCCTAGGCAGCGCCTTAGACGAGGTGATTATTTCGGCTTCACGAAGAGCCGAAAAAGTGCAAGATGCACCTGCTTCTGTGTCGCTGATCACGGCCTCCGACATCGAAAATTCGGCCAACGTCGCCGATCCTGTCCGAAACCTTGTAAACATCCCCGGGGTGCAAATTCAACAACAATCTGCCAACTCGCTTAATTTTGAAATGCGCGCTGGTTCAGGAGTTTTTGGAACCTCTACATTCCCAATTTTAGACTACAGGTACTTAATTTCTCCAGCTTCTGGATTGTTTATCACCTCTCAAACCGGTCTTTCTAACATTGATATAGAAAGAATTGAGGTGGTACGTGGAGCAGCTTCTGCGCTCTATGGTCCTGGAGTTACTTCTGGGGTGGTACACTTTTTGTCTAAAAAAGCCATTGACCATCCAGGCACTACAGTAGAGTTGTTTGGAGGGACACAGTCCACTATGGGAGGTGCAATCCGCCATGCCTATGCAAACAAAAGCAAAACTTTTGGGTTTAAAATCAACGCCCGCTACAGCAAAGGAGACGAGTTTGAACTTGATCCCATTCGTGATGCAGATGTAATCGATGGTTTTGCTCGTTCAATACGTCAGCCATCAATTACCAATCAAATGGTAGATGCTACTAAGCCTGGAAAAAAATTGCTTACCATGAGTGATTTGGACCCCGATGGAGATGGTAATCCACTTGCAAGTGAATACCGCAACTATTCGGCCAACGCACATTTAGAATTTCGTCCCAATGACACTACCTCAGCAGTGCTTTCTGGAGGACTCTCTAACGGTAACGGATTGTTTTTTAACTCACAGGGTTATGGGCTAATCCAAGGGAACGATTATTGGGGACAAGCACGTGTACAGTCCGGAGGCTTGTTTGCCCAAGTGTATTATAACTACAACGATGGTGGAGACGAAAACAATCCGACGTTCTTGTACAGCTCTGGCTTTAGACAAGTTACCAAGCGTGCTGCTCTCGAAGCCCAACTACAATACAACTTTGATGTAGAAAGTTTCTTAGACTCGAACTTTACAGTGGGGATGGACTACAGAAACAATGCTACAGATTCTGAATACACCCTTTTTGGACGCAATGACGATGACGACCCCTACATAATTACAGGTGTTTACGGTCAAGGAACCTCGCGTTTGAGTGACAAACTCGACTTGACTTATGCGTTGCGTTATGACAAAATCAACTTTATCGATGAAGGGGCTATTGCTCCTCGTATCGCTTTGGTATGGAAGCCATCTGCCACATCAAGCTGGAGACTTTCATATAACGAGTCTACTTTTGGACCAACCGCGCTAGAAACGTATATTGATTTCCCGGTACAAACCCTTGCTCCTGGCATTGCTGATGTTTGGCTATCTGGTCAAATTGACGCACAAGGATTTGGTGCTAACCCTTCAATTGAATTGTTGGGCTTGGGCACTTCTTTGCCTTACGGTGCTACCAGTGTTCCTAATGCAATACCTTACGGTGCTGCGGTTGCTGGTGGGTTGTTGGATGCATTGTATGCCGGGTTGAGCGCAGACCCTAGTTATGCTCCTTTGGTCCCATTGGTACAAAACTTTTTCTCTACATATGTGCCTTCAGGAAGCTTTGGGTCGTTAACTCCTTATAATGTGTTTAATGGCCAAGAAATGCCTGAATTAGTAGGCACAGGTCCTGCAGAAATCGGGCGACTTAAATCTTGGGAGGTCGGTTATAAAGGGATGATTAGCGATAAACTAGCGCTTTCTGTAGATCTTTATACCTATGAGCGTTCTGGATTTACGCAGTTTACGGCAATCGGCCCCACCTATCGTCTAGGCGGAACATCAAGTTTCCCTGCAGAGTTTGGTTCGCTTGTTGCGGGAGACCTCTTAAGTGACCCAATGATCAACGGTGCAATAACTGGAGCCGTAACCGCTCAAGTTCAAGCAGGTGTTGAGGCACAATATGCCGCCAATGGCATTCCACAAGCGTATTGGGCTACCGGGCTTCCGGCAAATGCTTTGTTTCCTGGTTCTCCAGCAGTTCCTTCTGTTGCAACTGCTACAGCAGCTGCAGCTGGACCTTATGTTCAAGGAGCAATTAGCCAAGCAACAGCCTTAGTCGCTGGGGCATTTGGTATGGGTGCGCAAGGCTTTTTATCAGCCATCAACCCTGCCGCTTTTGGTATCGTAGAAACCGATCGTGTACCGGTTGATAATATGTCACACATCTCCGCTGGATATCGCCGTTATGGAGACGCAACGCGTAGCCATCTTGGTAGTGATATCGCTTTAGAATATTTTGCTACAGATGAGCTTACATGGTGGGCTAACGCTTCGTTATTAAGCCAAAACGTTTGGATTCCTGGTCAAGCTAATGACGATGACCTTCCATTTTCATCCTATCTCAACGCACCTAAATTCAAATATCGTTTAGGAATGAATTATAACGGAGACAATGGTATCCGATTTGGACTTGCTTATCAGCACGATGATTCTTTTGAGTCTGATCAAGGATTTTTTGCGGGTACCGTTCAAGAAAAAGACCTTCTTGACGCCAATATTGGTTATAAATTCAGCAATGGTATGTCACTAGACCTATCTGGTACTAACATTGGTGATCTTAGATACCGAGCATTCCCAGGAATGCCAATCATTGGCAGACGTATTCTTTTAAAAGCTACGTATAACTTTTAAAAGTTACCCTTTCAAAACAAAAAGGCCTTCTCTATGAAGGCCTTTTTTTATTTAAAAACAAGCCCAATTAAAAAACGGTTTTGTTTTTGATTGAATCGTTAGGAGAAGCTGGACAAAAAATTATTGAAAAACCCTTGATCGGCTTCGCTTTTTAGAAAGCATTACTGTATCTTTGCGGTCGAAAAATCGATTTTTGCTATCTAATTCTTGAAATCCGTAAAATGGCACAAAACACAGGTAAAGTTTCACAAATCATTGGTCCCGTTGTAGATGTTGAATTTTCTGGAGCAAACACAACGCTTCCTAGAATCTATGACGCCCTAGAAATTAAACAAGAAAACGGTACAACCTTAGTACTCGAAGTACAATCTCATATTGGTGAAGATACCGTGCGTACCGTATCAATGGACTCTACAGACGGTCTTAGCAGAGGTGTCGAGGTGACCGCCACAGGAAGTCCGATACAGATGCCTATTGGGGATGCCGTTTATGGACGCCTTTTTAACGTAATTGGAGATGCTATCGATGGCTTAGGAAACCTTCCTAAGGCCGCTGAAAACGGACTACCAATTCACCGTCCTGCTCCTGCTTTTGAAGAACTTTCTACCTCTACCGAAGTTCTATTCACTGGAATCAAGGTTATCGACCTGATTGAGCCCTACGCAAAAGGAGGGAAAATTGGACTTTTTGGAGGTGCTGGTGTTGGAAAAACGGTATTGATTCAAGAATTGATTAACAACATCGCCAAAGGACATGGGGGACTCTCTGTGTTTGCCGGTGTTGGTGAGCGTACACGAGAAGGAAACGACTTGCTACGTGAGATGCTCGAGTCTGGCATTATAAAATATGGAGAAGACTTTCTCCACTCTATGGAAGAAGGAGGTTGGGACCTCAGCAAGGTAGATAAAAAAGCCATGCTTGACTCCAAAGCAACCTTTGTCTTTGGACAAATGAACGAGCCTCCTGGAGCACGTGCCCGTGTGGCATTATCAGGATTAACCATTGCTGAATACTTTAGAGATGGTGCTGGAGATGGTCAAGGAAAAGACGTGTTGTTTTTTGTTGACAACATCTTTAGATTTACCCAAGCGGGTTCTGAAGTATCTGCGCTTTTAGGGCGTATGCCCTCTGCGGTGGGATACCAACCAACACTTGCTACCGAAATGGGTGCGATGCAAGAACGTATTACGTCCACCAAAAAAGGGTCAATCACATCTGTACAAGCGGTATATGTTCCTGCCGATGACTTGACAGACCCTGCGCCGGCGACAACATTTGCCCACTTGGATGCAACAACGGTACTTTCTCGTAAAATTGCTGAGCTTGGAATTTATCCTGCTGTAGATCCTCTAGATTCTACCTCCAGAATTCTAACCGCTGATATTTTGGGAGCCGATCATTATAACTGTGCACAACGCGTAAAAGAGCTTTTACAACGTTATAAAGAATTGCAAGACATCATTGCAATTCTTGGTATGGAAGAACTCTCAGAAGAAGACAAACTAGCTGTGGCCCGAGCGCGTCGTGTTCAGCGCTTCTTATCGCAGCCCTTCCACGTTGCAGAGCAGTTTACAGGAATTCCTGGGGTGCTTGTTGACATCAAAGACACCATCAAAGGGTTTAATATGATTATGGACGGACAACTCGACCACCTTCCAGAGTCTGCATTTAACCTAAAAGGAACTATTGAAGAGGCGATTGAAGCCGGAGAAAAAATGTTAGCAGAAGCCTAATGTATTTAGAAATCATCTCTCCAGAAGCCACCATTTTTAGTGGCGAAGTAAGTTCGGTTTCCGTGCCGGGCATCGAAGGATCATTTCAGATGCTTAATAACCATGCCCCGATCGTTTCTTCGCTTAAAAAGGGAACCGTTATCATCAAGGGTGAGATTACACTTAATGCAACTCAAAAAGCCTTTTTTACCCAAATTAACGGAGAAACCCTGCTCGAAATCAACTCAGGAACCGTTGAAATGAACCATAACAAGCTCAACCTGCTTATCGATTAAACAAAATCCCGCCCTAGAATCTTACAAAACCTACCTTTTATGTCCCGATCAAGGAGGCTCTTGATGTTTTTTAGCCTACCTCTTTTTTGTGTTTCACAGGCTCCAGTCAAAGACACGCTTAATAACGTTTTAGACGAAGTCATACTAAGCGGCATTAGGGTTGGGATTCCATTGTCTAAAAAAACGCATAGTGTTACCGTAATTTCTGCCCAACAAATCAGGCAAAGCGGAGCAAGAACTTTAGCCGTGCTCTTGCAACAAGAAGTAGGTGTTGACATCCGCCAACGAGGCCCTGCGGGTACGCAAGCAGACCTCTATATCCGTGGCGGTGGGTTTGACCAAACCCTTCTGCTAATTGACGGCATAAAACTCGAAGATGCACAAACGGGCCATCATCTACTCAACTTAAATGTCCCGTTGTCTGTTATTGAGCGAATAGAAATCATCAAAGGACCTGCTGCTCGAGTGTATGGACCGAACGCCTTTACGGGAGCGATTCATATTATTACCAAAAAAAAACTCACAAAACAACGCCAATTAGAAGTAGAATTTGGATCTTTCCAAAGTTGGAGGACGGCATTTACGGCCGGGCAACAACGCCAAAGAAGCAGCATGTTGGCCTCAATAGACTACAACCAATCCAATGGATATCGGTACAATTCGGATTTTAAAAACCTAAATGGGTTTTTAAAAAACATATGGCACAAAAAAAAGAATCCCTTACAGTTGCTTGCCGCATTCAACAGCCGGCAATTTGGTGCTAATGGGTTCTATGCTACACCCGATGCAACGGACCAATACGAGGCCACTCAGGCCAGTCTTTTGGCGCTCACTTCTCAAATTGAAAAAGGGACGTGGAACATTAACCCAAAAATATACTGGCGAAGACACCAGGACGAATATCTCTATATCCGAAAAGACCCCAGTGTCTATCGCAATATGCATATAAGCAACAAAACAGGGCTGGCCATAGACGCCACTTTTTCTTCTTCATTTGGAAAAAGTGGTTTGGGCATTGATGTTGCGCACATTGGGCTAAAGAGCAACAATTTAGGCACTCGCAAACGCCAACAATTTTTACTCTTTGTAGAGCATCAGTTCTGGTTTTATAACCATCAGATTAGCGTAACGCCAGGCATCGCGGTTAATTATTTTAATGATTTTGGATGGCATAATTTTCCAGGTATGGATGTCGGTCTAGAAATCGTTCCCAATCTTCGGATCTACGGCAATTTGGGATACACATACCGTGTCCCCACTTTTACCGATCTTTTCTACCAAGACCGAACCACGATAGGCAATAAAAATTTGGAGCCAGAAACTGGTTTTACAAAAGAAATTGGGGTGCAAATGACTCGTGGAAAGTTCATAGTGAACCTGGCTGCTTTTGATCGACAAGCCTCTAATCTTATTGATTATGTCAAAGAAAAAGAAACTGATTTGTGGCAGGCCAACAATATTGCCTTGCTAAATACATTTGGACTAGAAGGGCTCGTCAAAACAGACTATCGCATTTTTCAAAAACAGCATCGTATTGAAATTGCTTATACCTATCTCAAGGACGAACTTGGGCAAAGCACCCTGCCCTTTTCACGATATGCAATTAACTCCTTGAAGCACCACTTTATCATTAAACAGTTTATAGAATGGGGCGCACAATTCACAACGGGTTTTGTACTCAAACATGCCGAAAGAACCCAGGGCAATCCCTTTCAGGTTTTGGACCTCTCATTGGACTGGCGCTCAGGCAAATGGACCTTTCGTGGGCAAATCAATAATCTACTCAGCACGCGTTATAGCGAAACCAACTTGGTCCCCATGCCTCTGGCTAATGGTTTGTTGACTGTCGGTTATGATTTTTAAAGCGGCTCTATATTTCTAAGTGCTTGATAGATCCGATCTGCTTCCCACCCACGATAACGAAGTGCGTCGTGAATTTTTTTCTTATAAACCAAGGGCTTCGTTTCGTTTTGATATTGATTTTGGAGGCGCTCCAATAGCGCTAAAAAGGTGGCTTCATATTCTTCATCCTCGATCTGTGCTAGTGCATTACGGATGTTCCAAGCAGAGATGGCGCGTTGTTTTAGCTCCAGCTCGATACGCTCTTTGCCCCATTTTTTGGTTCTAAATTTGCCCCCCGCAAAATGAATCGCAAAACGCGTTTCGTTAAGAAAATCGTCTGCAATCAGTCGGGCAATAATTTGCCCATGATCGCGATAGGGCACCTGCAATTGCTGAAGTTTACGGGTCACTTCTTGATGACAGCGCTCTTGATAGGTACAATAATATTCGAGTTTTTTCTGGGCGTCCTCTAGACTAATCATTGCTTCTGGCAGGTTCTAAAATCAAAATTTAGTTATTTTCTGTTTTTTTAGCATAAAAAAACCGCCAATAAACTATTGGCGGTTTGAGTTAGATTCGCAACCTTTTATTGTCTTCGTCCAAAAAACGATATTCTAAATAAAGGTATGCATCTCGTGGTACTATGCGTATCCATTTGTTGTATTGCATAAACCACTTGGTTCGGATGGATGGAAATCCTTGGTTTAGATAGGCAGCTACAAAGGGGTGAAGATGTAAAAAAATCTTTTTGTCTTTGTACTGCTTTTGCTTAACAATTTTGTCAAGCTCTGCGTTGATTTTGTCGATCATCACAATTGGAGCTTCAACTTCCCCGTTATTATTGGGGTTGGGCTCTCTTGTTTTGATACTCATTTCGGGTCGAACACGTTGGCGGGTAATTTGTATTAGCCCAAACTTACTCGGCGGTAAGATTTTGTGTTTGGTTCGATCCTGTTCCATTTCATTTCTGAAATGATCAAATAATTTTTTTCGATTTTCACTCAAATTTAGATCTATAAAGTCAACAACAATAATGCCGCCCATATCACGAAGACGTAATTGTCTTGCAATTTCGGTAGCTGCTATCAGATTGACTTCAAGAGCGGTTTGCTCTTGAGATTTGGCTTTGTTAGAACGATTGCCACTATTGACATCAATCACATGGAGTGCTTCTGTGTGTTCGATTACGAGGTAGGCGCCTTTTTGTATGGAAACGGTTCTTCCAAAACTACTTTTTATTTGGCGGTCTATCCCGTATTTCTCAAATATCGGTGTGTGTTCTTTATGAAGCTTTACAATGCCCTTTTTCTTAGGAGCAAAGGTTTCAAGATATTCGATCACTTCTCCCTTTATTTGGGCATCATCGGTATAAATACCTTTAAAGTTGTCATCAAATATATCCCGCAACATGGAGGAAGAACGATTGATTTCGCTCAACACTTTGGTGGGATATTGATCAATTAGTTTGAGCTTAGAACACAAGGTTTTCCAGCGTTTGAGCAGTTGTTGCAAATCTGCGTCGAGAGCAGCAACTTTCTGATCTTTGGCAACGGTGCGTACGATGATTCCGAACCCTTTGGGGCGGATGCTCTGAACTAGACGTTTGAGACGGCTTTTTTCTTCCTTAGATTCGATTTTTTGAGAAATCGAAACCCGATCAGAAAATGGCATAATGACCATATAACGGCCGGCCAATGAAAGTTCGGAGCTCAAACGAGGCCCTTTGGTCGAGATGGGTTCTTTGACCACTTGTACCAAAATGGTTTGTTGGGCTTTGATGACATCATCGATACTACCGTCTTTGGCAATATCTTGTTCTAGCTTGATGTTTTTGAGTGTATAATCTCTAGTTTTACCTGTACTTACTTGTTTAACAAAATGTACTAGTGACGGCAATTTTGGGCCAAGGTCATGGTAGTGCAAAAATCCGTCTTTTTCATGACCGATATTTACAAAAGCCGCGTTGAGGCCCGGTATTGTTTTTCGTGTTTTGGCAATAAAAATATCACCTACAGAAAACTGTGCGTCTTCAGTTTCTTTGTTTAGCTCAATTAATTTTCCATCCTTGAGCAGCGCAAAATCAACAGCAGAGGAATTCGATCGGATTATCAATTCTTTATTCACTCTGTTGGGTATTATACTACATCCCAAAATTGGGGTGTAGTTGATTAAACAATATTATTTCAGGTGGTTACCTGTTGCTTTGGTTAAAGCAATTTCAAAGAACGTATGGGGTAATGGGATTAGTGCGGGGCACTATTTCTTTTTGTGACGGTTGGCTCTTCTTCTTTTTTTACGCTTGTGCGTTGCCACCTTATGTCTTTTTCTTTTTTTACCACTTGGCATATGGCTGAAAATTTAGATGTTATTAAAAATTTTTTATGCTACAGGAACTTTCGATTTGACGCTTTGCACAAATATTTTGGCCGGTTTGAACGACGGAATGTTGTGCGCGGGGATTTGCACCGCTACGTTTTTCGAAATATTGCGACCGGTTTTGGGGGCACGTGTCTTGATTACGAAACTTCCAAAACCTCTCAAATAAACATTTTCTCCATTTTCTAAAGAAGTTTTTACTTCCTTCATGAATTTTTCGATGGTGGCTTGAACATCGGCTTTATCTATGCCCAATTGGTCTGCCACATTGGTAACAATATCCGCTTTAGTCATTAGGATTTTATTTTGTTTAATTATTTGATTTAGAGGCTTGCAAATATAAAAATTAAAATGATAAATCGTTCTGAATAACCATTTTATCTTTGTGGCATTGGAGGCGCACTAATTTTTAGAACTTTTGATCTGGCAAAACACTTTATTAGAATGGTATCATCAAAACGGTCAAGACTACCCGTGGCGGGCCTCAAAGGATCCGTATCGAGTGTGGCTCTCGGAGATCATTTTACAACAAACTCGTGTACAGCAAGGGCTGCCGTATTTTGATCGTTTTATAGAAAATTTTCCGACGGTGGCGGCATTGGCTGCGGCCGATGAAGAATGGGTTCTAAAGTGTTGGCAAGGGTTGGGCTACTACAGTCGGGCGCGCAATTTGCATCATACCGCTAAAGAAGTTGTGCGGTCCTACGACGGTGTGTTTCCTAAAACGTTTGAAGAGTTGCTCCACCTTAAAGGTGTGGGGGACTATACCGCAAGTGCCATCGCCTCAATTTGCTACGATTTGCCTCATGCGGTCGTCGATGGAAACGTATTTAGAGTTTTGACAAGATATTTTGGAGTAGCAACTCCCATCAACACTTCGCAAGGATTTAAAGAAATTAAGGCCCTGGCTACAAAACTCATTAGGGGGGTTGATCCAGGCACTTTCAACCAAGCGCTTATGGACTTTGGTGCACACCACTGTACGCCAAAAAAACCGCTGTGTCATCGTTGCCCTTTCCAAAAAAAATGTGTTGCCTACACGACCCAAAATGTAGCCAACTTGCCCGTAAAACAGGGCAAAACCAAGGTTCGTGATCGTTTTTTTCATTTTGTGATCATCTCTGGTCCAAACCAAACTACCGTTTTGGAACAACGCACAGAAAAAGGCATTTGGCACAAATTGTATCAATTTCCACTTTTGGAATTTCCTAAAAACACGGTTCCAGAACCAAAAATAATTCTTGACAAAACAACGTCTTTTGCAACTGGGGGTGATCATGTTGCCCTGCATAACCCGATCCCAATCGTTCATAAACTGAGTCATCAAAAGCTATACATCTACTTTTGGACGGTTTCGGTTGAATCCATCCAAAAAAACAAAATCGCCATCGACAAAATCAACTCCTATCCCGTACCGATCGTACTTGAAAATTTCATCAGCGAATTTTTTAATCTCTGATAAGGGATTAGTATATTTGATTCTAATCCATCCAAAAATCTTAGTCCTATGAGCGGAACCTTAAACAAAGTAATGCTAATCGGCCATCTGGGCGATAGCGTCAAAACACACTATTTTGAAGGAGGCGGTTGCATCGGTCGCTTCCCTCTTGCAACCAACGAAAGCTATACCAACAAATCTACCGGTGAGAAAGTCACCAATACGGAATGGCACAATATCGTGGTCCGCAATAAGGCGGCAGAAATCTGTGAAAAATACCTCAATAAAGGGGATAAAATTTATATCGAAGGGCGTTTAAAAACCCGAAAGTGGCAAGGCGAAGACGGAAAAGATCGGTACAGCACAGAAATCAATGTCGATGAGTTTACGTTTCTAAATACCAAAGGGGGCGCTGCAATGGAACAACAGCAGTCTTCATCTACGCCTCCTGTTGTAGAAGAGACACCTCCCGAAGACGATCTCCCTTTCTAACCAAAACATCATTTATTGGACCCAGACTCCTTTAGTTTAATCAGTTTAATCCTTCTTTTAGACGGTGGCGTTGCCATCAAATTATTGCTACTGCTTGTTTTGCTAATTGGCTCTGCGCTGATTTCGGGTGCCGAAGTGGCCTTTTTTTCATTAACCCCCGCACAACTCAGTGTTCAGGAAGAAGTAGATGAAGAAAATGTAAAGAAAATTCAGCGCTTACTCAACCGGCCCAAACGTTTGTTGGCAATCATTTTGGTCGCCAATAACTTCATCAATATCGCCATTGTGTTGCTGTTTGCTTCACTGAAAAGTTTTTACCTAAGCCCTGATTTGCACCCCTACCTGGCGCTGACAATAGAAGTTGGGGTGATTACTGCAATTATTCTCATTTTTGGAGAAATCTTGCCAAAAATTTATGCCAACAGAAACCCCTTTGGTTTTTCAAAATTGATGGCCACACCGCTCAAAGTTTTGGATCGATCGGTTTTGTTTATACTTACCGTCCCAATGAGTCGTCTATCCGTGTTTTTAGAGTCAAAACTGGGCAAGGCAAACAATGAATTTTCTGTAAATGAGCTCTCCAAAGCACTCGAGGTTACGACCAATTCAGAAACAACCAAAGAGGAACAAAAAATTTTGGAGGGCATTGTCAATTTTGGCAACACCGAGGTGACCGAAATCATGTGCCCGCGGGTAGATATGTTTGCGCTTTCGGATACATTGTCGCTCAATGAAGTGATTCCAAAAATTATCGAAAACGGCTATTCGCGAATCCCTGTATATAAAGAAAAACTTGACCACATTATTGGGGTTATCTATACCAAAGATCTTCTGGGGCATTTTAACAACAAGGACTTTAACTGGCAATCGTTATTGCGTAAGCCTTTTTATGTTCCTGAAAACAAAAAACTGGATGACCTCCTCGAAGAGTTTCAGCAAAAAAAAATTCACCTTGCCATAGTCGTCGATGAGTATGGTGGAACTTCTGGGCTGGTTAGTCTCGAAGATATTATTGAAGAAATTGTAGGAGACATTAGTGATGAGTTTGATGAGGATGCGTTGTTTTATTCAAAACTAGATGACAAGAACTATGTGTTTGATGGTAAAATCAGCCTCAAGGATTTTCTAAAAATCATACCTGTTAAAGATGTTGATGCCTTTGAAAAAATCAAAGGTGAGTCCGAAACCTTGGCAGGATTTCTTTTAGAACTTTCTCAAACCCTTCCTCGTAAAGGACAAACAGTGCATTTTGATACGTGGACCTTTACCATCGAAGCGGTTGATCAAAAAAGAATCAAACGGGTCAAACTTTCGCTCTAATGGCCAAAACGCTTTTTTATATTGCCTGCACCTTTCTTTTTCTTTCATGCGAAAAAGCCCTCCAGCCCAAGCCTCAAGCAGCCTTGCGATTAGACTATCCAGAGCCACAGTACGCCCCGTTGCCAGAGACGCTACCCTTTCGATTTGAGTACAATAAACAAGCAACTGTACAGCCAAGTCTCAAACGTGCTCCTAACCTGTTCTATCCAAAGATGAAAGCAACCCTATACCTTTCTTATCGTCCGGTAGAAAATAATTTAAAGAGCTTACTCAACGACGCCTACAACTTGCCCGCCAAACACCTTCGTAAAGCGGACGAAATTCCAGAAAGACTTTTTATCAATGCCGATAAAAAAGTGTATGGAACGCTTTTTAAAATCATCGGTGATGCCGCTTCGCAAATGCAGTTTTTTTTGACGGACAGTACCCATCATTTTTTGGTAGGCGCTCTTTATTTCTATGCAAAACCAAACTACGACTCAATCCTGCCTGCTGTAGACTACATCGAAAAGGATGTAATAAAGCTTATGGAAACCCTAGAATGGAGGCAAATAAAAACAAAACCCTAATACAAGGACTCCTTTTTTTAGAAAAAAATGCACTTTTGTTGCTCAATGAACAACAAGCTCAAAAAGTGGGTCTATCTATTGGTGCTTTCTTTCATTTGGGGAAGCTCCTACATCTTAATCAAAAAAGGATTGGTTGGGCTTACACCCCTCCAGCTTGGTTCGATTCGCATTGTGTTTACCTTTTTGATTTTGCTCCTCATGGGATTCCGCAGTTTGCGGCAAATTCCTAGGAAAAAATGGGGGTGGTTGGCACTTTCGGGT
Source organism: Flavobacteriaceae bacterium (assembly GCA_017852395.1). Taxonomy (GTDB): domain Bacteria; phylum Bacteroidota; class Bacteroidia; order Flavobacteriales; family Flavobacteriaceae; genus RFYP01. Next base: position 90,941 of record JAFMLE010000005.1, read on the forward strand.
TTTTTGGGCACCTTTTTTCCCAATTATCTTTTTGCCTTTGCAGAAACCACTATTGACAGTTCAATTGCAGCGGTTCTCAATGGGCTGACGCCTCTTTTTACCCTTATAATGGGTGTGCTTTTCTTTGGAGCACAGATATTAAAAAAACAGGTTTTGGGAGTGCTTATCGGGTTTGTGGGCACCCTTATTTTGGTCTCCGAAGGCATTAGTTCTGCGCAAGCTGGCAAAAGTATATATGCGTTTTTGGTTGTTATCGCTGCCTTTTGCTATGCCCTCAACGTAAACATCCTAAAATACCGTTTGCAGCACGTGAGTGCTATGGGAATTGCTTTGGGGAATTTTATAGCTATCGTTGTGCCGGCCATATTGGTGTTGTGTTTCACCTCTTTCTCGATACGTGAAGCAACCGAAAATGTTGAGATTCAAAAGTCGCTAGGCTACCTTTTGGTATTGGCGCTTTTTGGTACGGCCATCGCCAAAGTGATGTTCAACGAGCTGGTCGCGATTTCTTCGGCGGTGTTTTCCATTTCGATCACTTATCTACTTCCAATCGTAGCCATCGCCTGGGGCATTTTAGATGGCGAAACTTTTGGTGTCTTGCAATGGGCTGCTTGTGGACTTATACTAATCGGGGTAGCTTTGGCAACGGAAAGAAAAAAAAGGGAATTGCAAAAAAATTAAGCAGTTTACCTAAATTTATAAAAAACACATCAAAATGAAACTCAAACACCTTTTCGGATTTTTTTTATTACCCGCTATAATGATGGGGCAAGCGCGCTACGACAAAATCTTGTCTCAAATCGATCAACAAGCAAACACCTACAATGCCGTAGCCCAAAAAATCTGGTCTTGGGCAGAAATGGGTTATCAAGAAACTCAAAGTAGTGCCTTGCTTCAAGAAACGCTTGCTTCTGCAGGTTTTGCTATAGAAAAAGGCGTTGCACAAATCCCAACAGCCTTTGTTGCAACCTACGGGTCTGGAAGTCCTGTGATCGCTATTTTGGGAGAATATGATGCACTTCCAGGGCTTTCACAAAAGGCCGTTGCTTACAAAATTTCTAACGACACAAAGGCCGGACATGCCTGTGGGCATCACCTTTTTGGCACAGCCAGTGCTGCTGCTGCTATTGCTGTAAAAGAATATTTAGAAAAAAATAAAAAATCAGGAACCGTTAAGTTTTTCGGCTGCCCTGCAGAAGAAGGAGGTTCTGGAAAAGTTTATATGACGCGCGCGGGCCTCTTCAATGATACAGATATTGCGCTTCATTGGCATCCATCAAGTGCCAATGCCGCAAACCCTGCGAATGCTTTGGCCAATAAGTCGGCAAAATTTCGCTTTTATGGCGTCTCCGCCCATGCTGCCGGGGCACCCGAAAAAGGCCGTTCTGCACTGGATGCTGTAGAAAGCATGAATTATATGGTCAATCAGATGCGCGAACATATCCCCTCCGATAGCCGTATTCATTATGTAATTACCAAAGGGGGTGAAGCCCCCAATGTGGTCCCCAATTATGCTGAAGTCTACTATTATGCGCGACACCCCAAAAGAGATGTCGTCATGGACTTGTTTGATCGAATTGTAAATGCAGGAAAAGGGGCCGCGCTAGGTACCGACACGCAAATGGAATTTGAAATTATCGGTGGTGTTCACGAACTTTTGCAAAATGAAGTCCTACAAAAACTGGTCCATGCCAACCTAACTGAAGTTGGCGGATACAATTATAACGACGATGAGCAAGCGTTTGCTCAAGAAATTGCAGAAACCCTTGGCAATTCTTTAGACACGCGTTACGTGTCTGGCATCATGCCGTATACGCCGGCCTCAAAAGCGGGCGGCTCTACCGATGTTGGCGATGTGAGCTTTGCAGTCCCTACAGTAGGCTTCGGAACTGCAACTTGGGTCCCCGGCACGCCAGCACATAGCTGGCAAGCAGTAGCTGCTGGCGGTACAACCATTGGTAAAAAAGGAATGATAACCGCCGCAAAAACCCTCGCATTAACGGCCATGAAACTTATTGACAATCCACAAATTGTGAAACAAGCCAAAGAAGAATTTTATAAAAATAAAGGGGCCGATTTTGAGTATATCCCTCTTATCGGAGATCGTGCTCCCGCCTTAAACTATAGAAACTAAACCGCCATGAAAACTTTTTTTTCAAACACCTGTTTTTTATTCGCTTTTTTAAGCTGCTGGTCCATATCGGCTCAAGTGTACGAATTTAGTACGACAAAAGACAATCAAGTGCATACGCATCGAATTTTAATGGATGACCACTATTTGGTCGAAACGGTATTTGTTGCCAATCCGCCCACATTTATAAGCACCAAAGGAGGATACTATACCCTAGAAGGAGATCATATCATGGCCGCGCTAGAATTCAATTCGGATTATGAAAAAGACAGCCTCTCAAAAGGGCATTGGATGCGAGACGAAAACTGGAAAAAAATTGCAGGAAGCCCTTTAGACCTCAATGGCAAATGGCTCATGGCAGGTAGAATGACCGATGAAGGTGAACGACGCAGAGACCTAACCGGTCCTCGAAAAACGATGAAATTCTTGATCGATGGGCATTTTCAATGGATTGCCTTTAACACGGCAAGCTTTCAGTTTTTTGGGTCTGGCGGAGGAACCTATACCGCGACAGAAGGTGTTTACACCGAGCACATTGATTATTTTTCTAGAGACAATACTCGTGTAGGGGCTTCTTTGCCTTTTGAATACCTCCAAAAAGGGAACGATTGGTACCACAAAGGCAATAGTAGCAAAGGCGTTCCGATGCATGAAATCTGGACCAAAAGGATTCCATAAGCGGTGATGCAATCCGAAAAGATTACTGCTTCGTTTCCGTGGATGGTCAGCCTTTTTGCGGCAATTGCACTATGGCACCCGCCTGTCTTTACTTGGTTTTCTGGAGACCTGATTACTTTGGGATTGGCCGGAATCATGTTGGGTATGGGTTTGACCCTTCGCTGGAACGACTTTAAACAGGTCTTTAAAACACCCCGATGGGTCTTGTTGGGGTTGTTTTTACAATTTAGTATTATGCCTATTATGGGTTGGGGGTTGGGGGTTCTCTTTGATTTGCCTCCCTTTTTTGCTGTTGGACTGATTCTTGTGTCTTGTTGCCCTGGTGGGACAGCGTCAAATGTTATTGCCTATCTAGCAAAAGCCCATGTGGCACTCTCCGTAAGCATGACGGCACTGTCAACCGTAGCCGCCATAATTTTTACGCCATTGCTTACCGCGCGCCTATCAGGAAGTTATGTAGATGTCGCAGCTTGGGGGCTTTTTTTTAGCACCATTAAAGTCGTTGTATTGCCCATAAGCCTTGGGGTCATTCTCAATCGTTATGCGCCTAAGGCAACAGCGATGCTTTTGCCTGCTGCGCCTCCATTGGCTGTATTGTTGATTTGTTTGATTGTTGCCAGCATTATTGGTCAGGGAAAAGAAATCATTTTAAATTCTGGAATTCGTCTCCTACTAAGTCTAATGATCTTGCATCTTGGTGGTTTTGTATTGGGATATTTCTTTAGCTATTGGCTGTTCAAAAACAAGCGTGTTGCAAAAACAATTTCAATAGAAGTTGGTATGCAAAACTCTGGCTTGGGAGTGGTGCTTGCCCAAGAAAATTTTAGCAACCCAATGGTAGCCATCCCTGCAGCACTATCAAGCTTGATTCATTCGATATATGGTAGTATTTTCGTTACCTTTAATAAAAAATAATTCGATGCATCATCAGGTAGTAATTGTAGCAGCAAAGCGCACACCTATTGGCTCTTTTTTAGGGAGCCTGTCAACGATTCCGGCCCCTGTTTTGGGTGGGAAAGCCATTGCTGCTGCACTCGCTTCGGCCCAAATCGATCCTGCACTTGTAGAAGAAGTCTATATGGGTCATGTGCTTCAAGTTGGTACTGGACAAGCACCTGCCCGACAAGCTGCCCTTGAGGCGGGCATCTCCGACAACGTGCCCTGTACAACGGTCAATAAAGTTTGTGCTTCGGGGATGAAATCAATTATGTTGGCGGCACAAGCCATTCGTTTGGGAGATGCCGAAATTGTTGTGGCTGGCGGTATGGAAAACATGAGTTTAAGCCCTCATTTTAGCTATTTAAGAACCGGGCAAAAGTTTGGCTCAACAACACTTACTGACGCCATGCAGCACGACGGTCTCACAGACGCATATAGTCATCAGGCCATGGGTGTGTTTGCTGATGCTACCGCCGAAAAGCACAAAATTTCTAGGGAATCACAAGATGCATTTGCAATTGCTTCCTATCAAAAGAGTCAAGCCGCGTGGAAGGCCGGTCATTTTGATGCTGAAGTCTGCCCTATAGAAGTGCCTCAAAGAAAAGGGGCTCCTGTCCTAATTGATCGGGATGAAGAGTGTTTTAATTTTTTTCCTGAAAAAATCCCCACCCTACGTCCCGCTTTTACATCAGACGGAACCGTAACTGCTGCAAACGCCTCTACCCTCAATGACGGTGCTGCAGCTGTGGTCTTAATGTCCGCAACCAAAGCCCAATCAATGGGACTAAAGCCGCTAGCAACAGTTCTCAGTGCTGCAGATGCGGCACAGGCACCGCAATGGTTTACTACCGCTCCGGCAAAAGCCATTCCCAAAGCACTCGCATTGGCCAATTTGTCGTTGGAACAAATTGACCTCATCGAAATCAATGAAGCCTTTTCCGTGGTGGGGTTGGCCAATATTGATCTCTTGGGTTTAGCTCCCGATAAAGTCAACCAAAATGGTGGCGCTGTTGCTTTAGGACACCCTTTGGGCTGCTCCGGAACACGTATCGTGGTCACCCTTTTACATCAACTACAAAAAAAAGGTCGTTTTGGCATGGCCGGTATTTGTAATGGTGGCGGTGGTGCCTCTGCCATGGTTTTTGAAAAAAAATAAGTCCGTGCTGAACAACAAGCTGATCTTTAAATACTTTATTGGTTTAGCCCTTCTCTTTCTAGTAGCTTGCAATAAAGAGGGATCAAAAATTGATGCGGTAACCCCTCGAGCCAAAAAGGCCTCCTTTCTGATAGAAGGCCCCATTTTTACGGTAGATTATAATGAGATGTATGAGCAACCCAATTGGATTTCATATCAAGTAAGAGACATTGTAAAAGTTGCCGATCGTGGAAGTTTGGATTTTTATTTGGTCGATAGTGTGTACACTTCAAATGACAAGGATTATTATGCCAATCCTTGGGACAAAGGGCATCTGGCTCCTGCTGCTGCTTTTACCGATTCTTATGACAACCTCTACGCAACTTTTAGCTACCTCAATTGTGCTTTGCAACGCGACAGCCTCAATCGAGGAGAATGGGCAGCCCTCGAGGGGCAAGCCCGTATATGGGCCAAAACGCGAGGCACCATTGACGTTCGTATAGACCTCTTGTTTGACACCGATCATCAAATTTTGGAAACGGGCGCTCACGTCCCCAGTGGTTTCTATAAAACCTTCGTGTTTGAAGACGGAACCAAGCGCTGTTTTTATTTTCCAAATTCGCCCACGCAAGCCGGTTGGGAAGACTACGAAGTCGATTGCCGCTAATTGTTGTCAATTAACCCGCTAGAAAAGTCCCAAACAAAAGTTATATTTATTAAAAAATCAAAAATTAATGAGACCTGCTCTACGAATCCTAATCTGCTTGGCCCTTACACAATTTTCTTGGGGGCAAGACACAGACAAAAAAGCTTTTTTTCAGGCACCGCCAAACAGTGTATTGACGGCCACAGACCTTCACATACATACCGTTTTTTCGGACGGTTCGGTATGGCCCAACATTCGTGTTGACGAAGCTCTCCGCGAAGGTTTGGATTTGATTGCCCTAACAGAGCATTTGGAATATCAGCCCCACAGCAAAGACCTTCCGCATCCAGACCGAAACCGCTCCTTCGAAATTGCACAAGGACATCTTGGAGCGAACAAAAACTTGCGGGTTGTCAATGGGTCAGAAATTACAAGAAGCATGGCCCCCGGGCATATCAATGCCGTTTTTATTGAAAATGCCAATGCGCTGCTACACAAAGACTCCCTGTCCGGGATTGTGGCTGCCAACAAACAAGATGCCTTTGTCTTCTGGAATCACCCCGACTGGCCTGCACAACGTTTGGATGGCATTGCTCGATTAGAACCTTTTCATGAATATTTGATAAAAAACAAATTGCTACACGGAATCGAAGTTGTTAACGAACATACCTTCTCTGAAGAGGCCTTAGAACTTGCCCTTAAACACAAGTTGACCATTTTAGGAACTTCGGATATCCACGGTCTGATCGATTGGACCTTTGAAATTCCTGAAGGAGGGCACCGACCCATGACCTTTGTTTGGGCAGAAAACGACAGCAACGACGCCTTAAAAAAGAGTCTTAAAAACCGCAAAACAATTGTTTGGTATAAAGACCTATTGATTGGTGAAGCGGCCCATATAGCGCCTGTTTTATTGGCCAATCTTACTGGGAAATCCATGGGTTATGAGGGCAAAACCCTTATTGCTAACGTCCAGCTTAACAACCTTAGTGCCCTGCCGATGCAATTAGATTATTTGGGTGATTATAGCTTTCTCGAGCATGGAAATTTGATAACACTACCTCCTTACAGTAGTCTAACTTTACGAATCCGTACTAGAAACAAAGAGGCAAATTTGCTTTTGCCGTTTCGGGTAAGAAATGTAATGATTGGGGCCAAAACCAACCCTGTGGTACCTATAAAAGTGGTTTTTTAAAACCCTTAAAAAGTGATATTTTTGAAAGGAAAACAATAGAGATGATAGCAAAAAGTGAATGGCGGCCATTGCCAAAACACCTGACAATTGCCAAGAGTCGTATTGAAGGGCTTGGTCTCTTTGCAGTAGAAGACCTCCCCGAAGGTACCGATCTCGGAATTTCTCATGTTTTTGACCCCCGTTTTCCCAACAGCTACATCCGTTTGCCTCTTGGTGGGTTTGTCAACCACCACGAAATCCCCAATGCAAAAGCAATTGTTGCACAAAATGATCCCGAATTGGGCGATCTAGAACACATCCGGCTGATCACCACCAAAGCCGTTCGATCTGGAGAAGAAATTACCGTAAAGTACATCATCAATCATTTGGACAACCCCAAGTGGGAGTTTGAGTATGATGTTTCTCAATAAAAAAACCGCCTTTGGGGTGTTGAACACTCAAAAGGCGGAGACAAACTTAAAATGATTAAAAGCCTATTAACCTTATAAAGGTAATGATGAATGGATAATGAAAAACAATCCTAAAGGTTAAAGTCGCGTTAAAGTCTTGGGAATGAAAACACTACAAAACAACATTTTTTATTTGTTGTTGGTCTTTTTTGGTAAGAGCTTAATTGCTCCAGCACAAGTGGTTCAGTCTGTAGAAGCTCCCAGCGCAAAGAGTGTCTCCGTTTATATTGTAGATGACCCGTACGCCGCCGATTTGTTGGTCTATCGAGTAGACAATAAGGCCCAAAGCAAGGGCAATAGAGGTTGGTGGTATTTTCAGGATGCGTTGACCTATGCCGACAAAAAAATTTATTTTACAAACACCCCAGAAGAAGCCGTGCTGTATATCTACTTTGTAGAAGAACCAAGACAAGCAGGGTGGGTCAACAAAAAGAAAAAAAATTATTTTTAAAATGCACATCAAGCCATTATTTCTTATACCACTAATGTTTCTTTTTTTAGGATGCAATTCGGTCTCTGATGAATTTAGAAACATTCAAAAACAATTTCAAAACTTTGATGAAATTCTAAGCCCGTTGGACTTTGCTGCAACCAGCAGCTTTCGGATCAATGACTTGGGACAATGGGTCACCCCTACGGGCGACCTGGTAACGCTCGACATCCCCTATCGCGATCATTTTTTCACCTTTGGCACGCGTTATGCCGAGCAGCATCCCAATGGTGCTGCTGGCGTATGGTCACGATACATAATACGGTATCAAGAAGGGGTGATTAGGCAACGGATTTATGAACTTGAAAAGCTTCGATTTTTAGAAAAACAATATGACAAGGCGTATTATCTGATTCATTTTGATGCAACGGGACAGTTTGTGTTTGCCGAACTTTTGGACGCTACTGGGCGGCAAATTCACACCGAGAATTTTAATTTTTTGATTTCTTAAAATAGATCTTAATCTCAGCGCTTATAATTTTACGCGAAACAATCTAGGAAGGCCTTTACTTTCTGCTTCACTTGTGATCCAATAATGGTGCGCATCAATGATTTTGATGGCTTCTACTTGTGCTCTTCCAATCGGTAGGGTAAATTTTTGTAGGGCTGCCAAACGGGGGTTTTGGGGGTCAAATCCTTTGACTTGATAGATAAATTGCTCTCCTTGAAAACTATAGCCTACCATCATGAGCAATTGCAAATCTTCGTTATAATCTGCTGCGGTTACAAGACCGGCTACATCGACACTATCCTCTGGCGCTAACTCATATTTGCCTGGGTTTTTTGGAAGGATAAAAACCTCAGTCGTTAGGTCAGCTCTGTTTTTTGAAAACAACAGCAGATTGTTTTGTGAAGCGGCCAAGGCTTCCGCGTCAAAAGGGTGCCTATTTCTAGGGCTAAAGTTTTGTTGAGCAGCATAGCTGATCTCTATATCCCCAGTATGAATTAGGCTGTCGTTTTCAACTTTTATCTTTAGAATTTTAAGGTCTTTTCGGTTGCCGAGATTGTTTCCTGTATCTGCAATATAGAAGTAAGACCCGTCAGCTGTCAGGTCTTCCCAATCGCGGTTGGCTACCCCTGCTATAGTATATGTTTTTTGAGCAACTCCAAGCGTGTCAAATTGATACAGTTTAGGTTTTCCTCCAGAGTCGTTGTGAGTTATCAGATGGCCGTTGAAAAACTCCAATCCAGAGGTTTCGTTAATTTTCTTTGGTAGGGTTACAACCTTGGTGATTTCTTGAGCAATTAGCGGTGTTTGAAAGGGTGCCATTACGGCAAATAAAATCCCAAAAAACAACGGTTTTGGGACCCAAAAAATAGGGCTATAAAAAAAGAACGAATTTTGTTTTTTCATAATTTTAAAAGTATAAATTTACGCCACTTTTCAATTATTGAATTGGTTTATGGTTAGAAGCCCTAGTAGTCCCTGACTTACAAGGGCTTCTTTTTTTAAATAAAAGGCCTTAGGACGCACACAGCTCTTTGGTTATGACTTGTATTTTTCGGATCACCGTAGGGTCAGAAACCACCACATTGTTTAAAAACCGTTGCACCGAATTGACCTGACGTAAGAGGACGAGGTCGCGCTCAAGCAAAATAAGGTATTGGATGTCTTGATAGCCTTCGCAGTTGGACTCAATTTTGATTTCTAAATCTTTGATTTCTGGACGAAATAACGCCAATTGAATTATTCGTTTTTCGAGACGGGCATAGTCATACTCATAGTTGCGATTGATCCCCACATTGTTGTAGACAAATTTTTCACGGGATTGAGACACCAAACGTCCTGAGTTATATTGGCGGGATTCAAAAGAATTGGTGGCAACATAAGCACTTTTGTTGTCCGTAAAAAACCCTTTGGTCCCTAGGACTTCTAGCCATTTGGGATTTTGCAATTTTTGAATCCGGCGCTGGTCTTTTTTACTCCATTTTTTGGACGTCAACGCAACTTCGCTTAAAGAAATTTCTTTTGGCTGCTCCGACGTTTGCTGGGCAACCGAACAGGCCGTAGTACACAGTAGTAGATAGAAAAGTAAGCGCATCTTTAACTATAAAAATAACAATAAAACGGTCAGTACCATGCCAGCCAATGAAAAGTAGAGTCCTTTTTTAAAGACCGAAGTGTGGGGCATAAACATCCAAAAAGAGGACACTACAAAAAACAACAAAGAAGCACCAAAAAAGAGGTTAAGCCAATATACCGGGCTGTCTGTTGTTGCCTTGTGTAATTTTTCCATTTTGTCTAAAAGCAAGGGAAGCTTTTTGACCGTATAATTCGCAATTCCTGTCTGACGGTTATACGTTCCTTCTTTGAAATAAATAACCGCATCGGATTGATCGGTTACGGCAAACCCCTTAATCTTCAATGCCTTACCTAGTGCGTCAGGGGTTAGGTCTTGATCGAGTTGCTGTTCTACCTCAACCGTTCTTTTAAAGGTGTCGGTATTTCTATAAACCATCATCATCCCACTTAGGGCATACATGGCCATGATTCCTGCAAGAAAAAAGCCCAAATATCGGTGAATTATACGCATGGATTGTCCGGTGTTGTTTTTCATAAATAACGGCGGGGTTTAAATTCGTTTCAAGTTACATTTTTATAACTAAAACTTTTGTTTTG
>JAFMLE010000006.1 GCA_017852395.1 Flavobacteriaceae bacterium
GCTACGGTTTCGCCATAATTAATTTCGAGTTCTAAATCAATGGCTTTGATTTCTTGTTCGAGCAGGGCGATCTCTTGTTCGATTTTATGGAGTTGGTTTTGGGCTTTTTTAAGGGCTTTTTGATCTTTATAAATGGTGTTATTGGCCGGTTTTTGCGTTTTGGGTTTTTTGTCCCTAAGGTCAATCTCGTTAAGATTTTTTATTTTTTTACTTTCCAAATACCCTTCGAGCCCCCCTAGATATTCTTTGATATTACCCGATTTGAACTCAAATACACGATCACACAGGCCTTCTAAAAAATCACGATCGTGCGAAACTAATATCAGGGTACCTTCAAATTTAAGAAGGGCTTCTTTGAGCACTTTCTTGGCCATGATGTCTAAGTGGTTGGTGGGCTCATCCATCACCAAAACGTTAAACGGTTGTAGGAGGAGTTTGCAAAGTGCCAGGCGGTTTCTTTCGCCGCCGGATAAAACGGAAACTTTTTTTTCTACGGCTTCATTTTGAAACAAAAAAGCCCCCAACATGTCTCTAACGGCGGGGCGTTTGTCGGGTGCTGCAGCATCCAGGGCCGTGTCCAAAACGGTTTTGTCCATGTCGAGTTGCTGGGCCTGATTTTGAGCAAAATAGCCCAACATGACATTGTGCCCCAATTGCAACTGCCCGTCATGATCCAAGGTGTTGACCAGGATTTTGGCCAAGGTGGTTTTTCCTTGCCCATTTTGGCCTACAAAAGCAATTTTGCTTCCTCTTTCGATTAACAAATTGACCTGTTTTAGCACTTGATGATCTCCATACGCTTTGCCAATATTGTGTGCTTCGACAACTACTTTTCCGGGTTGTTTGCTTAGGGGAAAATGGATGGAAAAGGTTTGGGTGTCTTCGGGATCAATTTCGATTCGTTCAATTTTATCGAGTTTTTTGATCAATGATTGGGCCATACTCGCTTTGGTGGCTTTGGCTCTAAAGCGTTCAATGAGTTTTTCGGTTTGCTCGACTTGTTTGTCTTGGTTTTTCTTCGCCGCCAGTTGTTGTTCTCGAAGTACGGCACGCAGCTCGAGATATGCGGAGTAGGACTTTTTGAAGTCAAAAAGTTGTTTGCTTACCAACTCCATGGTTCGGTTGGTTACTTGATTGAGAAAGGTGATGTCGTGTGAGACCAACAATACAGCCCCTTTATACTTACTCAGAAAACCTTCGAGCCAGAGAATGGCTTCGATATCTAGGTGGTTGGTAGGTTCGTCAAGGAGCAGAAGATCATTTTCTTGCAGCAACAACTTGGCCAATTCGATGCGCATTCGCCATCCGCCCGAAAAACTCGAAGTTTGTCGATCAAAGGTTTCTTGATCAAAACCCAGGCCGTTGAGGATTCGAGCCGTTGCTGCTTGGTAGGTATAGCCGCCCAAAAGCTCATATCGACTGGTGAGTTCTCCTTGGTCAATAATGAGTTGTGTATAGGCTTCGCTTTCATAATCGGTACGTTGAAGCAGTTGGTTGTTTATGTCTTCTAGCGTTGCTTCGACCTCCAAAATTTCTGTAAAGGCCTGATAGGCTTCTTGAAGAACGGTTCTGCCTTCTTCAAAATCGAGGTCTTGCGGCAGGTAACCGATGTGGCAATTTTTGTCGTAAGCGAGTGTTCCAGAAAAGTTGGTTTGTTCTTTGGCCAACAAACGTAAAAGGGTGGATTTTCCGGCGCCATTTTTGCCTATTAAACCAATTCGATCTCCAGAACCTACTCGAAATGAAATCTCATCAAATAGGGTTTCACCTCCAAAGGCAACACTGAGTTTTTGTACCGTAAGCATACGCGAAGATATTAGCTTGAAGGCAGCTGCGCAAATCTACTTATAGATACTTCTTGGGGTAAACTTTTTTCTTCAAAAACAAATTGATACAGCCATTTTGCCAACAAAGGTGCCATCAGCCCTCCTCGGGTTCCCAAACCATTAAAGACATGAAGCTGGTGGTGTTTGGGATGCGTTCCTAGGAGGGGACGTCGATCGATCACGGTAGGGCGAACTCCTGCCATATGGCCCACAATTTGGTAGGGTACGCGAACCATTTGATTTAATTTTTTTTCTAACCAAATTCGATCTTTTTGTGTTGGTTGGTCGTTTTTTTGTGTCCAGTTAAAACTGGCGCCAACCCAAAAGTGTTGTGCGTCGACAGGGGCAATAAAAATGGGACCCTTCCAAATTGCATTTTTTGGTAGCTGTTCGCTTCTGATCAACAACATTTCTCCTTTGGTGCCCGTAAGCGGTAAGTCGCCAAACCACGGGTTGTTTTTTAATTGATATCCTTCACAAAAGAAAAGGTGATCGTAGGAGACACCATTGTATTTTGGTTGGGCCGTGGAAAGATTAAGTTTGCTGTGGTCAAAATAGGCCTCAGTATATTGGTTTCCAAGAAACCGGGTGTAGCCGTTGATTAGCATTTGAATGTTTAGACGTCCAACGCCCAGCAAACGACCATATCCATTTGGGGCAAAAAACGGGCTTGTTGTTGAAGCTTGAATTTTGGCTTCTAGAAATGGTGCCAGGCTGGGGTGGTCTGCCGCTACCATCCAATCATTGGCTTCGGCAGGCGTGTTGAAAACGCGATGTATGGGTAAGGGTTCAAATAATTTTTGTTGCAATACATCTTCTAGTGTGCGATAAAATGGAAGGGCATAGTCGATGAATAGGCTGCTTTTCCAAGCTGCGGTGTATCTTTTTAGTACCGTCGGGTTGAGAATTCCTGCGGCTACTATTGAGGCGCCTTTTTTTTTAACCGAAATAAGGTCTACAGCAACGTCGTGGGTCCTTAGATGTTCGGCCATTGCTATGGCTGCCAACCCGCTTCCTACAATTAAACACCGCATTTTTTTTTGAACGAATTTAGTCAAAAAAAAACGCTGCTAAAAGCAGCGCTTTATTGAACCTTTTTAGTTGTTCCACATATCTTGTTCAAAATCACGAATGGTGGCTTTGATTCTTTCGGATTCCAACAATTGCCTTAGCGCGTCTTCGAAAATATAATCTTTGACTTGGCGATCTTCATAGATGTTTTCTTCTTTATAGATGATCGAGTTAAACCTACGCGCATTGAGCATGGCATCATAGGTGATGGGCTGTGAAGAATTTCTGGCATTGAAAACTTTGTTTTTATTCAATGATTGTCTTGAGTCGGGGAACCATACCCAAAACAATTCGACCAATTCTTCTTGATCGTTGCCCGCAGACTTGATCGCTACATCGGGTGCTACAGGGCAAATGCCCAGTAAACGGTAACGCATTTCTCCAAGTCTTTTGTTAAAATACCAAGTGCCTTTGATGCGATACTGTCTAATTTCTGCTGATGTAATTCGTCGGGTTTCAATGTACTCTGCATCGACATAGCCAACGGCATTGAATTGTTCATAACCCGCGTCAATGGTGTCTACGTTGACTAAGCGCTCTTGAATGTCTTTGTAAGTAAGTTTTTCAAGGAAATATGCAGACTTGTAAACTTCTTTAATCTTGCCTTTGCTCAAATCTCTTGTAAGCACATCAAAGAGTGATCGTCGATCAGGGCCTAAGTTGAGGGTATCTGTAGGATAATAGTATGGGAAATTGATGCGTTCGTCAAGATCAATAATTTCCCAAACGGTTTTGGACCACAGTACATCTCTATCATCGATATACCCATACGCCAAGGGTGCTTCGTCATTGGCCGCTAGTTGTGCTTCGTTGAGTTGGCCCACTTCTTGGGGGACACGTGCGTTGAGCAAATTGGCTTGACTCCATAGTGTACTGGAAAAACCAAGTACTAAAGCAGTTACCATTACGAAGGGTTTGATCGCATTCATGTTTGCAGGTTTTAGTTGACTATCTCACAAATTACAGGAGATATTTTTTTGAATTTATAATTGGGATTCTTGGGGTTTTGAACCTTAATATCAAAAATTTGTACGGACTCACCGGCGCGTGCACGTCTAAGAGCACTTTTGGCTTGTGCATTGAGTTTATCACCACGAACTGTGATCGTAGGTTGTCCAGGAACTTTAAATTTAAAACTTACGGTTTCTAAAGTAATATCAAAATCAAAATCTTCTAAAACAGCACCGATAGATGCAATTTCTAAACTGGATTTTGGTATGGTGATGTTTCCTGTTTGTTTACGTACAGTTCCTTGCGGTGCAGGAATATCTTTAATTCTAAATTTGGTATTGGTCGATACACGCTGGCCGTCGGGCAGCACACCACTGGCTGATATACTTACTTCTCTACCCATACCTGGAATCATAACGTATTTACTCCCGCGGGACTTTTTTAGACCGGGTGCTGAGGCATTTACTTTACTATCCGGAATCCCTGGAATAGAAATGGTCATTGGGTTTTCTACACCGCGATAGACCACGTTCATTTTATCGGCAGAGATAACCGCTGAGTTGGGTTTTGAAATGACTGCAAAACTTTGATCTACCGGTATTTTGGATTCGACACCCTCATTGAGGAATACCAAGTTACCCTTCAACACATGATCGCCAGGATTGCCTGCCATCACATTGAGTTTGATACCTCCGGGTATGAGTTCATAGTCGGATTCTTCGAGTTTGATACCATCAAGTTCTAGCTCTACAGAATTGGGGTTTTGTGCCCCACCTTTGCGGCCTAAAATTACACTTCCATCAAAAGTTTCACCTTGATAATAAGCGCCTTTTTCTGTTTTGAGTAGTGTGATGTAATTTGACTCGGTAACTCCCGATTCACGCTCTAACTCTTGTCCCAAAAGGGTTGCCAGAACATCGCTTTCGGTGAGTCGTATGTCGTTTTGCATCATGGTAAGTTTGGCCAAAGATGATACAAGTGGAAATCCTTCAAAATTGTAAGACAACCACGATTGGTCTTGCCCATCCTTGTTTTGAATGTTGTTGTTTTGATCTCCGGTAAAAAATCGTTCTTCTACCAAGTCAATATACTGTGGGTATTGGCTTCCGAAAACTTGGATAACGGTACCCCGATATTGTTTGATCATTTCTACAAAGGCTTTGCCTTCCTCAGAAAGGCCACTGGCATCAAAAAAGATTAGATCCAATTCTTCACCTTTGTCCATCTGGGCATACTCTTTGAGGTCTGGATCTTTTTCGCGTTGTTTGGCTGTTATCTGATTTTTTATTTCAGAAATTTTATCGTAGAATTCGTTCGAAACTCTTTTGATTTCAGTTGCAGTGCGGTCATGACCAATCCATTTACCTTCTTTTTCGCTCGCATTGGTGGCGATTTTTTGGTAATAAATTTGGTTACCACTGTCTACACGTTGGTTGGCGCTTTTGAGTTTGACAAACATTTGGCCAAATCCGTCCAGTACCTCTTTACTAACATTAAGGGCCAACATGGTGATAAACACCAAGTACATCAAACTGATGAGTTTCTGCCTGGGGGTTTCTTTTGCTCCTGCCATGCTTGAAAATTATTGTTTGTTCATTGCAGACAACATGCCGCCATAGACTTTGTTAAGGTTGGCTAAGTTTGCAGATAGTGACTCCATTTGTGCACGTAGCTGCTCGGCATTTTGAGCTACTTGAGCATTAAATTGTGTATGATCCCCAGCAGCAGTGACTTGAGCAGCATATAAACTGTTGAGTTGTTCTAGTTGTCCGGCAGCTTGAGTAAGCTGATCTGCATAACTCTGGGATGAAGAAGCAGCGTTTGCTGCAGGTGTTAGTGCTTGTGCAGAAGCTTCTAAATTTTTTATACTCTTGGTCAAATTGTTCATTAGGGCTACATCCAGCTTGGCTTCTTTCATAATTTCATCAATTTTAGATGAAAGTGAATCGCCACCTCCGCTTGCTGGAGTTTTTGAACCACCTTTTAGTTTTTTTACAAAGTCATCATGCTCTTCTTTGATTTCTCCCGTGTTAAGCGCAGATACCGTAAAGATGAGTGCTTCGGTACCAAGCCCTAATCCAAGTACCAATCCACCTGTAATAGGACCGATTTCGAGGTGAAGAATTTTAAATAGTGCACCGATGATTACTACGGCGCCCCCTAAGCCAAAAAGCATATGCATCGCGATCTTACTTCTTAGTCGTTTTTGTAATAGTTTATCGTTCATTACGTATTGATTTTTGTTTTAACTAAATTAAATAAATATTATTTTATTTTCACCTTAGCGGTACCAAGGTAATCTTGTACCGTTCTAAAGCCAATAAAACTTCGTGCGGTATCCTTGTATTCGTAATCACGAGAACTGACACGTAGGTAATAGGCAACATCTTTCCAAGATCCACCTCGAACCACTTTTCTACTTTCTTCTTCGATAGACATGTTTGGACTCAAGGAGGACACATATTCATAGGCATTGGAGTCATAGGAAGAGCTGGTCCATTCGGCGACATTTCCTGCCATATTAAACAGGTTGTAGTCGTTAGGGAGGTAGGATTTGGCCTCTACAGTGTATACGGCCTGGTCAGCCGCATAGTCCCCCCTTAGGGGCTTGAAGTTGGCTAAGAAGCACCCGCGGTCATTGAGCAGATAAGGGCCTCCCCATGGATAGACTCCAGAAGGGATCCCTCCGCGAGCGGCGTATTCCCACTCGGCTTCGCTGGGCAATCTAAATTTGTTTACCAACGGTTTGTTTTTGGAGCGTTGGTAACTGTTTTTATAGTGTGTACGCCAGTTACAAAAAGCCACGGCTTGTTTCCAAGAAACCCCGACAACGGGATAGTCTTGATAAGCAGGGTGAGAAAAATAATCGTTGTGCATGGGCTCGTTGTAGGAGTATACAAAATCTTTGATCCATACAGTTGTGTCAGGATATATTTGAATCTCTTCTTTTTTGATGAAAGGAGTACGATCAATAAACTGGGTTCGCGTACGTTGTGATTCTCTGGCTGCCCCTTCGGCATCAAACCAGGTAAATTGGTACACCAGTTTTGACACATCAAGTTTCATTTCACCGTCATACCAAAACTGAGGGGGCAGGTACATGGAGTCCATTACTTCGGCATAGGCTTGGTCTGGATAGTCTTGGGTTGCCCATTGAATAGAGTTGTCCCAATTGAGCGCGCGCCCAGCATAACTATCTTCACTGATGTCATAATAGTTTTGGCGCATGTATTTTTGAAATTCGGATAAATCTGCTGTGTCAGCATCCTTAAAGGCATATTCACCAATTCCGTCTTGATTGTCTTCACCGAGTTCTAGTTCTTCGGCTTTTCGCGCCAGTAAGGCAAGGGTGACCGAATCTTTTACCCAATACACAAATTGCTTGTATTCACTATTGGTGATTTCGGTTTCATCCATATAAAAGGATGGTACTGTTACAGAACGTGCAGGCGCGTTTTGGAGTTGGGCAACGTCTTCGTCCGATTTACCCATGATATAAGACCCTCCTTCTACGAGAGTCATGCCATAGGGTTTTTCGGGAAACCATTTTTTTTGCCGAACACCTATAAGTTCTCCTCTATTCTTGTTGCCACAACTGGCTAACGTTAGAAGAGCTATAAGAAAAAGAACTACTCTTTTCATGGACTTTTCAATTGTCAATATACTATAATCTAGTTTTTTAAAACTATTTATACCAAACATTTTTTGGTTATCATTCATTTTTAAGATTTGGGGAGATTACAAATATCATATTCTTTTCATTGCCTTCCACCATCTTTCTGGTAAAATATCACTACAAGCCATTTTGTAATCTTTTTGCGTGCAAGGTAATAACGTACTTCTTGAAGTTTTATTATCTAAATAATTTTCATTGGTAACATTTATCCACCAGCGTTTACTTTTTTCGCTTTGAAAAAAGACCAATTCAAAATCAGATAAGGTTACGGTGTAGCGTTTAAAGCCTTGGCTGGTCAAAACGGGGTATTCATTGAAACGGTTCGCAACCCCCTCAATAAAATACCAAATGGTTTGTGCGAGTAGCTTGTGAAAGAGTTGAGAATTGGGCAATTCGAACAGTCCAAACAAGGATACCCGATCACTTAATCCACTATAACGCGCGAGCGTACAAAGGGCTCTTCCATCGATTCCATTGGGTTCGCCTTGTTGAAAAAGACCTGTGGCTTGCGCATTGAGAACTTTCATATCCACGCCGACTATATCGGCATCGCGCAGCAAGGGTTCTACTTCTTTCAAATCGTCTAGAAAGGCTCCTAATCGAAAACTTTCAAAAAATAGTTTTTCCATCAAATCGAGTTCTTCTTGAGCGATCAGATAAGATTGATACCCAATGTTGGTATAGTTTTGAAGGTAATTAGGTTGCTCCATTATGATTTTGCTCATGTAAGATCTTCCTGAAATTAATTCTTCTTCTTGAGAAAAATCAAATCGATTGTCTACCGATACAATATTGATCAATTGATTTGAAGTCTCAAATGACCGATACATCGGATAGATCATGTCATGACTACCACCAATAAGGACTGGGATGATGTTGCGTTGTCTAAGGCTTAGGCAAATATCGGTTAGCGCATGGTAGGTGTCGTTAGCGGTGGCACCATTGGGAAGATTGCCCAAATCACAAACAGATACGGGCCAATTGCCTGGATAGAGCTGGTAAAACGCCTTTCTAAAACCTTCCAAATCATAGGTGGTTGTTTCAAAATAAGAATTGCGGATTTCAGAAACGCCAATGAGGGCAATTCGAGTGTCTTTAAGCTCTGGAAAGCCTTGTTTTTGGGTATGAATTTTGATGTTTTTGCCAAGAACTTGAGGAGGAAGCAGGGCCACACTATGCAGCAAGTTGTCATCGACCGGTTGTAACAATTCTAGGCTCATCGACTATTTTTTGGCGCGTGATTTTTTTGCTTTTTTGACCGTCTCCAAGCGTTGTTTGGCTTCTTCTAAGGTGATTTTTGAAGGGTCAATATCTTTAGAAAGCTCAATTTTGACACGGCCTTTGATGATGTTAGAACGTCCCCATCGGGCTTTTTCGATTCGGATGCCTTCTTCGGGCCATTCTTGCAGCAATTTATCTTTTTCTTTTTGAATTTTTTCTTCTATCAATGTCGATATGTCCTCTTGTGATAGGGCATCAAAGTTGTATTTTTTATTCACATTGATGAACATATTATTCCATTTTATAAACGGCCCAAAACGCCCAACACCCTTTGTTACAGGCATTTCATTATAGCGTGCAATCGGGGCATCTGCTTTTTTCTTTTCTTCTATCAATTCGACTGCTTGATCTAAGTCAAAAGCGTTGGGGCTCTCTCCTTTTGGTAAAGAAATAAAAGAGGTACCATATTTTATATAGGGCCCATACCTACCATTGTTAACACTTATGGTTTCTCCTTCATATTCTCCAAGGTCTTTAGGCAACTCAAAAAGGGTAAGTGCTTCTTCTAAAGTAATTGTATCGAGTTGTTGCTCTGGAGTAAGGCTGGCAAAGATGGGTTTCTCATCGTCTTGTGGGTCGCCAATTTGAGCGATGGGTCCAAATTTTCCAAGACGCACCTTAACCACCCGATTGTGTGTCGGGTGCATCCCCAATTCGCGTTCTCCAGATTCGCGTTGGGCGTGTTCTTTTACATGGTCTACCGTTTGGTGAAATTGGGTGTAAAAACCCTGCATCATATCGGTCCAGTTTTTTTGTCCCGAAGCAATGGCGTCAAAGCTTTCTTCTACATTGGCCGTAAAGCTATAATCGAGGATGCTTTCAAAATTGGCAACCAAAAAATCATTGACAATCATGCCAATATCGGTAGGTACTAACTTTCCTTTATCCGAACCTACGGTTTCGGTTCTTTTTTCTTTTCTAATGTGATCGTCCTCGAGGGTAAGCTCAATATAATCGCGCTGAATCCCATCTTGGTTGCCCTTGGTGACATAGGCCCGATTTTGAACGGTTGAGATGGTAGGCGCATAGGTAGAGGGCCGCCCGATACCGAGTTCTTCCAATTTTTTTACCAGTGATGCTTCCGAATAGCGGTAGGGAGGTCTTGTAAAACGCTGTGTACTGGTGATCGATGTCCCCTCAAGCGGTTCTTTGAGGGTTACTTGAGGCAGTAGGCCTTCGGTTTCGGCATCGTCATCGTCCTTCCCCTCTAGGTATACTTTTAAAAAGCCTTCAAAAATTACAACTTCTCCTCTCGCGACAAAGTTTGCCGGATGCTTATCATTGGTTATCGAAATTTTGGTACGCTCCAGTTTGGCGTCGCTCATTTGAGAGGCGATTGTTCTTTTCCAAATCAGTTCGTAAAGTCGTGCTTGTTCGGGGTCAATAGGCAATTGTGCTTTGGACAAATCGGTAGGACGTATGGCTTCATGCGCTTCTTGTGCACCCTTGTTTTTATTAGAAAAACTGCGTGTCTGAGAAAATTGGGCACCATACCGTTGAGTGATTTCTGTGGCTGCGGCTTGTTGGGCTTCTTGAGACAGGTTGACACTATCGGTACGCATGTAGGTGATGTATCCACTTTCGTAAAGACGTTGGGCTACACGCATAGTGCGACTCACCGAATAATAGAGTTTTCGGGAGGCTTCTTGTTGTAAAGTAGATGTTGTAAAAGGTGCTGTTGGGCTTTTTTTGGCTGGCTTTTTTTCAACCTCACTGATGGAATAACTGGCCTGTTTTTGACTTTCTAAAAATGCGGAAGCGGCTTCTAGAGTATCAAAGTTTTCATCCAATTGAGCGGTGATTTTGCTCCCCGATTGCGTGGCAAAAACTCCTTGGGTTTTGAAGCTTTGTTCGGGTATAAAATTGTTGATTTCACGTTCGCGTTCGACGATCAACCGAACGGCAACCGATTGCACCCTCCCTGCAGATAGACCGCCCTTAACTTTTCGCCATAATAAGGGGGACAGCTCATAGCCTACCAACCGATCAAGTACCCGTCTGGCTTGTTGTGCATTGACAAGGTTGAGGTCTAGGGCACGTGGATTGTCGATGGCTTTGAGAATGGCCGATTTGGTGATTTCGTGAAACACAATCCGTTTGGTTTGTGCATCGTTGAGTTTTAAATTTTCGAAAAGATGCCACGCAATGGCTTCTCCCTCTCGGTCTTCATCACTTGCGAGCCATACTGTATCTGCTTTTTTGGCCAATGACTTGAGCTCATTGACCACCTTTTTTTTATCAGAACTAACAATATATTTGGGTTTAAAATGATCTTCGATATCTACGCCTAGCTCTTTAGATGGCAGATCAGAAATGTGCCCAAAACTAGAGGCCACTTTATAATCTTTACCTAAAAATTTTTCAATTGTTTTCGCCTTTGCGGGGGATTCGACGATCACCAAATTCTTTGCCATGTGCTAATTTTTTCCCTGTAAAAGTATAGAGTTTTTTTAATTATCAATTTTGAAACAGGGTGTTACACTTTAAAATTAGTGATTCGTAAAAAAAATAGTTTTTACGAGTTGTTGTGTATGATATTGACAATCAATGTCTTATTGTTACGTTTGTAGGATGCTTTGTCTCCCTGCATTTTTTTGTAATATTACAATTGCAATTTGACTTTTATTTTTGAGGTTTCATGTTACGTTCGTTTTTTCCAATACTCGATTGGCTTCCCAACTATAAAAAAACTCATTTTAGTGGGGACTTGTTTGCGGGGCTAACTGTTGGTGTAATGTTGATTCCTCAAGGTATGGCCTATGCAATGTTGGCGGGGCTCCCTCCGATATTTGGGCTTTACGCGGCTTTTGTTCCACAAATTATTTATGCGTTTACGGGGACCTCGCGACAGTTGGCGGTTGGCCCTGTTGCTATGGATTCTCTTTTGGTGGCAGCCGGTCTAGGCGCTTTGGCCATTTCAAAAATTGAAGACTACATCAGCATGGCAGTTTTTTTGGCCTTTTTTATGGGCGCCATTCAGTTGCTTTTAGGCATACTGCGGATGGGTTTTTTGGTCCAATTATTGTCAAAACCCGTTATTAATGGTTTTACTTCTGCTGCTGCTATAATTATTGGCATGAGCCAGTTTAAACACCTCTTAGGAGTTCAAGTTCCTTCTAACAATCGGTTGCATGTATTGCTCATCAATATATTTGGTCAGCTCGACAACACCAATGTTTATGCATTAGGCTTGGGAATCCTTTCTATGATCATAATCTGGGGATTTAAAAAATGGATTCCAAAATTTCCAGGCATTTTGGTCGCTGTGGTCCTTAGTATATTAGTTGTTTATTGGACGCGTTGGGATCTCAATGGTTTACGGATTGTTGGTGATGTACCCGAAGGGCTCCCGGCAATTTCCTTTCCAAGGATAACCATGGAAAACATTCAAACGCTCTTGCCGACCGCCCTAACCTTGGCGTTGGTCGCTTTTTTGGAAGCAGTTTCGGTTGCCAAGGCAATTCAAGAACAACATAAAGACTATGAAATCAATGCCAATCAAGAATTGAGGGCTTTGGGCCTAAGCAACATTGTGGGTAGTTTTTTTCAATCCTATCCAACCACTGGCGGTTTTTCTAGAACGGCTCTCAATCATTTTGCTGGTGCCAAAACGGGTCTTTCCTTTCTTATCAGTGCTGCTGTAGTTGCCACAACACTCTTATTTTTGACGCCCCTCTTCTATTATATGCCACTTACTACGTTGGCGGCTTTGGTAATTGTTGCGGTTTCGTCGTTGATTGATTTAAAATATCCTTTGGTTCTACTCAAGACCCGAATGGACGAGTTTCTGCTGCTCAACTTTACTTTTTTGACCACCTTATTTGTAGGTATAACACAAGGAATTCTTTTTGGGGTCGCTTTGTCATTGGTCTTATTGATCTACCGGATTTCGAATCCCCATTTTGCCTTTTTGGCTCGGATAAAAGGGAGTAGCATTTTTAAAAACATCGAACGCTTCCCTTCTGAGGTCGAAGATCGAGACGATCTCATAATTATTCGATTTGATGCTCCCTTGTTTTTTGGCAATCGTGATTTTTTCAAAAAAATCATTTTAGAGGCCGCTTCCAAAAAAAAACAAACACTTAAAGCCATTATACTCAATGCCGAATCAATTAATTATATCGACAGTAGTGCTTTGGATACCTTGCTAGAAATGGTTCGGGTTTGTAAATCAAATAATACGCGTTTTATTATTGCAGGAGCCATTGGTCCTGCCAGGGACGTACTACTCAAAAAAAAGGTCCGAAAAACCATCGGTTCCAAAAACTTTTTTGTTTCGATTGCCTTAGCGGTTGCCGCTTTTGACGGGCAACCCTTGGACGAATCTCTAAATAAATCTATCAGTCATCAAAAAAACCAATAACTTTTAGTCCGTAAACCGTTAGATAACAAAATATCTTTGCAAAAACATTCATCATGAAAATTGAACAAATATATACCGGCTGTTTAGCACAAGGTGCTTATTATATAGAAAGTCAAGGCGAGGTTGCCATCATTGACCCCTTGCGCGAAGTAAGTCCCTATATAGAACGGGCAAAAAAAGATAACGCAACTATAAAATACATTTTTGAAACCCATTTTCACGCTGATTTTGTGAGTGGTCACGTCACGCTATCCAAAAAAACTGGAGCGCCAATCATATATGGACCAACGGCAAAAACCAACTTTGAAGCGATCATTGCGCAGGACCAACAAGAATTTAAGTTGGGTGCGCTTACTCTCAAGGTATTACATACTCCTGGTCACACTATGGAAAGTACCTGTTATTTGTTAAAAGATTCTAACGGCAAAGACCATGCACTTTTTAGTGGAGACACGCTTTTTCTGGGCGATGTAGGACGACCCGATCTTGCCCAAAAAGCAGCGCATATGACTCAAGAACAACTGGCAGAAACCCTCTATGATAGCCTGAGAAATAAAGTGATGACCCTTGCTGATGATGTGATTGTATATCCCGCACATGGTGCTGGTTCGGCCTGTGGTAAAAACTTGAGCAAAGAAACGGTCGGTACGATAGGTGAACAGAAAAAAAGCAATTATGCCCTTCGGCAAAACATGACCAAGGAAGAGTTTGTTCAGGAAGTAACCGATGGGTTATTGCCGCCACCCCAATATTTTCCACTCAACGTAAAACTCAACAAAGAAGGCTATGAGGACATTGATCAAGTTCTGGACAAAGGCACCCATGCCATGGACCCTGAAGCCTTTGAAAAAGCAGCCAACGCCACTGGAGCTGTGGTGCTCGATGTGCGTCATCAAGACGAATTTGCTAAAGGTCATATTCCAAAATCTATATTTATCGGCATCGATGGAGGCTTTGCTCCATGGGTCGGTGCCCTCATCGGTGATGTTACCCACCCCATACTAATTGTTGCTCCTGAGGGGCGTGAGGAAGAAACCATAATTCGTCTAGCACGTGTCGGATTTGATAATACTATAGGATATCTTGAAGGCGGAATTTCTGCTTGGACGCAAGCACAAAAAGAAATTGATACCGTTGAAAACGTAGATGTAGAAAACTTTAAAAAGCAATTGGACACCAACCCTATTTTTGATGTTAGAAAACCGGGAGAGTTTACTGTAGGGAGACTTCAAAGTGCGCAAAACACCCCTCTAGATTTCATCAACGATCATCTGCAAGAGTTTCCTAAAGAGGACACTTTTTACATCCATTGTGCTGGAGGATACCGCAGTATGATCGCAGCCTCTATTCTAAAAAGCAGAGGGTATCATAATCTGATAAACGTAGAAGGCGGCTTTGGCGCAATCAAAAATGCGGGTATTCCAATCGTAGAAGAAGTCTGTCCATCAACCCTTAAAGCCAACTCCTAATGGAACTATTATTAGACCCTTGGCCCTGGTATATCGGAGGGCCCATGATTGCCTTAGTACTCTTTTTATTGTTGATTGGAGGAAAAACTTTTGGTATGTCATCCAACCTAAGAACCCTATGTACGCTTTGTGGTGCCAACAAAAGTGCTGCATTTTTTGATTTTGATTGGAAAAAACAACAATGGAATCTTTTGGTGGCTTTGGGCACCATAATCGGGGGCTACCTCGCAGCGCATTTTTTAGCACAAGACACCGCCGTTGCTATCAGTAGCCAAACGATAGACAAACTTAAGGACTTGGGTATCGACAGCGCTGGAGCGGCTTATATGCCCACCGAACTTTTTGATCTTAACCATTTGATGAATCTTAAAACAATCGCCATCCTAGCTGTTGGAGGATTCCTCATTGGTTTTGGAACACGCTACGCAGGTGGGTGTACTTCTGGACACGCAATCACTGGTTTAAGCAACCTTCAGCTCCCCTCTCTAATTGCCGTAATCGGGTTTTTTATTGGGGGCCTTTTAATGAATCACTTTATTTTACCTTATATATTATAACATGCGAAATCTCTATTTTTTAGCCGTTGGAATCCTTTTTGGTATCACGATGTTCAAATCAGAGGCGGCCTCGTGGTTTCGAATCTATGAAATGTTTCAATTTGACGCCTTTCATATGTATGGTATTATTGGTTCTGCACTGGTTTTGGGTGTTGTGTTTACACAAATTCTTAAACGCGGAAAATACGCCTCAATATTTGGAAGCCCCTTGCAATTTGAAGACAAAAACAAAAGTATTGCACGTTACCTGATCGGAGGAAGTATTTTTGGATTGGGGTGGGCCCTTGCTGGCGCATGCCCTGGCCCACTATTTACACTACTGGGGGCAGGCTTTTTACCCATCTTAGTAGTGATCATTGCCGCTACTTTTGGAACCTTTGTCTACGGACTGATCCAAGACAAACTCCCGCACTAAAAACCACCCAGTTTACCCAATTTTAATAGCCGCTTTTTAACAAACTGTCATAATGGCAGTTTGTTAAAAAGGTTGTATTTTTGCCTTGCATCAATAAATTTTGAAATTGGAAAAGAACCCCAACACATACAACGGCGAAACACTGATGTTGTCCTCCCAAAAAAAGGGCGACAAGAACGTCTATATAGAAAGTTATGGCTGTCAAATGAATTTTGCTGACAGTGAAGTGGTTGCGTCTATACTGGAAGGTGAGGGTTATCAAACGACACAAACGGTTGACAATGCAGATCTAATTTTGCTCAATACCTGTTCGATTCGCGAAAAAGCAGAGCAAACCGTACGCAATCGTTTGGTACATTTCAAAACCTTAAAAAAGAATAACAAAGGGCTCAAAGTTGGTGTGCTTGGCTGTATGGCCGAAAGACTCAAACACAAATTTTTAGAAGAAGAACAAATCGTCGATATGGTTGTAGGACCTGATGCTTACAAAGATTTGCCCAACCTCTTGGTAGAAGTTGCTGCCGAACGGGAAGCCGTCAATGTCATTCTATCCAAAGAAGAAACCTATGGCGATATCGCCCCGGTTCGGATCAATTCCAATGGAGTAACAGCCTTTGTGTCTATCACTCGGGGTTGTGATAATATGTGTACCTTTTGTGTCGTACCCTTTACTCGAGGGCGCGAGCGCAGTAGGGATCCAAAAAGTATCTTGGAAGAAATTGACAAGCTTGCCAAGCAGGGCTACAAAGAAATTACCCTTTTGGGGCAAAATGTAGATAGCTATTTGTGGTATGGCGGAGGACTAAAAAAAGATTTCAGCAAAGCCACACTGCTTCAACAAAAGACGGCCATTGACTTTGCCAAATTATTGCAATTGGTCGCTGAGGCACAACCGCAGATGCGAATCCGTTTTTCTACCTCAAATCCTCAAGACATGTCGGTTTCTGTCCTACATGTTATGGCAGCCTACGATAACATCTGCAAATACATTCACCTTCCTGTCCAATCGGGGAGCGATCGTATTCTTAAAAAAATGAATCGCTTACACACCCGTCAAGAATATATGACGCTTATTGATAATGTTCGGAAGATTTTACCCAATTGCGGGATTTCGCACGATATGATTGCAGGTTTTCCTACCGAAACGGAGGCAGATCACCAAGACACGCTTTCGTTAATGGAATATGTAAAATACGATTTTGGCTTTATGTTTGCCTACTCGGAGCGACCCGGTACTTTAGCGGCACGCAAGCTCGAGGATGATATCCCCGAGGAGGTCAAAAAAAGAAGACTCAACGAAATTATCGCCCTCCAACAAGGCCACAGCAAATATCGAACAGAACAATATATCGGTAATACCTATTGTGTTTTAATCGAAAAAGCTTCCAAAAAATCCCCAGAGCAATGGAGTGGTCGTACTACACAAAATACAGTAGTTGTTTTCCCAAAAGAACATTATAACGTCGGTGATTTTGTCGATGTAAAAATAGAACGTGCTACATCAGCAACCCTTATCGGTACCGCTGTAGGGCATTCAAAAACAATATAAACGATGGATTCGATACAACACGTAAAACAACGATTTGGCATTATCGGAAATCATCCCGGGCTTAACCGAGCACTCGAAAAAGCCCTGCGAGTAGCCGCCACCGAAATATCGGTTTTGGTCACTGGAGAAAGTGGTGTAGGGAAAGAAAATATCCCCAAAATCATCCACCAATATTCTTCCCGCAAACACGCCCGATATATAGCCGTAAACTGTGGAGCCATCCCAGAAGGCACCATAGATAGTGAACTTTTTGGGCACGAAAAAGGCGCCTTTACCGGAGCAACAAGTACCCGAAGTGGCTATTTTGAAGAAGCCGATGGAGGGACCATTTTCTTAGACGAAGTAGGCGAACTGCCCCTACCCACCCAAGTGCGTTTGTTGCGGGTGTTAGAAAACGGAGAGTTTTTTAAGGTTGGATCTTCTAAAGTCCAAAAAACCAACGTCCGTATAGTTGCTGCTACCAATGTCAAAATGGAAGAAGCTATTGCAAAAGAAAAATTTAGAGAAGACCTCTATTATCGCCTCAGCACAGTAGAAATTGCCATTCCACCCCTAAGAGAGCGCAAAGAAGACATCCACTTACTCTTTAGAAAATTTGCAGCAGACTTTGCCGAAAAATATCGAATGCCCCCACTTCGATTGGACGATAACGCCCAACTGCTTTTGCAACAATACCGCTGGAGCGGAAACATCCGTCAATTGCGCAACGTCGCAGAACAAATGTCGGTTTTAGAAAAAGAACGACTCATAAGCCCAACAACACTGCGGATTTATCTCCCCGAAAAAGGAAGTCAACTTCCCAGTGTAATTGACAAACAAAAAGACAAAAGTGATTTTTCTTCTGAGCGTGAAATTTTATACAAAATTCTCTTTGACATGCGCTCCGATCTCAATGACCTAAAAAAATTGACCCACGAACTGATTCAGGAAGAGGATCCGTCAATGCGTAAAGAAAAAAATCAAAACCTAATCAAAAAAATCTATGGCAAAGAAGAAGAGCATCTTCCAAAAGAATTGCCTCCTTCAACAATTGCCATTGAAAAACCGACTGCAGACATCGAAATTTCTAAGGTTGATGATCATGACAGATACGATTATGCCGAAACTGCCATTGAAGAAGAACCCCTTTCTTTGTTAGAAAAAGAAATCGAAATGATCAAGCAGGCCCTAAGCCGAAGTAACGGAAAAAGAAAAAAGGCTGCAGAAGAACTCGGCATCTCAGAACGTACACTCTATCGCAAAATCAAACAATACGACCTCAATGAGAAAGAAGACGATGCATTCTAAAACTTCCTTTTGGTTGTTGGCGCCAATTATCCTATTGATCACCGGCTGTGGTATTTATTCGTTTACGGGCGCATCGATTCCTGCAGGGACCGAAACTTTTCAAGTTAATTTTTTCGAAAATCAAGCCGGCAACCGACCCGGATCTACTGTCGAACCCGGGCTGGACCAAGATTTTACCATTGCTCTGCAAGATTTAATTCTCAATCTGACCAACCTGTCTTTGGTAAATCGAGAAGGGGATCTGATCTATGAAGGTGAAATTGTCGAATATAGTGTCACCCCAATGTCAGCAACTTCAGACATCAAAGCGGCGCAAAACCGACTTACTCTCGCTGTAAATCTTCGGTATTATAACACCAAAAATGACGAAGATGATTTTGAAAGAAAATTTAGTTTTTTTTACGATTTCCCAGCAGAACAACAAGTCTATGACATTAAAGACACAGCGCATAAAGAATTGTTTGAACGTATTACCCAAGACATTTTTAATGAAACCCTAGCAAAATGGTAAAAGGATGACAGCAGCGGCATTTAGCAAACTTCTCGATCATTTTGATCCACAAGATCCACAACAAGCTACAGCGCTAGAGGCACTGGTTGGTACCTACCCTCATTTTCAAACCGCATTAATTTGTTCTGCAAAAGCCCAACTTGCCCAAGAAAAATTGTCGGCAGAAAGTGCGCTTCAAAAAGCGGCAATCGCCACTTATGATCGGGGGTTGTTAAAATCCTTTATGGATGAACGGAGTACGTCAAAACAGCAACCGAAACAACAAGCAGCTGTCTCCCAGCAAATTGAACCAATTGACACCGAACCCCAAACAGAAAAACCAAAAACGGTAAGCCCCGAAATCCCTGCAACCTTTAGTTTTACTGAATGGATCAATCAACTCGACAGCAAAGAGCAAGCTCAAGAACATAACAATCCACAGTCTGACGACAAATGGGGGTTAATAGATGCCTTTATTGAAAAAAACCCTTCGATTGGACCGATTCGTAAAACTGCCACATTTGATGACCCACTTAAAGGCAATGAAATTCCTCAAAACGAATTGATGACCGAGACATTGGCTCGCGTATTTGTTAAGCAAGAAAAGTACGAAGAGGCACTCAAAGCCTACACCATTTTAAGTTTGAAATATCCAGAAAAAAATAGTTTCTTTGCAGACCAAATTAAAGCGATTAAACGCCTTCAAAAGAAGAAAGACAAATAATTATGAGCACTTTTAATATTTTTATTGGCCTTATTATACTAGTATGCTTTTTACTAGTGTTGGTTGTTATGGTACAAAATCCCAAAGGAGGAGGGCTCTCTTCTTCTTTTGGTGGAGGCGCCCAACAATTGGGAGGCGTTCAGAAGACAACCGATTTTTTAGACCGTAGCACCTGGGTTTTGGCCGGTTTGTTGTTGGTATTGATTTTGTTATCCAATATTTCGTTAAACGACAACCAAACAGCATCCGATTCGCGTCTATTAGAAGACGTCACCGAGCAACCGATTCCAGATGCTGTTCCTGAAACCATCCCAGAAGTTCCAGCAACGGACAATAACTAGATAAAAAATAGGATCAACTCCATGCCAGGCTACTGACAGTCTGGCATTTTTTTTTAGAATCTGTCAGACAATTCTTATTGGCATAATTTATGAATAGAACCATTAAAATTTTTTAATTATGAGTAAGTTAAATATTAAACCTTTAGCAGATCGCGTTCTGGTAGTTCCTGCGGCTGCTGAGACCAAGACTTCTTCAGGTATTATTATTCCTGATACAGCAAAAGAAAAACCTCAAAAAGGAACCGTTGCGGCTGTTGGCCCAGGCACCAAAGATCATCCCATTACCGTAAAGGTTGGCGATCAAGTGCTCTATGGCAAATATGCAGGTACTGAACTGCAGTATGACGGCGTGGATTATTTGATGATGAAAGAAAGTGATCTTTTAGCAATTGTTTAATTTTTAAAATCACCAAAAATGGCAAAAAAAATAGAATTTGATCTCGAAGCAAGAGATGGTATAAAACGCGGTGTCGATGCTCTAGCTAACGCCGTAAAAGTAACCCTCGGCCCCAAAGGGAGAAACGTAATTATTGGCAAATCATTTGGTGCACCACAGGTGACCAAGGACGGAGTAACCGTTGCCAAAGAAATAGAACTTGAAGATGCCCTTGAAAATATGGGCGCACAGATGGTTAAAGAAGTGGCCTCCAAAACCAATGATCTTGCGGGTGATGGAACAACCACGGCAACCATTTTGGCACAAGCCATCGTAAAAGAAGGCTTGAAAAACGTCGCTGCTGGAGCCAATCCACTCGATCTTAAAAGAGGAATCGATAAGGCCGTAGAGGCCATCGTTGCGCAATTGGAAAAACAAGCCGTTGAAGTGGGCAACTCCTCAGAAAAAATCAGCCAAGT
Organism: Flavobacteriaceae bacterium; assembly: GCA_017852395.1. Lineage (GTDB taxonomy): Bacteria > Bacteroidota > Bacteroidia > Flavobacteriales > Flavobacteriaceae > RFYP01. Next base: position 20,856 of record JAFMLE010000006.1, read on the forward strand.
CGCCAGCATCTCAGCAAACAACGATGAGACCATTGGAGCACTCATAACAGAGGCTTTTGAAAAAGTGGGCAAAGAAGGTGTCATCACTGTAGAAGAAGCCAAAGGAACCGACACCTATGTGGATGTCGTAGAAGGTATGCAGTTTGACCGAGGATATATCTCTCCGTATTTTGTAACGGATTCTGAAAAAATGATGGCCGATCTTGAAGCGCCGTATATTTTGTTATACGACAAAAAAATCTCTGTCATGAAAGATTTGCTTCCCGTACTAGAACCGGTTGCTCAATCTGGAAAACCGCTTTTGATTATTGCAGAAGATGTTGATGGTGAAGCACTGGCCACGCTTGTGGTTAACAAATTGCGCGGATCACTAAAAATCGCTGCTGTCAAAGCTCCTGGTTTTGGAGATCGCAGAAAAGCCATGTTGGAGGATATTGCAATTCTTACTGGTGGTAGCGTCATTTCTGAAGAACGCGGATTGACCTTAGAAAACGTAACCCTAGATATGTTAGGTACTGCCGAAAAAGTAACCATCGATAAAGACAACACGACCGTTGTTAACGGTACAGGCAATCCCGAGGATATTCAGGCACGAGTAAGCCAAATCAAATCACAGATTGAGGCATCTACCTCAGACTATGACAAAGAAAAATTACAAGAACGCTTAGCCAAACTTTCTGGAGGTGTCGCAGTACTTTATGTGGGTGCCCCTTCTGAAGTAGAAATGAAAGAAAAGAAAGACCGTGTAGACGATGCCCTTCATGCCACTCGTGCAGCAATCGAAGAAGGTATTGTTGCTGGAGGTGGTGTAGCGCTGCTTAATGCCAAAAAATGTTTGGACAAAATCAAAGCTGCTACTGCCGATGAAACCACAGGGGTTCAAATCATTCAAAATGCGGTTGAAGCACCTTTAAGAACGATTGTTGCCAACTCTGGCGGAGAAGGTTCTGTCGTGGTTTCTAAAGTAATGGAAGGAAATGACAACTTCGGTTACAATGCCAAAGATGGCACCTATGTGGACATGCTTGCCGCAGGGATTATTGATCCTAAAAAAGTAACCCGTGTAGCCCTAGAAAATGCCGCATCTGTAGCAGGTATGATCTTAACTACCGAGTGTGCTTTGGTGGACATCAAAGAAGATGCGCCTGCTGCCCCTCCAATGGGAGGTGGAATGCCTGGCATGATGTAATCATTGCATTAGTCAATCAAAAACCTGCTCATAAGAGCAGGTTTTTTTATTTTTATACGTCCTAAAATTCTTAATTATGAATCGATTTTTCACCCTTTTTTTAGTTACCGTCTTTATACACTTCAGCCACGCTCAAGAGCAATTTTCTTTAGACATTGACATTAGTGGCTTTGAAGACCTAAAAGGAAAATTATACCTCAGCCTACACAGATCAGAAACCGATTTTGACACAGATACCGCAATTGAGGCGCACAAAAAAATAGTTGCCGTAACTGCTCCGTCTATGGTCGTTCCTTTCAAAAATCTTACAGCAGGCTTTTATGCCGTAAAAATTTTTCATGATGCCAATAACAACAGTCGTTTGGACAAAAACATGTTGGGTATTCCTAAAGAAAAATACGGTTTTTCAAACAATGCTATGGGCACTTTTGGACCTCCAAATTTTTCACAAGCCAAATTTTTGGTGGACAAAAATACGCGGCATCAAATCCTGTTACGCTAGAACCAGAGCAAAGCCAAACTGTAAACACACATCACCAACATAATAGCATTTTCTATCAGTGTTGCTTCTGTCATGGGCAACTTAAGCGCAGTTCCCAAGCAAGCACATTCAATAATACGTTTGTTGATCAAGGCATGCAATACCCCAACAGTAGTTGCAAATAAGAGCACAAAAGTGACAATCAATGCGGCCGCTATTTGCCATTCGAAAAGGAAACAAAGTCCTAGCAGGGTTTCTATAAAAGGATAGGCATACGCATAGGCAAGCGTACGCTTAGCTATGGGGTCATAACGGGCAAATGAAGCAGGAAACCCTTGATAATCTAGAAACTTAAAAAAGCTAAAAATGAGGAAAAATAGCCCCATAAAATCATACATAAAAAGGCGTGTACCTTCTGAAACCCATTGGAGAAAAAAAGCGCCTGCTGTCAAATATCCAAAAATCAGAAAAAGTGGAAACAACTGCTGCAACTTGCTCTGGGTGTGTGGCAGAACATCGGCCGTTGCTTGCACACCCTGTGTCACTTTGTATTTAGCACCAAGCACCTTTTCAATTTCTTCAATTGACCAATTTTGAGTCCCTTGGATCAGGGCACTTCCATTTTGCAAATCTACATTTGCCTGTGCTACACCCGGGAGTGTTAGCAGCTTTTCAGTCACCCCTTTTCGGCATCCCTCACAGGTCATTCCAGCGATTTTTATTGCTTGTTCCATCTGTGAATTTCAATGGTTAATTGTTTGTTGAAATTAAGTAAAATTTAACGATCCGTCTGCGGGCTAATTTTAATATTTTTGAACAAACATTAATGTGGAAAAAACAACCCACCTTCTTAACGCAGTCGATCAACTACTCGCAAACACGTCCGAAGATTGGAAAAAAACCCTAACACACATCTGTGAACTTCTTCAAAAAGAAGTTGCACACTACGACTGGGTTGGTTTTTATTTCTCTGACTTTGATACCCGCACCCTTCACCTCAAGGCTTTCGCAGGAATCCCAACCGATCACACAACAATACCCTTTGGGAAGGGTATCTGTGGTCAAGTGGCCGAATCCAACAAAAATTTCGTCGTACCCGATGTGCATGCACAAGACAATTATATTGCTTGCAGCATTTCTGTAAAATCAGAAATTGTTGTTCCGCTTTTCAAAGACGGTAAAAACATCGGTCAGATAGACATCGATTCCAATCAAATCGACCCGTTTGGTGCTGCAGATGAAGCCTTGCTCGAAGCAATAAACAAAAGGGTCAAAGACATCATACCCGAAAACTATTTAACTTAATATGAGTGATACGCGCACCTTATCAGCAGCTTTAATTTCTGTTTTTGACAAAACGGGCCTCGAACCCATAATCGAAGAACTTCATCAATTGGGGGTTACCCTATACTCTACGGGTGGAACAGAAGCTTTTATTAGACAAATGGGGATTCCTGTGGTCCCCGTAGAAGATCTTACGGAGTATCCTTCGATACTCGGTGGCCGCGTAAAAACCTTGCACCCAAAAGTATTTGGAGGCATCCTCAACCGTCAAAATCACAGTGGAGATCAGGCTGAAATGGCTGCATACCAAATTCCACAAATCGATCTTGTTATTGTGGATTTATATCCGTTTGAAGACACCGTTGCTGCTGGTGGTACAGAGCAAGAAATAATTGAAAAAATAGATATCGGTGGCATTGCATTAATCCGAGCGGCCGCCAAAAATTTCCACGACGTACTGTGTATTGCTGACAAAAAAGAATACCCCACTTTATTGGCACTTTTAAAAGACCAAAAAGGGGACACATTGTTGGCTCAGCGAAAGCATTTTTCGGCAAAAGCTTTCCACGTTTCCTCCAACTATGACACCGCAATTTTCAACTATTTTAATGCAGAACCTGGCTATCTAAAAATTAGCCAATCTGAAGGACAAACATTAAGATATGGCGAAAATCCGCATCAAGAAGGGCGCTTTTTTGGGCCACTCCACGAGCTTTTAGAACAATTGCATGGTAAGGGCCTTTCATATAACAACCTGCTCGATGTAGATGCTGCTGTACAGCTGATGCAAGAATTTAAAGACGAATTGCCCACCTTTGCGATACTAAAACACAATAACACCTGTGGACTCGCAACACGTCCAACTCTTCATGAAGCTTATGTTGACGCACTTGCCGGAGATCCGGTATCGGCCTTTGGCGGCATCCTTATAGCCAATACAACCCTAGACGCAGCTACGGCCTTGGAGATCCATAATCTGTTTTGCGAAGTCGTTATTGCTCCAGGTTTTGAAGGAGATGCCCTTGATATATTAAAACAAAAAAAGAACCGCATTTTGCTCAAACAAAATGACGTGCCCCTACCCCAACAGCAACTAAGAAGTTGCCTCAACGGCGTATTGGTTCAGGGCAAGGACCTTCATACCGACCAAGTGTCTGACTTGAAAAATGTCACCCTCGAGGTGCCAAACGCTTCTGAAATCGAAGATCTGCTGTTTGCATCAAAAATTTGTAAGCATACCAAGTCCAATACCATTGTGTTGGCCAAAAACAAGCAACTTCTAGCATCAGGCACTGGACAAACTTCGCGCGTTGATGCCCTTAACCAAGCAATTGTGAAAGCCAAAAATTTTAACTTCGATCTGCAAGATGCTGTGATGGCTAGTGATGCTTTTTTTCCGTTTCCAGATTGTGTGTCCATCGCTTACGAAGCAGGTATTCGGATTGTAATCCAGCCCGGAGGTAGCATTAAAGATCAAGATTCTATAGATTTTTGCAATAAAAAAAATATGAAAATGGTGTTGACGGGAATTCGTCATTTTAAACATTAATTCTTTAACTTTATATCCACTTTCAAAGACGAACTTATGGGTTTCTTTTCAGAAGAGATAGCAATAGATTTGGGCACGGCCAACACACTGATCATTCATAATGACAAAGTGGTGGTCAACAGTCCCTCGATAGTGGCAATAGATCGTACGACCAATAAGATTATTGCCATCGGAGAAGAAGCCAGTATGATGCAAGGCAAAACCCATGAAAATATTCGGACCATTCGCCCGCTCAAGGACGGAGTAATCGCAGATTTTAATGCTTCGGAGCAAATGATCAACAAATTGATCAAAAGCATCCCTTCGTTAAAAAATCGATTTTTTACCCCCTCACTCCGTATGGTAATTTGTATCCCTTCGGGGATCACCGAAGTAGAAATGCGTGCAGTAAAAGAATCTGCAGAACGCGTTAATGGTAAAGAAGTCTATCTAATTCATGAACCCATGGCTGCCGCTATCGGTATTGGGATCGATATCATGCAACCCAAAGGCAATATGATTGTAGATATCGGAGGAGGTACTACAGAAATTGCTGTAATTGCTTTATCCGGTATCGTTTGTGACAAATCCGTCAAAATTGCAGGTGATGTGTTTAGCAATGACATTGTCAATTATATGCGTAGTGAACACAACCTATATGTGGGCGAGCGTACCGCAGAAAAAATCAAAATCCTCATCGGCGCTGTCATTGAAGATTTAGACAATCCACCAGAAGAAATGTCGGTTCAGGGGCGCGATCTTGTAACCGGCAAACCAAAGCAAACGGTTATCAATTATAAAGAAATTTCCAAAGCGCTTGATAAGTCTATTATTCGAATCGAAGAGGCGATCATGGAAGCTTTGGCGCAAACACCACCAGAACTTGCTGCTGATATTTATAATACCGGAATTTACCTTGCCGGGGGTGGTGCTTTGCTAAGAGGCTTGGACAAACGGCTATCACGGAAAACAGACCTTCCGGTTTATATAGCGGAAGACCCCTTACAGGCTGTTGTTAGAGGCACAGGAATCACTCTCAAAAACATCGAGCGCTACAAGACGATCTTGATTAAATAAAACACATGCAGCAAATTATCAATGCCATTTTTCGCAATAAAAATGTCTTGATTTATCTTTTATTACTCCTCTTTGCACTTATTTTTCTCAACAATAGGAGTTATTACCACCAGACGCAACTCGAAAGGTTGGGGCTTCGCATGTCGGGCCAAATCTTTGAATTTCAAAACAACACCTCGAATTATTTTTCTTTACAAAAACAAAATCAAGATTTATTAGAAGAAAATAGACTTTTGAAAGAAAAGCTGACAAGTACAAATTCAATTGATACGCTTTCAAATCCAACTTTTGCTATTTCGGGATTTACCTACTATACTGCACAAGTACTCAAAAACAGCTTTGACCAAGCACGTAACCAATTGGTGCTGGACAAAGGGAGCATAGGTCATATAGAAAAAGAAATGGGTGTTATTGGTCCTCATGGCATTGTCGGCATCATCAACGAAACCACACCCCATTTTTCTAGTGCATTATCCCTTTTACACTCCGATGTACGGATCAATGCCAAACTTTTAAAAAATGGGGCTTTTGGCTCTATTTATTGGCCCGGGATTGCTGCCAATAGATTGCTGTTAGATGGCATCAGTACGATCAACAATGTTGCCGTTGGAGACACCGTTGTTACGGGCGGAATGTCGGACTATTTTCCAAAAGATATCCCTATTGGCAAAGTGGTTAACTATAAATTATTGCCTTCCAAGCGGTATTATGAAATTGAAGTACTCCCCTTTACAAATTTTACGGCATTGGAGTATGTATATGTTGTCAAGAACAACAACAAAGAAGAACTCAACCAACTCAAACCATAAGTGGTACAAGAAATTTTAAAAATCACAGGACAATTTCTTCTCTTGATACTTCTGCAAGTATTGATCTTTAGCAACATCAATTTTTTAGGACACATCAATCCCTATCCGTACTTGTTTTTTGTGGTTTTATACCGATTGGACAGCAACCAAACACTCTTTATAATACTCGGTTTTCTGATGGGGTTCTTTTTGGATTTGATGCATCAAACCGCTGGCGCACATACCATTGCTACCTTGACGGTATGTTTTGTTCGGCCCACGATCAGCAACTTTGCATTTGGCGTCAATGCAGAAAACAACCATGCCATGGAATACGGGACGAAGCTCAGCAACAGAATCACATTTTTAGCATTGATCGTGTTCATCCATCATTTAATCTATTTTTCAATTGCAATTTTCAATTGGGAGGGGCTACGCTATATTTTTTTAAATACCATTTACAGCGCACTTTTTACAATAAGCATTTTATGGCTAACTTTAAGTCTCTTTAATGTGCGCAAATGAATCGTAAATTAGTTTTACCCGGATTTACTCTTTTTGTAGCACTTCTATTTACTCTTCGTTTGGGATACTTGCAGATATCTTCAAACAACTACAAAAGTCTTTCTGAAGGCAATGCAGTTGTTGAGCGTCCGGTTTTTCCAGATCGTGGATACATCTACGATCGCAATGGCAAATTGCTCGTTGCCAACCAGCCGGCATATGATTTGATGTCAATCCCCGAGCAACTAAAGCCATTTGACACGCTCGAGTTGTGCAAAATTGTTGGAATAACGCCTGATTATTTAGAAAAAAAACTCCACGAAAATCGTCGGTATTCGGTCAAACTTCCATCGGTAGTGGTCAACCAAATTGATCAAAAAACACATGCGCTATTGCAAGAAAAAATTTGGAAATACCCTGGATTTTATCTGCAAGACAAGTCGCAACGTGCATACCATACCAAAGCTGCAGCCAATGTGTTGGGGTATGTCAGTGAGGTAAACACTTCTGACCTCAAAAAAGACGACTATTATCAGATGGGAGAATTGATAGGCAGACAGGGCATCGAAAAATTTTATGAAAAATACCTCCGAGGTCAAAAAGGTAAGATGGTCTATCAAAAGGACAAATTCAATCGCATTATTGGTGATTATCAAGAGGGGCAACTCAACGAAGCGGTGGTGCAAGCCAGCGACATTAACTTGACCCTTGATATTGAATTGCAAGAATACGGTGAAGCCCTATTTCAAAACAAACGGGGGGGTGTTGTTGCAATAGAACCGGCAACAGGTGAAGTCTTAGCATTGGTAACTGCACCCAGCTTTGACCCCCAACTTTTGGTAGGTAGAACACGGTCCGAAAATTTTAAACAACTACGAAACGACACCATTTCTAAGCCCCTTTTTGATCGTGGGCTACAAGCGCAATATGCCCCAGGATCACCTTTTAAAACCCTCAATGCACTCATTGCACTTCAAGAAAATGTCATCTCGCCGAAAACCCTATTTCGTTGCGATGGAGGACACTATTATGCACGAGGTGCGTTTATGGAATGTCATTGCCCAATAGGCACAAGCAACAATTTAATGTCTGGTATTTATAATTCGTGCAATACCTATTTTTCATATACCTACCAAAGAATCATCGAGGGCTATCCAACACCACAAGAGGGAATCACACAATGGAAAAAACACCTCAATAGTTTTGGTTTGGGGAATTATCTGGGATATGATCTACCCATTGGACAACCCGGCTACATTCCTGATGCGGCACTCTACAATCGATTTTATGGAGAAAAAGGCTGGAAAGCCCCCACCATTATTTCAAACGCCATCGGTCAAGGAGAAATTTTAACAACTCCGATTCAAATGGCCAACTTTACGGCTGCCATCGCCAACAGAGGTTTTTATATTAAACCCCATTTTATGAAATCGGTCAGTGATCAATCACAAGGATCAGAATATGAAAAAAAATGGACGACCATCGACTCGATTCATTTCGAAACCGTTATCGAGGGCATGCACAAAGTGGTGGAGCAAGGCACTGCACGTGTGGCACGAATAAACGGTATAACTGTTTGTGGAAAAACCGGTACCGTAGAAAATTTTATGTTACTTGACGGCAAAAAAACACAACTCACCGATCACTCCATGTTTATCGCTTTTGCCCCAAAGGACAACCCCCAAATCGCCTTGGCTGTATTTGTAGAAAACGGTTATTGGGGAGCACGATGGGCAGCGCCTATCGCCAGTCTTATGATTGAAAAATACCTCAACAAAAGCGTCCAAAGAAAATGGCTCGAAAATCGGATGCTCAATGGTAGCCTAGAAGCAGAATATCAAAAACCTTATTTGGGGATCCCCTTTACGATCAATGAATAGTTCTATTTTTTCTCGTTTGGATTGGATGACCCTTTTGCTCTACTTGAGCCTCGCCATATTTGGAATCGTAAATATCTATTCAGCAACCTTTGTAGAAGAGCAAAGCGATTTACTCAATTTTACGATTCCTGTCGGAAAACAGTTTTTATTTTTTGTTTTTGGACTCACAAGTGGCGGATTGATCCTTTTCCTTAATGTCAAAATCTTTGAACGATTTAGTTGGTCTTTCTACATTTTGACCATCGTCTTATTAATTGGGCTTTTTGCTTTTGGAAAAACCATCTCAGGGGCACGCTCGTGGTATAATTTTGGGGGTATTGGATTGCAACCCGCCGAATTTGCAAAAATTGGTACCGCCTTTGTATTGGCAAAAATTTTAAGCGATTTTCATACCAATTTAAAGTCCATAAAATCGATACTAAAAGTAAGTGGCGTATTGTTACTCCCCATGTTTTTGATTGTTTTGCAACCCGATCCCGGATCGGCCTTGGTCTATCTGGCCTTCTTTTTTGTCTTGTTACGCGAAGGGCTCAACCTAGGCTTTTTATTTGTTCTGTTATCTGCATTGGCCCTGTTTCTTGGCACCCTACTCATCGAAGTCCCCGTAATGATCAGTAGTATTGCTATTTTACTCGTATTCGTGTTTTTGTACCTAAAATGGGCACGATACAAGCCCAAGTTGTTACCATTTCTGGGTGTTGGAATTCTTGCCGCGGCCTTTGTCTTGTCTGTAAATTTTATTTTTAATTCCGTGTTTGAACAACGGCATCGGGATCGTTTTAATATTATTTTGGGAAAAGAGGTCGATACTCAAGGGATAGGCTATAATATCAATCAATCTAAAATTGCCATCGGTTCTGGTGGTTTTAGTGGAAAAGGATTTTTAAATGGTACACAAACCAAAGGAAATTTTGTGCCGGAGCAACATACGGATTATATCTTTAGTACCATTGGAGAAGAATGGGGTTTTATAGGCAGTTTTTTTGTGATTTTGATGTTTACCCTACTTATAATACGCATTTTGTATCAAGCCGAAAAGCAAACCAATATCTTTAGACGCGCCTATGCCTATGGAGTTGCTAGTATTTTGTTTTTTCACTTTTTCATCAATACCGGTATGGCTTTAGGAATTGTTCCTACGATAGGAATTCCGCTGCCGTTTGTGAGCTATGGCGGCTCGAGTCTTTTGGCCTTTTCGATGTTGATTTTTATCTATCTCAACATCGATGCCAATCGGCTAAAGGAGTGGTAGTTAGTTTTTGACATCTAACGCATCTCGAAGGCTGTTGCCCAAAGTCATAAATGCCAATACCAACAGCATGATACAAAGACCCGGCAATAAGGCCAAATAGGGTTTGCCCAAGAGTAAATACCGAAAGTGATCCTTGATCATTCCTCCCCAACTGGGAATGGGAGGTTGTGCCCCTATGCCCAAAAAACTCAACCCGGATTCGATCAAAATAGCACTGGCAAAATTTGCCGCTGACAAAACAATAAGCGGTGCTACCAATAACGGTAAAAGATGGCTAAAAATGATGGTCCCATTAGAAAAGCCTAAGGTATGAGCCGCCTGGATAAATGTTCGCTCCTTGAGGCCAAAAACCTGCCCTCGAACCAGACGGGCAACTTCTACCCACATTGACAAACCTACCGCAATAAAAACTTGCCAAAAGCCACGCCCCAAAACCAGGGTAATCGCAATGACCAAAAGCAAAGTAGGAATCGACCAAACAATATTGATTAGCCACATGATTGCCGCGTCGATTTTTCCACCAAAATAGCCTGAAATAGCCCCCAGTACAATTCCGATCAATAGTGAAATAAATACGGCCACAAAACCAATTGCAAGGGATACTCTCGAACCAATGATCAAGCGGCTCAACAAATCCCTACCGTATTTGTCAGTACCCAATAAAAACTGTTGCTTTTCGACGTTTTGGGAAACGAAATCATTTAGGTTTTGACCCTGCGGAATTCGGTTTGTAGCTATCGGCTCATAATATCCTTGCCTACGTCCAAAAGGGCGAATTTCTAGAACTCCATTTTGTATGCGCCAATCTTCAATCGGAATGGCATCATGGTCGATGCTATATCCGTTGAAAAAAGAAGATGCGTCAACCGAAGGTTGTTGAAGCGGCAAACGAAGGATTTGCACCTCAAAACCGGGAGGTTGCGAATGAATCGACAGGTGCATTTGATTGGCATTTTTGGAAGCATCGGGTGCCAACTGGTAGGCAAAGATTGCCACCAAGGCTAGGATCATTATGATAGAAAAACTTATTAGGCCAAGGGCATTACTCTTTAATCGATTGTACAGCCCCGATGGCCTTCTTTCCATAGTTTATTGTTTTATCTGGGCAACTTTCTGGTTGCCACTAAACGATGTACTCATATCTTCTAAAATATTTACCGCTTCTGAGATATAGAGGTCTTTCTTTAGATCTTCGGCCCATCTTTTGCGCTTTTCGGCATAATCTTTATTGGGAAAAACGGCACTGCCCTTTAAAGATAGATCCGCTTCGGGCAACCATGTAAAATCATACGGAGATGAAAATTTGTTGAGTACTTCAAATTTTTTAGAAGCAGCACGATCTGCATCTTGCTCGTCTTTGAACTCTTGATAATTGAGTGAGTAGGTATAATCGTTTTGCTGGGCTTTGATGCGTTGTGCTTGTTCTTCGATCAAGGAGATCATCGTATTGTTAGAAAGACGTGCTTTGCTGTTTTCTATGGCATATTGAAAATTAAAATCTTTGGTCCACGGCCTATAACTCGCTGGAGATATGCGATCCCAAGCGAGGGGGTTGTCTTGGTCTTTTTCACCCATATCGACATATTGATAGCGGTCGGGAATTACAACATCACTTTTGACACCTTCTAACTGTGTTGAGCCACCATTGATCCGATAAAATTTATCGGTTGTTATCTTTAGTGCGCCAAGGTCACCATAGGTATTGCCAGATATAATACGGTTGAGATCTACCATGTTTTGAACGGTTCCTTTGCCAAAAGTCTGTTTACTTCCTAAAACTATGGCACGTTTGTAGTCTTGCAATGCAGCAGCTAAAATTTCAGAAGCAGAGGCCGAAAATTCATTGACCAATACGACGAGTGGACCATCCCATACAATAGCGGGATCGGTATCACTTAGTACCTCTTTGCGGTTGCCCACACTTTTGACCTGTACTATAGGGCCTTCTTCTATAAAATAACCGGTCATGTCAACAACTGTTTTTAGCGATCCTCCTCCGTTGTTTCTAAGATCTAGTACGATCCCAGAGACTCCTTTCTTTTTGAGTTGCTCCAGCTCCTTTTTGACGTCTGTTGCAGCATTGCGTTCTTTATAATCCTCAAAATTGATGTAAAATTTAGGCAGTGCAATAAGCCCAAAAGTTTTGTCCCCTTTTTGGATCAATGAGGATCGGGCATAAACCTCCTCGAGTTGGACAACGTCTCTCGTAATGGCAACCTCTTCGATGGTACCATCGACCCGTTTGATCGTCAAAATCACTTGGGTTCCTGATGGGCCTTTGATGAGTTTGATGGCATCATCGAGACGCATTCCAGAAATTTCTACGGCATCACCAGTGGCTTGTGCTACTTTTAGAATAATATCACCTACATCCAAAAGTTTGTCCCGCCATACGGGCCCTCCAGATATAACTTCTACAATTTTGACCTCTTGATTTTTCTTTTGTAAACGGGCGCCGATACCGTCATAGGTTCCGGACATGTTGGTGTCAAATCGGTCTTTTTCTTCCGGGGCGAAATAAAATGTGTGGGGATCAAATTGTTCTGCGATGGCATTGACGTAAATAGAAAACCAATCTTTACGATCCAATTCGTTGATCAGGTCAAAGTAGTCTTTGATGTTTTCGCGGGTCAATTCTCGGGCTTCTACCTCCAATTGTGCATCGCTTTTCATTTTATAAGTTGGATCTTCTTTAAACTTTTTCTGCTCTTCTTCCTTTTTGCTTACAAATCGATCGAGGGTGGAGAGTTTAAACCTTTTTCTCCAACGGTTTTTTAGTTCGTTGAGGTTGGTGGCATAGGGGAGCTTATCATACTCTAAGTCGATGGTTTCTTGGATGTCAAAATCAAAAGGGGTGTCTAAAATTTCGTTGTAAAATTCTTTTACTTGATCCATACGTCCCATCAATCGGTCGTAGGTCAATTCAAAAAAAGTTAAAGTCGTTTGTTTCAACTCATCGTCAATTTTATTTTTAAATCGATTGAAATTGATGATGTCGGCTTGAAGAAAAAATCGGTGCTGACCGTCTAATCCTTCCATGTATTTCATAAAAACTTGCTCCGAAAAATCATCGTTGATTTCTTTTGGATCAAAGTGTCCTCGTTCGAGTACATATGAAATAATTTCTAGTAAAAGCTTGTCTTTATCGGGGTTGATCGCTTCTTTTGAAGAAAACCCCAAAAACAAAGCGGTGAGCACAATAGCAGGTAGTAAGATTCTTAATTTTCGCATAGCAAGTGATAAAGTACTAAAATAAGGGAAAATTAAAGGATTATCAAACCGCGAATTACAAAGATTTTGTTAAAGGTGGGTTAGTTCAAAGTCGCTGTTAATTTTCTTATTTTAGAGCATAATTTAAAAAAAACTATGTCAAAAAAACCCCTGATACTTGTGACCAATGATGATGGAATCACAGCTCCGGGACTTCGGGCACTCATCGAAGTTATGAACACCATAGGCGAAGTAGTGGTGGTTGCACCAGACAGTCCACAATCTGCTATGGGACACGCCATAACGATTAACTCCACCTTACATTGCGAAGTTCATCCAACCGATGGTCCGCAACTAGAATATAGCTGTTCGGGGACTCCTGCAGATTGTGTAAAATTGGCGGTAAACGAAATCTTAGGCCGCAAGCCCGATCTTTGTGTTTCGGGCATCAACCATGGCTCCAACTCATCGATCAATGTGATTTATTCGGGGACCATGAGTGCGGCAGTAGAAGCAGGCATCGAAGGGATTCCTGCGATCGGCTTTTCACTTTTGGATTATCGTTGGGGTGCTGACTTTGAAGTTACCAAGCCCTTTGTAGAAAAAATTACGCGAAGTGCTCTTAAAAATAAAATCCCTAAAGACACCGTACTCAATGTCAATATTCCTGTATTAAAAAGCGGTATCATCAAGGGCATCAAAATTTGTCGACAAGCCAAAGCCTATTGGGTTGAAGAATTTGATAAACGGACCAATCCAATGGGAAGAGAGTACTATTGGCTCACCGGAAATTTCATCAACGAAGACCGGGGTGAGGATACGGACGAATGGGCACTTGAACAGGGCTATATTTCAATCGTACCTGTACAGTTTGATTTAACAGCACACCATACTATACAACAGTTAAATACTTGGGATTTTGATTAACCGCACAACCTTTTTGGGCTTTTTGACCGGCTTGCTAGCGGCCGTATTGGGGGTTTTGTTGTTTGTGTTAGTCTTTTCCGAAGGGGGTTTTGTCGAGAGTGTACAACTGCTCTATCAACAACAAAAATTGGGTGGACTGATCAGTATTGGAGCCCTTATCAACCTCCCTCTATTTTTTATATGTATTAGAAAAAACAAGCTCCCCTTTGCTACCGGTTTGGTCTTTGCCGCTTTGCTATTGGTTATGATCATTGCCTTTTTAAAAATAAACATCTAAATCACCGCTTTTGAAATACTATATCATTGCTGGAGAAGCCTCGGGAGATTTGCACGGTGCCCGGTTGATCGAAGCCCTGCATCGAGAGGATGCAGAGGCTCAAATTCGATGTTGGGGAGGTGATCTAATGGAAGCCGCGGGTGCTCGACTTGTAAAACACTACCGCGAACTGGCCTTTATGGGGTTTTGGGAGGTGATACTTCATTTGAAAACCATTTTGAAAAACATCGCATTTTGCAAAAACGACATACAAGATTTTCGTCCTGATGTAATCATTTATATCGATTATCCCGGATTTAATCTTCGAATTGCAGACTGGGCCAAAAAGCTAGGATATAAAAATCATTATTATATCAGCCCACAAATTTGGGCTTGGAAAGAAAATCGGATTCATCAAATCAAAAAAAACATTGATGCCCTTTATGTGATTTTACCCTTCGAAAAAGAATATTTTGAGCAAAAACATCAATTTAAAGTACACTATGTTGGGCACCCACTTTTGGACAGTATCGACCAATATAAAAGCAATTCTACATTTATCGCCCAAAATAACCTAGACCCCTCAAAGCCAATCATCGCCTTGTTGCCGGGCAGTAGAAAACAGGAGATTAAAAAAATGCTGCCCTACTTTTTGCAATGCATTCCTCAATTTGATACTTACCAATTTGTAGTTGCTGGTGCGCCTGGCATCGACCCCAAATGGTATGATACCACCCTACAAGGGCATCGGTGCACATTGGTCCACAATCAAACATATGCACTGCTACAACACAGCCAAGCAGCCGTCGTAACCAGTGGTACTGCAACTCTAGAAACAGCACTTTTTGACGTGCCTCAAGTGGTCTGTTATCGCAGCAGCACGATCAGTTACCAAATTGCAAAACGAGTCGTCAAACTTGATGCCATTGCATTGGTCAATCTGATTATGAAAAAGCACCTCATCACTGAGTTGATACAAAACGATTGCACCCCTCAAAAAATCTCCCAGTGGCTACGTGTTCTTTTGAGCGAAAAAGGCCGTAAAGACCTCCAATTGGGCTATCAGTCGCTTAGAAAACTTCTTGACAAAGGCGGTGCTAGTGCCAAGACAGCACAACATATCTTCACATCTATTTCAAAATAAACGTGCAAAAATTTTTATAAATTGATGCATGCGTTGGCCCCATTTCCCTGTAGTTTATCTACTGACGACCCTGCTTGTCGGGTATTTGCTTCATTGGGGCATTGGCTTTAATCCTTTACTGGCAGGTGTTCTTTTGGGCGGTAGTTTACTTTTTGGCCTTCTAGGGGTTTGGGTCAAAAAACAATATGGGCGCTTTTACACCCTTGGGGTGTACCTTTTTTTGATCCTGTGTTTTTATGGCTTGCGCGCAGCCTATTATTGGCTTCCAAAAAACCATTTCACAAAATCAAACTTAGAAAACACCATAGGACCACTATCGGGGGTGTTAATCGAAAAACTAAGCTCAACCAATGCACGAAACCGTTATTATGCACAACTTTTACAGCAGGGAGATCAACCTATAGAAGGCAAAATAGTGGTTCAATTTATGTCTAAAAACCCCATCGAAAATCTTCGAATTGGCCGAGCTTTTGCCACCAACAAAATACCAAGTCCGATTGATCCACCAAAACATCCTGGGCAATTTGATTATAAAAACTATTTAGCAAACCAGCGCATTTTTGGAGAACTAAAATTGTTCGAAGGCGATTATACGATCGTAGAAACCGACCCCCCTATTTCACTCAAAATGAAAATCGAATTGTGGCGGCAAAAGAGTCTAAAAAGACTCTCGGATAGCTCTCTATCAATGGCCAGCAAAGGGCTGTTAGGTGCTTTGATCTTTGGAGAACAATCGGGTATAGAAATGGGTCAAATGCAAGCTTATGCCAAAGCTGGAGTGATCCATTTATTGGCCATTTCTGGACTACATATTGGGCTGATTACTTTTTTCTTACTATTTATTTTACGCCCACTAAACCGCTTGGACAGGGTAAAATACGTTTCGGCATTTTTGGTCATTTTGCTGCTTTGGTTTTATGCTTTTTTTACGGGACTAAAGCCATCGGTTATACGTGCTGTATGTATGTTTTCTTTATGGGCATTGGCTACCCAAGGAAACTTTAGACAAGATCCACTTAATGTGGTTTTGTGTAGTGCTTTTATTTTACTGGTATGTTATCCTCCCTATTTATTTTCTGTGGGGTTTCAAATGAGCTATCTCGCCGTGTTGGGCATCCTCTCAGGGCACCCTATTTTATCTCGATTGTGGCAACCACGATGGAGACCGGTTCGCTACCTCTGGCAACTTACGGTCGTTACACTAACGGCACAAATTGCTGTGACCCCTTTGAGTGTTTTTTATTTTAAACAGTTTCCGGGATTGTTTTTAATAAGCAATTGGATGATTCTCCCTTTTTTTGGTGGTCTTCTTGGGTTGAGCTTTATTATCACTGGCGCCAACTTGATCAGCCTTAAAATCTGGGGCATGAATGAAATATATGATTGGATCGTGCATACATTTAATCGGTGCATAAATGCGATTGCTGCACAAGAAAATCTAATTTTTACGGACTTAAAACTGAATTTAGGCGCGGTTTTGCTGCTCTATTTTTTTCTTTTTTTATTGCTCCAAAGAAGAAGAAAAATAGCTCAATTTCCTTGGGTCTATCTACTATCGGCTTTACTGATTGTGCAAGGAGGTTTTGTTTTAGTGCAACATTTTTTGATTCCAAAAAAGACACTCTGGATGGTTTCGCATTATCAAACAACGGCCCTCGCATATCCTGAAAATAATAAACTGAAAATGCTTGTTGCCCATCAGGAGGTCAATCTTGATAAAATTGCATCTTTTTACACCCAATACTTTTATACCGACTCCGTAGCATATCAGTCACTACCCAACTTTATCATAAAGGAACATCTTCGGATTTTGGTCTGTAAAAATGCTTCGATCATGAGTGTTGAAGATTTTGATCCCACCCATTTGTTGGTCACCGGTAATCCCAAAATAAATTTTGATCGATTGTTAGAAAAAATCAAACCGCAAAAAGTGATTTTTGGCGGTGACATCCGCCCATGGCGTCTTGTCCTTTGGGAGGCCAGTTGCAAAAAACAAAAAATCCCTTATCACAATTTGGCAAAAGAAGGGAGTCTAAAAATCAGCCTTTGAATTTTGGAATAAAGCTTTTGCGGTATTTTTCAAAATCTTCGGGTTTGCTAAACGTCTGATAGTCGCCTTGCTTAATCATCTTGAGATACAACTCCAGTTGTTGGGGGGTTTGGTAGCCAACTACGGGTGTAATCAGATCGCCCATTTCGCTTAAAAAAACAATTGTGGGGTATCCGCTGACCCCCAAAAATTGTGTAAACTGATGGGTGGCATTTCGTCCTTTTCGTTCGGGGTTATAGTTGGGATTGGTAAAGGTGTTGCCGTAGAACTGGATTTGTTCTTGGCCTTCAGCATCAAATTTTACAGCATAGTAATGGGTATTTACATAGTCTGCAACGTAGGGATTTCCAAAGGTATTTTTGTCCAATAGCTTACATGGACCACACCACTTAGTAAACACATCCATGATGATTTTTTTGGGTTCCTTTTTTTGAGCTTCTAGAGCCTCGGCCAAACTCATCCACTGTATGGATTGCCCATAAATGGGTGCGGTTAGGATAAAAAATAATAAAATGAATAGTTTTCTCATAATGCATAATTAGTGAACATCTCCCATAAGGCGTTTGATAAATGGTGAGGCCAGTAGTACAATCAATCCTGCTGCCAATGCATATTTGGCAATCAAATCAAATCCACCCAAATAAATGTCCAATGACTGTAACCCTCCAATTTCACTGTCCGTACTTTCTACAGCAAGTTTTTTGCCAATAAATCCAACTAATTGAAAGGCATAAGAAGAGGACAAAAACCATACGCCCATCATAAAGGCTACGATGCGTTTGGGAGACAAATCTGTTATTTTGGAAAGACCAACTGGGGACATAAACAATTCACCAACAGAGATCAAAAAGTACATGATCATCAAGTAAGAAAAAGGCACCATCCCATTTTCATCAGCGGCGTTTCCACTAATTGATAATATGAAAAAACTGATCCCTGCAAAGAGCAATCCCAAACCAAATTTGTAGGGTGTTCTTGGGTCTTTTCCTTTTTTCTTCAGATAAGTAAACAACATCGAAATGGGTATGGATAACAAAATAATATACATCGAATTAAGCGCATTGGTTTGCGCAGCATCGATAAAGGTCAGGTTTACATTTCGAGCAGCAAATAACGTAATCACACTCCCCGAAAGTTCATGAAATCCCCAAAAAATGGTCATAAACAGGGTGATTAAAATGGCTACGATTAGCTTTTTTCGATCTTCTGGGGTGACCTGTATAAGGATATAGATCATATAGGCCAAAATAACAACACCAACAACCTTGAAGATCACATTGACCAAATTTTGGCCTTCAAACAAAGAACCAGGCCCACCCAAAGATTGGTAAGAAGCCAACATCAATGCAATGATCGGGGCGCTCAAAAAGGCCAAAACTCGAATGAGATTTCCTCTGGATACCCCCAAAATTTTGGTTTGCAATGCTTCTGGGTTGGGGGGCAATCCTTTAGCACCAAAAACGCCGGACTTCATTCCTTGCCAAAAAAATGCCAAACCTGTTAGCATCCCAATGCCGGCTAAGCCAAAACCATAGTGCCAGCCGTATTCTCTACCCAGCCAGCCACACAATAATGGAGCGATAAAACCTCCGATGTTGATTCCCATATAGAAAATGACAAAACCGGAGTCTTTGCGGCGATCACCATCTTTGTATAATGACCCTACGAAGGTTGAAATATTCGGTTTAAAAAAACCGTTTCCTACAACAATAAAAGCCAGAGCAAGAAAAAAGGTAAGGTTGTTTTCAATGGCTAGGACAAAATGCCCCAAGGCCATCAGAATTCCACCCAATAAGATGGATTGCCGAAAGCCCAAATACGTATCCGATATTTTACCTCCTACCACCGTTGAGGCATAGACCAACGATCCATAGGATGCATAAACAGCTGCTGCTGCTATATCTCTAGTTGCCAAGGCTTCAAAAATTTCATTGACCATGTACAGGGTCAATAAGGCGCGCATACCGTAGAAGCTAAAACGCTCCCACAATTCGGCAAAAAATAAATACAATAATCCTTTTGGGTGGCCAAAAAAACCGTTATCGGGGTGGGTGGTGTTTAAATCCATTTTTTGGGTTATAAGTTGTCCGTTATAAATTTAGTGATTTTCGTAAACAGGTGCTGCGTAGCATTGGCACCATAAATTCCATGGTTTCGATCGGGGTAGATCAACCATTCGAATTGCTTGTCTGCAGCGATCAGTGCATTGACCATGCGCATGGTGTTTTGGACATGGACATTGTCGTCCCCTGATCCGTGTACGATCAAGAGCTTGCCTTCTAACTGATGGGCATAATTAAGCGGTGAATTGAGGTCATAGCCTTCGGGATTTTCTTGTGGAGTCTGCATATAACGCTCGGTATATATGGTGTCATAAAACCGCCAATTGGTCACTGGAGCCACCGATACTGCCATGGAAAATACCCCCTGCCCGGTTAACAAACACTGTAGGGCCATGTGTCCGCCAAAACTCCACCCCCAAATTCCAACTCTAGAGGCATCTATATAGCTACGTGTTCCTAAAATACGTGCGGCTTCGATTTGATCTTCTGCCTCGTACTTGACCAAGTTCTTATAGGTTACTTTTTTAAATGCAGCCCCCTTGAATCCCGTTCCACGGCCATCAATACAAGCAATGATATACCCTTGATTGACTAACATTTTGTGCCATAGGTCTCGCGTACCTCCCCAGCGGTCTGTAACCTGTTGTGATCCAGGCCCTGAGTATTGGAAAAGCAATAATGGATATTTTTTGTTTGGGTCAAAATCATGAGGCTTAAGCAGGTACATATTGAGTGACTGACCATTTACTTCCAAGGTGCCAAATTCTTTTTCAGGAAGGTTATAAGCGGTTAATTTTTCTTTCAACGCATCGTTGTTCAACAACGTTCTTACCACGGCTGCATTTTTGGTACTTCTCAGCAAATAAGTAGAAGGTGTTTTCTCATCAGAATAACTGTGTATGTAGTAGCTACCATCGGCACTAAAAGTTGCGCCATTATAACCACTAGAATGAGACAACAACCGCTTTCTTTTGCCGTTAATTTTAATCGCAAACACAGCGCGCCCAATTGTTGTTTGTTCTACAGAAGCATAGTACACCTCTTTGGTTTTGGGGTTGTATTGATACAGATCAGTAACCTCCCAATTGCCTTGAGTGATCTGGCGAATCAATTTGCCAGAAGCACTGTAGTGGTAGATATGGTTATAACCGTCTTTTTCGCTTGTCCATAAAAAACTTTGGTCGTCGAGGTATTTTAAATTATCATGAACGTCAACATAGGTGTCTTCTTTTTCTTCCAAAATAAGTTTTGTCGATTTACTAGGAAGTTCGACATGCCACAACCGCAGGTGATTTTGATGGCGGTTAAGGGTTCGAATACTAAGAATGTTGGTGTTGGGTACAAAAGAAAAACGAGGCAAATAATACATCGGATCCGACTCCAGTTTGATCGCGTCGGTTTGTTGGGTTTTGAGACTAAAAGACTTTAGACCAACAACGGCATTGGATTCTCCTGCCTTAGGGTATCTAAACGTATAAGGAAAAGGATAAAGATCGGTGCCATAAACATCCATAGAAAAAACAGGTACTTGAGACTCATCAAAATGCATAAAAGCAATATGATCACTGGCGGTATTCCATTGAAAAGCACGAACAAAACCAAACTCTTCTTCATAAACCCAATCCGTAATTCCGTTGATGGTTTGGTCATCGCCATCAAAAGTAATTTGCGTCACTTGACCGGAAGTCAAATCTTTATAATACAAATTGCGCTCTTTTACAAAGGCAATTTTTTTTCCATCGGGGGCCAATTGGGGCTCTTGAATCCAATTTTCTGAAACCGCTTCTAGCGTTTTGGTATTAAAATCATAAAGCGCATAATGTCCAAAGTTGGAACGCCGGTAGATGGGAATCTCTTCGAGTGTTAGCACCACTTTTGACTCGTCTTTTGAAAAGGCATATCCCGTAAAGAAAGGAATTCCTTTCTGAGGATCCGTTTCTAATAAGATGGTCGTGGCATTGGGGTTTGCATAGGATTTTTTTAGAATTTGTGCGGTTTGATTTTTACGATCCAGTTCGAGCACCGTATAGTTTTGTCCGTCCGATAACGAACGAATCGCTTCAAGTCGCTCGGGCTCATACTGGTATTCGAAAATACTTTTTATCGTAAGCTCAGCTTGCTGGGCATGAGCCGTTAGGACACTAAACGATACTAAAAAAATAAAGATGCGTTTCATTGCTGCCATGTGTGGGTTTTTGTGTGATGGAAAATAATCAAATCAATGCTAATGGAGAAATCTTTATCCAAAGTTTCACACTTAAAAAAGTATCTTTGTCAGAAAGCTATTGGGATGGATAAGCAAATTCAAGGGTTTTCTAAAAAATCGAAAGCAGAAAAAATCGATTGGGTAGCAGCACAATTTTTTCATGACGCCCAAGCTGCCAAAGCCCTTTTGGCCACCTATTGGAATACCGACGAAGCACTTCAACGCCTTCATGATGAGTTTACCGAAAACACCCTGACCAATTTTTATCTCCCGCTGGGGGTGGCTCCTAATTTTTTGATCAACGGCCACAACTATGTCCTACCTATGGCCATAGAAGAAAGCTCTGTGGTTGCTGCTGCTTGCAAAGCTGCAAAATTTTGGGTTGATCGTGGAGGGTTTCGTGCCGAAGTTATTGGAGTAGAAAAGGTTGGGCAAGTACACTTTACGTTTGATGGTGATCCCAAAAGCCTTGTAGATTTTTATCATCAAATAAAATCTTCTTTGTTAGCAGCTTGCGCACCCTTAACCAAAAATATGGAACAACGAGGGGGCGGTATTCTCCATATGGAGTTGGTCGACAAAACGACCGATTTAGAAAATTATTATCAGCTCCATCTCACCTTTAGGACTGCCGATGCAATGGGGGCTAATTTTATCAATTCGTGTTTGGAACAAATCGCTAACAGCCTGTTGGCAGAAGCAGAAAATTATGCGCCATTTAAGGCCACAGGCCAATCCTTAGAGGTAATAATGAGCATCTTGTCCAATTATGTTCCTAACTGTCGGGTACGTGCAGAAGTGCGTTGCCCAAAATCCGATTTGGGGACCCATGACGGACTGACATCCGAACAGTTTGCTGACAAATTTATTCGGGCAGTCGCCATTGCCAAAGCAGAACCCTATCGTGCCGTTACCCACAATAAAGGGATTATGAATGGAATCGATGCCGTTGTGCTGGCCACCGGAAACGATTTTAGAGCTGTCGAAGCCGGGGTGCATGCCTTTGCATCACGCCATGGCCGCTATACCAGTCTCAGCGATGCATATTATGAAGGAGACGATTTTGTGTTTTCAATTGAGTTGCCCCTGGCACTCGGTACAGTAGGGGGCTTGACCAGCTTACATCCGTTGGTAAAATGGTCTTTGGAACTTTTGGGAAACCCCAATGCAGAAGAATTGATGCAAATTGTGGCCGTAGCAGGATTGGCCCAAAATTTTGCCGCTGTGCACTCTTTGGTCAGTTCGGGGATTCAAAAAGGGCATATGAAAATGCATTTGCTAAACATCCTCAATCAATTTAAAGCCTCCGAAAAACAAAAAGAAAAAGCCCTTACTTTTTTTACCCACGAAAAAGTAAGTCACCAAGCTGTAAGGAATTTTTTAGAACAAAATACGGGGGTATGAACGCATACGGTAGAGGTAAAATTTTACTCGCCTCAGAGTATCTGGTCTTACACGGTGCCCAAGCCTTAGCGTTGCCAACTCGATTGGGTCAAGCCTTTGATGTAAAACCTCATGAAGAAAAACTATTGCACTGGCAAAGTAAAGATCCCCAAAACATCGTTTGGTTTGATGCCCTTTTTGAGCCACCAAACTTTAATATTATTCGTGCAAACGACATCAAAATTGCCACTACACTTCAAGCGATGCTTCTTGCAACAAAACGGTATAGCCAAAAAAATTGGGAGGGCACAGGAACGGTAGTAAGCCGTTTAGAATTTGAGCGCCAATGGGGCTTGGGTAGCTCGTCGACATTGATATATTTTTTAGGTCTTTGGGGGCAGAGCAATCCCTATCGTATTTTAGAAGATACGCTGGGCGGTAGCGGCTACGACATTGCTGCTGCAGCTGCTGATGGACCTATTTTATATACGCGTAATCAAGACCAACCCCTGATTGAAAAAGCCCCTTTTAACCCTGCTTTTAAGGACCATTTGATCTTTGTTTATCGCAACAAAAAGAAAAACAGCCAAAAAGCCATCAAACCCCTTTTGGATCAAAAACCTTCAAAAAAACTCCTTGATCAAAGCCAAGCACTGACCGATGCATTTGTACAAGCTGCTACGTTGGAGGACTTTCAAGAAGTCCTTGTTGCTCACGAAAAAATGATCGCTTCCTATATTGGCCAACCCACGCTTAAAGAAACGTTGTTTGCGGATTTTGGAGGGGCTGTTAAAAGTTTAGGCGCTTGGGGAGGTGATTTTATTTTAGCCGCTTCAAAAGAGCCTATGGAAGCCTACTTTAACAATTTGGGCTATACAACACAGTTTAGATATTCTGACTTTATCCTATAAAAAAATGCCCGACTGTGTCGGGCATTTAAATTTTCGATTTAACGATACTAGTAGTATAACGGGCGGTTGTCAGTGATTTCTGCAGCAGACTTGAGTGCTTCAAAAATTGAAGATGACAAACGATTGTACTCTTCTGTTCTAAGCGCATTGGCATAGGCCGTATAGCTGGGAAGGTCTTCTGCAATTTCTTTGGCCGTAAGGTGTACAAGATATACGCCATTGTTGCCTTCGAGGAGGGAAGAAGTCTCGTTGACCTCTAGTGCAAAAGCAGCCCCAATAATATAAGGTTCTTTACCTGCGCCAACGAGTGTCGCATTCTTTTGGGTTACCGCAGAAGCCGTTTCTATTTCTTCATCAATCTTTTCAGAAAGTTCTTGTACAGTTTTGAACGCATCATATTCTTTTTTGATCCACGCAGCTTTTTTCTGTTTTTCGATAATCGGTGTCACAGCATCGCGCGCCTCAGCTACAGATTCTATACCTTCTTGTGCTACTTTTGAAAGCTGTACAACGGCATACCCACCGGAGGATAATGAAAATTTACGGATGTCTCCAAGATCGGTTTCAGAATCAAAAGCCCATTGGACAATGGCTCTTTGACGGCCGATGCCTCCGGGTAAAAACTCGTCCATTACATTGAGGTTGCGTACGGGGACCAGATTGTAATTATTTTTTTCGGCAGTTGCCACAAAATCGTTGGCATTTTTACTGTCAATTTCAAATTGTGTTGCTTCTTTAAAAATGATGTTAGAGGTCTCGTCTGAGGGGACAATTTCTTTGACAACCTCAGCCAATAATACCAAATCTTGTTTGTCCTCTACCTTGATGACATGAAACCCAAAATCGGTTTCTACTACACCAATTCTTCCAATACGATTGCTGTTGGCAAAATCAAAAAACTTTTGATCCATCACTCCTTCTTGAAAAAATCCAAGGTCACCACCCAAAGAACGGGTTGGACCGTCTGAGTTAGCCATGGCAACTTCAGCAAAAGTATCGGGGCTTCTTCGTACTTGACGATACAAACTGTTGGCCAATCGTTCAGCTTCTGCTTTTGTCCGCGTAACCGATGCGTTGGCTCTTGCAGCACCTTGATATGCGATCAAAATGTGGCTGGCGCGAATAGAGGCGTCTTTTTTGCGCCCAATCAATTTTGAGATTTTATAGGTGTTGCCGTCTTTATAGGGCCCGAAAGTTTCCCCTTCGTTTAGGGCAAAAATCACCTCTGCAAACTCACCGGGCAAGTTGCCTTTGGTTTTGTAGAGGGAGTCAAACGGCTGGTCCGAATAACGATCGATAAATTCTGACAGGTTTTTGGTGGTTTTAAAACCCTCTAAGGTGTCCGTAAGTTTAGAAACGTCGTTATACTCGATTTTTGTGTCTAACAAAGCTTCCAATTCGTCATAGAGGTAGGCTTCATCTTCTGGTGAAGCTTCTTCTCCAAAATAGACATATTGGATGTGACGGTACGCCTCTTTTTTGAAATCTTCTTGATGATCGGCTATGTATTTTTTGATGTCTTGATCTGTTACTTTAATTAGACTATCTGGCACCACATCAAAAGGAATTTTGACGTATTCTAGATTGACTTTGTCATTTTCGAGGTGATAGGTGGCTTTTCCTTCTTGCTCGGTAAATCCGCTGCTGGATCGAATTAGATCAAGATAAATATTTTCTTTTGCCATCGAGATGATTGAGGCTTCTTGATATTTCCACTGATCGTAGGCTACTGGGTTTTCGGCTTTCATCTGTGCAATAAAGTCAGTAAAGCGTCCGAAATCGAAAAATCCGGCTTCGTTTTGAAAACGAGGATCATTGATAAAGGCATCATTGGAGGAAAGGATCTGCTCGATTTGGTCGCGCCCTGCATCAATCCCCAAACTTTTAAATTGTTGTTCCAAAATCAACCCGCGAAGCGATTGTTCCCAAACAGCATTGACTGCTTGTAGGGTGGTAAAGTTGTAAGACCGTTCGGTTTGTTCTACCAGTTGTCTAAAAAATTCTACTTCGATGTCTTGTTCATTGACAACTCCAATAGGGTCTGTAGGAGCGCCTCCGTTGTTATTTCCATCAAAAACCCCTGAAATTACAAAGGCGAAAAGCGCCATTCCGATTACAAAAATCAAAAAAATGGAACGCTGTCTTATCTGTCCTAAAATGGCCATAAGTTTAACTTTTTGGTGGATGCGAATTTACGATAACTTACAAGATTTAAAAAAGAAAATAGCAATAAATCAAGTGGTTAATCCCGAATTGGGATTTTTGAGCTACCCTTTGCTGTCGCTACAATCTTCAATTATGATCCGCTCGATTTTGGTAGACGAAACGGCCTTGATGGTCAACTGGTATTGTTCTACTTTGATGGTGGTGTTTTTTTCGGGGATTTCTTCGGTATGATAAACAATCAATCCACCTAGGGTTTCATAAAATTCGTTGATGGGGAGTTGTAGGTTGTACTGTTGGTTGATGTAATCAACTTCGAGACGGGCCGAAAATTCGAAACGGCCATCGCCGAGGTCATTTTCGATATGTTCGATGTGATCGTGTTCGTCTTCGATTTCACCAAAAAGCTCTTCTACAATATCTTCGAGGGTCACAATACCGGCAGTTCCTCCGTATTCATCAAGGACAACGGCAATGCTTTTGCGTTGTCGGGTCAGGACTTTTAGCACCTTATTGATGGGCATGGGCTCGGGAACAAATGCTACGGGCAGCAGGGCATGTTTGAGGTTTTTGGGCTTTTTGAACATTTCAAAAACATGCACATAACCGATGATGTCATCTATAGTTTCTCTAAATACGGGTATTTTGGAAAGTCCCGTAGAGATGAAAAGCTGCTGGAGGTTTTTGATGCTGGTTTGTTGATCTACAGCAATCACTTCGGCACGAGGGACCATGGCTTCTCGGGCTTTTACTTCTGAAAATTCGAGGGCGTTTTGAAAAATTTGTATTTCGGCATCTATGTTTTCTTTATCCTTCGTGCGCTCTAGTTGTTCTTCGATGTAGTTGCCCAGTTCGAGTTTTGAAAAAGAAAGTTGTACTTGATCCGTATTTACTCTAAAAAAACGTTTTAAAATAGTATCCGTCAAGGCAATTATTGACAGACTTATTGGTGAAAGGATCAGGTAGAAAAATGCCGTTGGAAGTGCCAAAACCTTCATAAAGGTATTGGCGTATAGTTGAAAAAAGACCTTGGGCAAAAACTCAGCAGTTAGCAAAATGATTGCAGTCGATAGGAGTGTTTGATAAAGCAATAGGGTCAATTCTGTACTTCCTGTAAGATAGGATTGGGCCGTGAGAAGTTGCAAAATTCGGTCGCCCATAAAAATCCCATAGATTACTAATGCGATGTTGTTGCCCACCAACATACTTGCAATAAATCGTGAAGGATCTTTGGTAAACCATTTTAACAAAAAAGCTGTTATGCCCTTTTGTTGCTTTTCGATTTCAATAAAAATACGGTTGGACGATACAAAGGCGATCTCCATACCCGAAAAAAAGGCCGACAATACCAAACATGCTACGATGACTATGTCCGTACTTAGCATTAGTCTTTAGCGCTTCGTTGATTGAATTTTTTTCGATAATGTCTTCTGAATAAGGCCATAAAAATAGATAAGGCACAAAATCCTAAGAACAAATAGGCCCGCTCGGAGTCATTTCCCCATAACGTAATGGTCTTGTAAAGGGATATAAGGGCGATTACCCAGTATAAGATTTCAGAGATAATAAATGTTTTCATTCTACAGTTGGTGACGCTTGTTCAGATACGGCAATGGTGCCTGTTAGATTGCCTGTCTGAAAATTAGTAAATTCTTTGTTGGTATCCAACCGGACAGCAGCAATGTCATAGTCGGTGTCTTTAAATTTGAAGGGTTTTTCGGTAAAAAGCCATTCAGAAGCAGCGTCCCAATACATTTGTGTGGTGGTCAATACCGACCCGTTGTGCGATGCTAATACGACATGCCCTTGTAGATCAATAATTTTAGTGGCCGTGTATAGAATTCCATAATCGGCGGTCAAGGTGTTTTCGTTGTTGTTTTCGTCATAAAATACAACATTGAGACCTTCGGGAAATTCGGCGTATTGAAATGACAGATTGGTATAATCTACGTGTTTGGGTGCAGTTAGTACGGCCTTGATTTTTAGTGAATCGGTATAGACCATCCGTATGTTTTCTGCGGTACCGACCGGTTCATTTTTAAAACGGTTGATGTCATTGAACACCGTTGTGCCGTCTTCACAAGAAAAAAAGAGGCTTGTTGCAACAACAAGCCCCAGAAATTGTATGTATGACCGTGTCATTAAAGTTTAGGAACGGTAACACTACCTCCAATCCAACAACTAAATGTAATGACCTGTCCTTCGTTGCCTTCGGTAAAAATATCGGTCTTGCTGGGTGCTCTTCCCATATAACTTTCGGCTGTTTTGTCCGCCAAACTTTTAATGGATGCATCTACAGCTCCTGCTTTGCGAGCCATTTCTGCAGCTTTCCAATAGACTGCTCTTTTTTCAAATTGGGTATTTCCACAGTCGTTCGCGCTGCTGGCATATAGGTTGGCAATTAAGAGATAGCAGTTTCCAAAAGAGGGTTGGTAGCTCAATGCCTTTTGTGCATAACTACGTGCAGAAGATTTGCGCCCTGCATTTTTGAATTTGATCGCGATTTTATAAAGGATTTTAGCTTTCCGATAATTATCCGTTTCTAAAGCGATTGATTCTTCATAATATTTTAGTGCGTCTTCACTATTGCCGCTCTTGTCATTTAATAAACCAAGGTAGTACGCTGAGTCAGCAGAGGGGTCTAGGTTGTGAAGTGCTTCAACTAGCGTTACAAATAAGGGATCATCAGAACATTCTTTACCATCCATTCTGCTGGCAGCTCTCTTGAGCCATACTGCATCGGTTTTATTTGCTTCAAAGTTGCGTTGATATAGGGGTACTAAATTTTCGCAAGTGGCTTCTTGGGCAATAATGGCATCAAGGTTGGAGATGTAGGTACCGATCGCTTTTGAATTGATTTCATACACCTTCTTATTGCGGGTTTCTCTAGAAGTCAGTGCGGTTCCTGCGTCTTCTTTAGTAAGGATTTTATCGAGCTGCTTAGACAAATTTGTGCTCTCGAGTTCAAATTTTTCAGAAACCTCTTCGTACTTGTTAAACAGCTGTTCCATACTTACATTGGCATTGGCAGCTTTGTACATGTCATAGAGTGTTTTGAAGTAATTGTACAAATGTTTGGGATTGGTAAAACTTTCTGAATCTTCGGTGAATGCTTTATCAAAGCTTTGATAGACTTCTTCGAGTGATCCCATTTCATAATCCAACATCGATTGTGCTTTTTTGCTTAGAATCTCCCCCACTTTATTGACGTTTCTTCGGGTTGGGAAATTGGTTACCCATTCGTCATACAATGCAAGAAGATCACTTTTGATTGCCGCTTTGTCAGCATCGGCGGCATTTTCTAACCGATCTGATAAGATTTTTTCACCATAAGAATATATGGCTACGTTGAGTGTAGGACATTGCTTTCTGACCTTTTGCCATGGCTCATAGGCTGCTGTATAATTTTTGACTTTTGCGTATTCTGCAAAAATGGACAAGTTTTGCAAACACTCTTCATTGGATTGTGCATTGACGAGTGTTCCACTTAAAAAAATGAATCCTAATACAAGTTGTAGTGCTCTTTTCATTTGCTTTTTATTAGTTGAATTTTCTTTTTATAAACCAAATATCATTTAGAGAAAATCCGACCAGTATGGCCCAATAATTCTCTTTAATTAGATCATTTTCAAAAGTTCCTCTTCGGCCAAATTCTAAACCGATGTTAACGTTTGAAAATTGTTGTAATGGTAAACCTACTCCAAAAGATATGCCACTTTCTTTAAGCGTGTTTCCATTGACGACCAATCCAGTAGTAGAACTTCTAAATCCAGCTCTATAAACGATTCGTTTATAATAGCTGGTCAACGATCCATATTCTGGCAGATAGAAACCGCCTAAAGCGAATGTATTTCCATCTGTGTAGGTTACATTAGAAACGGATGTAAAATCGTTTTTGAATCCAGCACTTGCGCTTTGCGTGTATTGACCGCCCAAAAACCATTTTTTATCCTTTCCAAGGCCCAGTCCAAAAGTAGTGTTTTTTGGTAAATTTAACGTGGTTTCGTCGAGGCCATCGGCTTTGAGATCAATTTCTTCAAAATCCCCTAAATCTTGGGTGTTGTTTGAACGGGTATAAAAGAGCTGAGCATTTTGAGAATAGATTGTTGCCTTGGGCGTGTAGCTGGCATAGGCATGAAACTCATACGATTTGACAGGTATTTTTAGATTTGCGGCGTACTTGAAGCTAATTCCTGAAAGGCTAGAATTGCTTTCAAAATAAGAAGATCGCTCAATTCCTTCGATTTGTTTGGAATTGCGGAAGGTCAAATTTCCAAAACCATAATTGAGAGTGGCCCCAATTGAGAAATAGCGAAACAAAGGCATTCCGATAGACAAAAAGGCTTGATTGAGGCCTCCCTCGCCTTCAAAACGATTAAATACATTAGGAGTTACCGACTCATCAATGACTTGTAAACGGTAGCCAAGTGAGCTGTAGGGTTTTAAGCCAAAGCCGAAGCCAAATTTTCCGGTTGGGATATTGATTGCCAAATAATCGAGGGCTCCGGTGGCGATGCGGTTTTTTTCGGTAGGCGATTTGAGTGTGGTATTTTTATAATTGACACCAACAAGATAATTTGTTGTCTTTAGGGTACCATAGCCTGCCGGATTGCTCAAATTGACGTGAATGGAGTCGTTGTAGACCTCAAGTCCACCCATGGCTCGGTTGAGATGATTGCCTCTAAAAGTTATCTCGCCAAACCCCCCAAAAGAATACGGTGAACCTGTGCCGGTCTGCGCGATTGCAGTCGTACTCCATAAGACCAAAAAGAAACACCAAATGTGTCGGATCATAGCACTTTGTTAAGTGTCCAAATTTTATATAACCCTAGAGCTAAGAAATTTGGCTGCGCAAATATGGCTTTTTTTATTTTTTCTGACAACTTCTGAGCGTCTCCTCCGCTTAAAATTACTGTTAAAGTTGGCGCAATTTTAGTATAATAAGCAATTTGTCCTTCTATTTCGGAGAGAATACCATAAAAGACTCCGGCATGGATCGCTTCATTGGTAGATGTTCCTGTGGGTGAATTGGACACTTCAAAATCAAGTAACGGTAGCTTACCTGTTTGCTGATGGAGTGCGCGATAACGCATCGCAAAACCAGGACTAATGGCCCCGCCATGGTGTACTTGTGAGGCGTCCATAAAATCGTAGGTAATGCAAGTTCCTAAATCAATCAATAAAAAGGGGTTGTTTTGAAACTGTTCTTGACCTGCTGCAAGCAATGCGATTCGATCTTGCCCAAGTGTGGCTGGGGTGGTATAAGTAGTTTTGAACGGCAACTGCAAAGACTGTGCATGCATCAGCAATAACGGAGATTGAAAATACTGCACCCACTCCTTTTCATCCAATAAACCTCGAACATCGGAGGCTACGGTCTGATGGATTTTTGGAAATCGATTAAAAATTTTTTGTATTTCAGACCAAAAGTCTGTAGGATCGATACGTCCTTCAGCAATGAATTGGTCCGCATTTAAAACAAAATATTTTAGAACGGTATTGCCAAAATCGAGGAGAAGAAGCACATTTAATCGTTTGTGCTTCAAAAATAGCGAAACATTTTTAGAGAAAATGATTTGTGGGGAAATAAAAAGGCGATTATATTTGCGCCTACTATCGGAGGTACCTTAGCTCAGTTGGTAGAGCAAAGGACTGAAAATCCTTGTGTCCCTGGTTCGATTCCTGGAGGTACCACAACCTAAACCCACTTTAGCTTTTTTAAAAGATTTGGTGGGTTTTTCTTTTGTATACCGTAAGTCTTACTCGTCCTTTCTTTATTGGACCCAATATTTATAGCGAAGCGTTTCGTCTTTGGGCAAGTCAAGTGGCCTGATGGCTCATACGACTGATGAAACTTAGGATTCGTCAAAGGGCAAAATGTGTTCTTGTGAGGTGCTTTCTTGGGGTTTTGGAGTGTCAATTTGTTCTACTTTTCGCAATTTGGCAAGCATCATTCGGGTACGGGTGGTGACCAATTTGTTAATCTCTTGATCGGCTTCATTGATTTTTTTCTGGGCTTTTTCTAAAACCGTTCCAAAGGCACTAAACTCTTTTTTGACAGCGGCAAGGACTTCCCAGACTTCACTGCTCCTTTTTTGTATGGCCAGTGTTTTAAAGCCCATTTGCAAACTATTGAGCATGGCTGCCAGTGTAGTAGGTCCGGTGATGACAATTTTATATTCGCGCTGGAGTTGGGCGATGAGGTCTGCATGGCGCACAATTTCGGCGTAAAGTCCTTCTATGGGTAAAAACATGATTCCAAAATCTGTGGTGTGGGGTGGATCAATGTATTTTTGAGCGATGTCTCTAGCAAATTTTTTGACGCTCTGAAGCAACGCTCTAACACATTGCTCGACTTCAATGGCATCGCCTTTATCGTAGGCTGCTTGGAGCCGCATATAGTCTTCTTGGGGAAATTTTGCGTCGATTGGTAAATACACGGGCTCGTTGGCGTTGCTTTTACCGGGTAGTTTTATGGCAAATTCGACATGGGCCTCTGATCCTCGTTTGGTTTTTACATTGCTTTCGTATTGTTCGGGAGCAAGAATTTGTTCTAAAATATTTCCCAATTGAATTTCGCCTAAAACCCCACGTGTTTTAACGTTGCTCAATACCTTTTTGAGGTCGCCCACTCCGGCTGCTAGATGTTGCATTTCTCCCAAGCCTTTTTGGACCTTAAGTAATTGTTGGGTGACAATTTCAAATGATTTTCCGAGGCGTTCTTCTAGGGTTTTATGCAGTTTTTCATCTACGGTTTCGCGCATTTTTTCTAAACGTAACTCGGTGGTTTTGACCAACTCGTCTTGTTTGAGGCTCATGGCTTCAAACTTTTGTTTTTGCAGTTCGTTAAATTCTTTGACGTTTTTTGAAAACGCTTCTTGAAAATCTTTTAGCGTCAAGCGTTGTTCTTCACGATCCTCTTTGGCTTTTTTAAGGAGTGATTCTGTTAGACGTTCGATACTCTGTGTAAATTCGATACGATTTTCTCTAAAGTTTTTGGCGAGTTCTTCACGATGTAGGTTGAATTCCAAGCGCAAAATTTCTTTTATATCTTCTTTTGGATTGACGGTGTTTTTGCGAAGTTGCATGGCCATCCAAACCAATAGTGCCAATGCCAGTACCGAGAGTATAAGAAGCAGGTTTTCCATGAAAGAAAGGTACAAATTATTCTAGGTAAATCGTATGCGAATATAAACGACTTCCACGTGCCCCCAAGAGTTCAAGATGCAATTGTCTTTGAGGCCAATCAAATCTTAAAATACCAAAATTGCGTTTGACCACCAATGGGCTGATGCGATGGGGGTTAAATTCTTCTTGCAAAACGTCATAAGAATGGGTGATCCCACTCGAAGTAAAATCATAAATTATTTTATCTGCAGGGGTTTTGGATGCGGACAGTTCTGCAATATGTCGATCGCCACTTAAGAAAATGGGATTTTTTACCTGATGGGTATCCAGCAGGTTTAGCAGGGTTTGTTTTGCTTGGGGAAAATTGGACCATTTTTCATAGGGGTGTTGATCAGATAAAAATTGAATCCCCGTGCCGATCAGATGCACCTCTGCATCGCTTTTTGATAAAAGATCATTGAGCCACTCCCATTGGTCTGGGCCAAGAAGCGATCCTTGATTGGGCAAATAGCGTTGTTCTGAAGTAGTGTCAGGCACATAGGGCTCTTTAAAATAGCGGTTGTCAAGTAAAATAAGTAGTACTTTTTGTGTTCCCTGGCCAAAAGTATAGGCTTGGTATACCCCTGCTCTTTGCCGTACGGGATGCTGTTCCTCAAGTTCCAAAAATTGGAGCAACAGGGCCTTACTTTCGTCTTTATAAGCATAGCCACTTCCTCCATCATTGGGCCCATAGTCATGGTCGTCCCAAATACCAAAAACATGGGCCTTTTGTTTGAGTATTTGATAATCTGGATTGGCCTTTTGCTTGTTATATCGCGCTTCTAGGTCTTCTAGTTCATTAGCGGACCCGTAAACAATGTCTCCAAGCCAAAGCCAAGCGTCGGGATCTTGATCGGCAATGGTTTTCCAAACCAAAGGATCTATGGATGTTTTGTTACACGATCCAAATGCAAGTTTTTGAAGCGATGCTTGGTAGTTGATGTCTTGAGCATGAAGTAATCCGCCGCAGATAATAAAAAAAATAAGTCCAAACCTCATCATTGACCTTTGAGTTATACTGCCCCTTCGATTATACTGTCTACTACTTCAGGATTGAGTAAGGTTGAGGTATCTCCAAGTTCGTCGGTTGCCCCTACGGTGATTTTTCTAAGAATTCGCCGCATGATTTTTCCAGAGCGGGTTTTGGGCAATCCGATTACAAATTGCATTTTGTCCAATTTTGCAATGGGTCCAATCTGTAGTGCAATCTGTTGGTTGATTTCTGCTTTTAACGCTTTTTGCTCTTCGGCGGAAGCTTGTTCTTTTAAGATAATAAATCCATAGAGGGCATTGCCTTTGATGTCGTGTGGAAATCCAACAATTGCGGACTCTGCCACCTTGGGGTGTTCATTGATTGCATCCTCTATGGGTGCAGTTCCGAGATTGTGTCCAGAGACAATAATCACATCATCCACCCTTCCGGTAATTCTATAATAACCAACACTATCTCTAAGCGCACCATCTCCCGTAAAATAATTGCCTGGGAAGGTAGAAAAATAGGTTTCTCTATAGCGCTCATGATTGCCCCATATGGTTCGTGCTATTGATGGCCATGGAAATTTGATGCATAGTCGTCCTTGGACATTTTTGCCAAAAACTTCTTGGCCTTCAGCATCACGAAGCGCGGGTTGAATTCCAATAAACGGTAGTGTTGCAAAAGTTGGTGTAGTAGGTGTGCAATAGGGAATCGGACTGATCATGATACCCCCCGTTTCGGTTTGCCACCAGGTATCAACAATGGGACTTTTGTGTTTGCCGACGTGGGTATCATACCAATGCCAAGCTTCTTCATTGATGGGTTCGCCGACAGTTCCTAATACTTTTAAGGAAGATAAATCATATTTGGTAACGTACTCCAGTTTTTCTTTTGCCAAAGCACGTATTGCGGTTGGGGCGGTATAAAATTGATTGACTTTGTGTTTTTCTACGATTTCCCAAAAACGACCAAAGTCTGGGTAGGATGGGACCCCCTCAAACATAACCGTTGTTGCGCCATTGGCCAAAGGACCATAAACAATATATGAATGTCCTGTGATCCAGCCAATATCGGCAGTACACCAATAAACGTCTTCTTCTTTATATTGAAAAATATTTTTAAACGTATAGGCAGTGTATACCATATATCCTGCCGTAGAATGGACCATCCCCTTTGGTTGGCCGGTAGAACCAGAAGTGTATAGAATAAATAGGGGGTCTTCTGCCTCCATAATTGTTGCGGGACAATCACTGTTTGCTGCTTCAAGGAGCGGCTCAAGCCAGGCGTCTCTTCCTGCTTGCATGACGACTTGTTCTTGGGTACGTTTGCAAACCAACACCTTACGGACTCCAGGGCAATCATGGAGCGCTTCATCGACTATAGCTTTTAGAGAAATGGTTTTGCTTCCTCTAAATCCACCATCGGCAGTAAGCACAATTTTACAATCACAATCATTGATTCGAGTAGCCAGTGCTGTAGCAGAAAATCCACCAAAAACAACAGAGTGTACTGCTCCGATTCGAGCGCAAGCCAAAACGGCAACGGCTAGTTCAGGGATCATCGGCATGTAGATGCACACGCGATCTCCCTTTTGAACATTTTGCTCTTTTAACACGTTGGCCATGCGATTTACCTTTTCAGAAAGTTGCTTATAGGTGATGTGTTGCGCTGGCTCTTTTGGATTGTTGGGTTCAAACAAAATGGCCGTTTTGTGGGCCCGATTTTTTAGGTGTCGATCAATACAATTTTCGGTTATGTTGAGCTGTGCACCGTCAAACCATTTGACTTCAGGCTTGTGAAAGTCCCAGTCCAAAACACGGTCCCAGGTTTTGTGCCATTGAAAATTGTCTCGTGCGAGTTGGCCCCAAAATTGTTCAGGGTTTTGAACAGACTCGTTGTAAACTTGAAAATACTGCTCAAGGCTTTCTATTTGGTACGGGTTCATTTTAATTTTTTTTAATTTAATTCTTCTAGTGCTGATGGGCACTTCCTGCGCCGCGTGGAATTCGTATTTCTTCTACAAGCGCTTGAACCTCTTTTGGAGGAGGGGGATAGAACCGGTTGACAGTAAGTGCTACAATAAAATTGACGACCATAGCAATGCTGCCAAATCCTTCTGGAGAGATGCCCCACCACCATGATTCTTGAAGTTCAGCAACGGCTGTTTTGCCACCGTCAAAAAGACCAAATTTAAATTTTAACATATAAAATAGCATTAGGCTGATCCCTACGATCATCCCACTTATCGCTCCTTCGCGATTCATTTTTTTATAAAAAATACCCAAAATAATGGCTGGGAAAAAAGAGGCTGCTGCCAAACCAAAGGCCAATGCGACAACAGCAGCAACAAATCCAGGCGGATTGATGCCAAAGTATCCAGCTACTACAACCGCCAAGGCAGCCGCTAATCGAGCAGACCACAACTCCCCTTTTTCACTGATATCGGGTCTAAACACTTTTTTGATCAAATCATGGGATATGGACGATGAAATGACCAGCAATAGTCCTGCAGCGGTAGATAATGCCGCCGCTAGTCCACCCGCGGCTACTAAAGCAACTACCCATGGGGGTAGGTCTGCAATTTCGGGATTGGCCAAAACCATAATGTCACGGTCAACTTGCAATTCGTTTTGAGAAGAGGCATTGTATTGAATGATACCGTCTTGATTTTTGTCGTCAAATTGCAATAGTCCGGTTGCTTCCCAATTTTTAAACCACTCGGGCATTGTATTGTAGGGCTTGCTGTTTACGGTATCTATGAGATTGGTTCTTGCAAAAACTGCAACCGCTGGTGCTGTGGTGTACAATAAAGCAATACAGAGCAGTGCGATTCCTGCCGATTTTCGGGCATCCCGCACTCTTTTGACTGTAAAAAACCGAACAATTACATGCGGCAAACCTGCCGTGCCTACCATCAATGCTAGGGTTATTGCAAACACATCGATTCGGGATTTGCTACCTTCTGTATAGTTAGCAAATCCTAACTCTTGGGATAGTCCATTGAGTCGTTCTAAGAGATAGGTTCCTGATCCATCGTTTAGCTGGCTGCCCATTCCCAATTGGGGAATTGGATTGCCTGTCATTTGTATGGAAATAAAAATTGCAGGAACCATAAAGGCAAAAATCAGTACACAAAACTGTGCCACTTGGGTATAAGTAATCCCTTTCATCCCGCCCAATACGGCATAAAAAAGGACAATGATCATACCAATGATTACTCCGGTATTGATATCGACTTCCAAAAATCTAGAAAAAACAACCCCAACCCCTCGCATTTGTCCGGCTACGTATGTAAACGAGACCAACAAAGCGCAAAGTACGGCCACCACGCGTGCCGATTTTGAATAGTAGCGCTCCCCTACAAAATCAGGAACGGTAAACTGTCCAAATTTTCTCAAATAAGGCGCCAAGAGCAAAGCCAGTAACACATACCCCCCAGTCCAACCCATGAGATATACCGAACCATCGTAACCCATGAACGAGATCAGACCGGCCATTGATATAAAAGAGGCTGCAGACATCCAGTCTGCTGCGGTTGCGAGCCCGTTGGCCCAAGGAGAAATCCCTCCTCCAGCCACATAAAATTCTTTGGTAGAGGCCGCACGAGACCAAATGGCGATAGCGATATAAAGCCCAAAAGTAAGTCCGACTAAAAGATAGGTCCATAACTGTACACTCATTGGAAATTTATTTATTCGTTAACATCATATTTTTTGTCGAGCCGGTTCATCAACCCGACATAGACAAAGATCAAAATAACAAAGACATAAATAGCTCCCTGCTGGGCCATCCAAAAACCCAAAGGAAACCCACCAATGACAAGTTGATCCAGAAGATCTTTAAAAATAATAGCTGCACCGTAAGAAGCTAAAAACCAGATAATAAGTAATAGTTTTAGGTACCTGAGATTCTGCCTCCAATACCGTTTGTGTTGGTCACTTTTAGGACTCATTTGTGATGATTCGGTTTACTTCCTTTAAATATTTCTTTAAAATATAAAAATTTGAAAACATAGACTTTGCTTTTTTCAAAAAGGTAGTCCTTTGGAAAAGTTCGATTTAATTCTTCTATTTTTGTTTGTTGCAGAATTGTTGCTGTTAAAACAAACTATAAAAGGATAAGGGGTGCAAGAAACCTTAAAAAAAATTCGTCGCGAAGAACTGTCGATTGCATTGATCTGGTTATTTCATGTCAGTGGAATAATTGGCATCGTATATGGCGATGCCCTTTGGTTTATCCAAGCCACTCCGATAAACCTCAGCCTGTCTTTTGCTTTGGCCATTTATAATGGATGGTCTTCAAAACATTTTGTCAAACTTGGGATTCTGGCTTTTTCTGCAGGGATGATTGCCGAAATTTTAGGCGTCAATTTTGGATGGATTTTTGGGGATTATGCCTACGGCGAAATGTTGGGCTGGAAATTTTTGGGTGTTCCCTGGTTGATTGGTGCCAACTGGGTCATTTTGGTGGTCTGTACAGGTCAAATAGCACGAGATCTTGTATCGAGCAAAATTGGCCAAATTCTTGTCGGCGTTGGACTGATGGTTTTACTTGATTTGTTGATTGAACCCATGGCGCCACGCCTTGATTTTTGGGAATTTGAAGGCGGGCAAGCCCCCATACAAAACTATATCGGTTGGGCATTGGTGGCACTCCCCTTACAAATTTTTATGCATGGCTATAATGTACGCCCCAAAGGCTATTTTTTCCACCACCTCTACCTACTACAAATTTTATTTTTTACAGTTCTATTAATAAAGCTCAATAGCATCACCCCATTTGCAGCGATGTCTTAACTTTGTGGGAATGAAAAAATGGCTTTTACTAACAACCATCACTCTATGGACTTCCTGCAAAGATGTTCAACCCAGTAACAACACTACCACTGCAACTGAAGATAGCTTGACGGTCGACGTTCCAAAACCTCCAGAAAACTTGGCGCAATTTGATGCAGATTTTGCCTCAAAATACCAACTGGAGAATTGGAAAGAATTGATGGAATTTAAAAAAGGATTTGAAAGTCTTCATCGTCTCAACCCCAAAGGACTTACGGTTTTTTTGAAAGGTTTGGACAACCAAACCATTCGATTATTAAAATCCAATTTTCCAGAAACCTTCGATAATGATCCCATCAAAAGCCGACTCAAAGTCGTTCGAATGGAAGTGATGAAATGCATTTATTTTGCCGAAAACCGACAAAACGAAGCGTTGCAAAAATCTCTAGAAAATCTCTATCAATCCTACTCAATTTTTATAAACAGATTGGTCACAATGGGTGAAGAAAAAACAATCAACGTCCTCGATAGCCTAAACTAGAAAAGAATTTGATTTTGAATTTTTGACTTTGTATCCAGCAGTTTTCTACTCGTGTTTACTGCATCATGTAACTGTTGTGCTTGACGGCAAAGCAAAACATTTTCAGGATCTACAGTCAGTAACTGATTATAAAATTCTAATAGTTCTTGGTCCAAATCCAAACACCGATGTATATGAACCGTTGATTTGCCATCTACAGGCGTGATGATCCTTTGGTTGAAGTCGATCCTTTTTAAAACAATTTGTTCCGTATTGATATCCAAAGAGCCTAAAAGGGTTAGAAGTTCTTGGCTAAAATGATTTCGTAAACGCGCTTGCTGGTTAAAAAACCGGGTGGTCTCAGCATCGGATTGTAGGTCTGCCGCCTTAAGAAACTCCAGTTTGGTCAGGTTCAAATGGCTTATAACCTTGGCCAGCACCGCAACATTTTTTTTTGATTTCATCCATTTCAAGTTACCATAATAAGGCTTAAATGGATTTATCCTGACGGGGTTTCTATCAACAACTTTTCCACATCAAAAAACATCCCGTAATTCTGGATAATTTTCTCAGAACTGATACTGACATTTTTTCGCGTAACATTTTCAAAGGGAGGCAAAGGCAAACCTAAAGTATTGGCCGTAGCTTGATAATATTCTTGCCGCTTGGGATGATAGGGGTTGACAACATTATATACGCCGCTTTTTTTAGGTTTTTTGATGAGGGCTTCTATATAAGCTACAACCTCCAATTGGTGAACCAGATTGATGGCCCCCATGGGATCAGGAATAACTTCTTTATTAGCAAGGCCATAAACCGGATGTCGATCATTACCAATCAGTCCTCCCAGACGTAATACAGTTATGTGAGGTATTTTTAATGCCCTAAATAACGCTTCGCATTGGACCAGCATTTGACCACTTGGGGTGGTAGGATCACAAGGGGTTGCTTCGGTTATCATCCCTTGCTCTGCTCCATATACGGATATACTGCTCAAAAAAATCAAATGGTCAATGGCGGTCGTGTGCAAGTGGATTGCCAATTGGGCAATTGCTTGATCAAGTCGAAAGGTGGGGTTTTTCCTCAATCCAGGGGGTAGTGATACAATAAGTACATCTAACTGATCAAAAAAGGTCAGATCACCCGTGATGTCTTCTTCAGACACCACCAAGGGATAGGCTGCAATTCCGGCTTCTTCTAACCGCCTTAGCCCCGGCTGCGATTGACGTGTCCCTCGGACTTCATAACCTTTTGTTTGCAAATGTTGTGCTAGAGGAATTCCTAGCCAACCGCACCCCAAAACACCTACACGCTGTTTCATTTATCACAAAATAAAAGTCTTTTTATTGATATGTACCCAAAAAAACTGTTGTTTTTTTAAGTTTTTATTGATATATTACTAGAACACTTTAAAAATTATCATTATGCCGATAAAAAGTTTTCAAGGAGCTCGAGTTCAAAAACAACGCAGTGTTGTCCATTTATTGGTCCGTGATATCATGACCAGCCATCTCATTGTTTTTCGCCCCGAACAAACCATTCATGAGGTGATGGAACAATTTATAAAAAATAGAATTTCTGGAGGTCCCGTAGTCGATGCAGCAGGGAATCTTATTGGCGTGATTTCGGAAGCAGATTGTATGAAACAAATTTCTGAAAGCCGCTATTTCAATATGCCTATTTTGGATCGATCGGTCGCCAATTTTATGACCACCAATGTGGACACCATCGATGCCTCCAAAAGTATTTTTGAAGCAGCATCACAATTTACCAAAAACAACCGTCGTCGTTTTCCGGTGATGGAAAACAATAAACTGGTAGGACAGATTAGTCGAAAAGATGTGGTCATGGCCGCTTTGAAACTGCAAAGCAATACTTGGCATTAACCATAAAGATCTCGGGCCGCCCTATATGTATTGGTGTGGGCTTCAATGATGGTTTTGATCGCTGGAGAATACCCGCCTCCCATACTGCACTGAACAGGAATTTTTAATTGTTTGCACAATTCGAAAACAAAATAATCACGTTGTTTGCAACCGGCGATACTTAGCGACAACCTACCCAGTTTGTCCGTGGCCAATACATCGACACCACTGAGGTAAAAAACAAAATCTGGAGCTTGTTTCTCCAACAATTCAGGAAGTGTATTTTTAAGCACCTCTAAATAGACCTCATCCGTACAACCGTCCTCCAACTCCAAGTCTAAATCACTTTTTTCTTTTTTGAAGGGATAGTTTTTGGCTCCATGCATCGAAAAGGTAAACACATCTTGATGATTTTGAAACAAAGCGGCGGTGCCATTTCCTTGATGGACATCCAAATCGACGATTATTATTTTTTTGGCATATCCACGATCGAGGAGAAATTGCGCCGCAATAGCTTGATCGTTGAGAAGACAGAAGGCCTCGCCATGGCTATAAAATGCATGGTGTGTACCTCCAGCGATGTTGAAAGCAACACCCACTTCTAGGGCAGCCACTGCCCCTTGAATTGTACCACCTGCAATGATAAATTCTCGATCTATAAGTTGTTTTGACAAGGGAAATCCAATTTTACGAACTGCACGCGCATCCAAGTCTAGCCCTTGTAGCTGGGCTATATATTCTGGGTCATGAATGCGGCAAACATGGGTTTTTGAAACTGATGCTGGGGTGAAAAAATCCGAAACAGTACAAATCCCTTCGCGAAGTAATTGCTGGGGCAACAGCTCATATTTTTCCATAGGAAATCGATGCTTTTCGGGCAAAGGCAATCGATAGATGGGGTCATACGCTACCGGAAGCACATCGACCAAATTAGCGAATCACACTGCCGTTTTCGGCTCCGGGGTCGGGACTGACAAAAACCAATTCACCGTGTTGGTCCTCGGCCAAAAGCAACATCCCTTGACTGGTGACACCTCTGATTTTGCGCGGTGCTAGATTGGCCATAACCGTTACGCGTTTCCCTATCAAGGATTCTGGGTCAAAAAAAGCGGCAATTCCAGATACAATCGTACGCACCTCAAAACCCAAATCTACCTCAAACTGAAGGAGCTTATCGGCTTTGGGTACTTTTTGAGCCGTCAAAATGGTGCCTACGCGCAAATCCATATCCATAAATTGCTCATAGCTTATGTCGGGTTTTACCTCTGGAAAAGTATATTCTGAAAGAGGTTGGCTATCGTCTTGCATCAATTTTGCGAGTTGTTTTTCGATGGTTTCATCTTCAATTTTTTCGAACAGCAAGCTTGCTGCTTCAAGTTGCATACCAACAGGCAGCAGGGGCGCATCATTGTTTACAGCCAACCAGGTTGCCCCCTGAAGGTGTAACATCTTTTTGAGTTTTTCTGAAGTAAATGGCAAAATAGGTTCAGAAACTATGGCTAATGTTGCCGCGATCTGAAGTGCATTGTACAAAATTGTTGCCACACGGTCTGGGTTGGTTTTTATTTGCTTCCAGGGCTCTTCATCTGCAAGGTATTTATTGCCCAAACGCGCCAATTTCATCAATTCTTGGCTGGCTTCACGAAATTTATAATTTGAGATCGCGTTGCCAATCAACGCAGGAAAAGCCGCAAGGGCTTGCAACGTTTCTTGATCTTCTGGGGTCAAACTATTGGGCTGAGGCACTTGCCCATCAAAATATTTGTGGGTAAGAACCACCACACGATTGATAAAGTTGCCATAAATAGCCACCAATTCGTTATTGTTACGAGCCTGGAATTCTTTCCACGTGAAATCGTTGTCTTTGTTTTCG
Organism: Flavobacteriaceae bacterium; assembly: GCA_017852395.1. Lineage (GTDB taxonomy): Bacteria > Bacteroidota > Bacteroidia > Flavobacteriales > Flavobacteriaceae > RFYP01. The sequence goes on from JAFMLE010000006.1 coordinate 64,328, forward strand.
GGAGCATTTGCCGTAAGTACATAACGCAAAACGTCCTGCTGGTTGGGAAATTCTTCCAAATATTCGTGCAACCACACTGCCCAATTTTTAGAGGTCGAAATTTTGCGGCCTTCAAGATTCAAAAATTCGTTTGCAGGCACATTTTCGGGCAGTATAAACTCGCCATGTGCTTTTAACATTATAGGAAAAATGATGCAGTGAAAAACAATATTGTCTTTTCCAATAAAATGCACCAGTTGGGTGGTGTCGTCTTTCCAGTAAGGCGCCCAATCAATGCCTTTTTTTGCAGCCCATTCTTTGGTCGAAGAGATGTATCCAATTGGCGCATCAAACCATACATATAGCACTTTTCCTTCTGCATCGTTAAGCGGTACGGGGATTCCCCAATCCAAATCACGGGTCACGGCACGGGGCTGCAAACCATTTTGAACCCAAGACTTTACTTGACCACGGACGTTGGGCTTCCAATCGTCTCGATGCCCATCAATAATCCATTTTTCTATAAAAGCTTCATAGCGATCCAAAGGCAAAAACCAATGTTTGGTAGATCGAATTTCTGGTGTGGCACCAGACAGCGTCGATTTGGGGTTGATAAGCTCCGTAGCACTCAAATCCTTTCCACAGGATTCACATTGGTCCCCATAGGCCTCCACATAATTACAATTGGGACAGGTTCCGGTTACAAAACGGTCGGCTAAAAATTGTTGTGCTGTCGGATCATAAAGCTGCTCAGATTCTTGAGCAATTAGTATTTGTTTGGCATCCAATGTTTTAAAAAAATCCGATGCGGTATCATGATGAACCTTACGAGAGGTTCTTGAATAATTGTCAAAAGAAATACCAAAATCCAAAAAAGACTGTCGGATCATCTGATCATAGTGATCGATAATGGCCTGGGGAGTGGTTTGCTCTTTTTTAGCCTTAATGGCTATGGCCACACCATGCTCATCACTTCCACAAATAAAAGCCACATCCTTTTGCATCCCGCGCATATAGCGTGCATAGATATCTGCAGGTACATAAACACCTGCCAAATGTCCAATATGGATCGGTCCGTTGGTATACGGCAAAGCAGCGGTGATGGTATAACGTTGTGGTTGCAATGGCATAGGTCGTGTTTTTGCAAAAGTAACAATAATTATACCTTAGTCTTTAATTGATTAATTTTAAAAAATACGCCCCATCCATGTCCGACAACCGCTCTTTTGGGACTGCTGCCGAAGTCCGCGCATTAGATTTTTTGCGCGCCAAAGGATATACATTGCTCCAAACCAACTATCGTTATCGTAAAGCCGAAGTCGATTTGATTGTTCGCAAAGAAAATTTGATTGTTTGTGTCGAGGTCAAAGCACGGTCGTATCTCTACTATGGAGACCCCGCCTCTTTTGTAAGCAAGAAAAAAATAAAACTGCTGGCTCTTGCTATGGATTTTTATATGCAACAAATGGACCCTGAGCTGGAGGTACGTTTTGACATTATTAGCATCCATTTAAACGGGAAAAAATGGATTATTGATCACCTAGAAGGCGCCTTCGAAATTTTAGAATGAGTAGATTTTATAAACAAATTGTTTAGATTTTATATTTTTGTTATATAAATAACATTCTGTGAAAACCATATCCTCCGAAGTACTCGCCTACATCAACAAAAAACCCTTTCTACTCAGCGCCTTATCACAGGGGATCATCAACTTGACCTCTTTGGCCCGACAAATCCAACCCGAAATAGAAACGACACTAAAAAAATCGGCTAAAAGCGGTGCCATTGTCATGGCATTAAAACGAATCTCGGACAACGAAGAGTTTTTGGCAACCCACAAAATCATTAAGGTTCTCAAAAATATTGGAGACATTACCGTGCGCTCTTCGCTCACAGATTATTGCTATAAAGTATCGGATACCATCTTGTTGACCCAAGCGCAATTTCTCAACCAAATCAAGGCAGACAGTACTGTTTTTTACACCTCATCTAGGGGCGTTACCGAGTCCAATATTATTGTAAGCAACAATCTTAAAAATGATGTCGCCTCATTTTTTGAAAACGAAGAATGCCTCAGCATTGAGGAAGAACTTTCTGCCATAACCATGAAGCTCCCAACAGAAAATGTCAAGGTTTCTGGAATCTATTATTTTATTTTCCAACGACTTTCTTGGGAAGGGGTCAATATTCGTGAAGTGATTTCGACCTCCAATGAGTTTACCATAGTCACCGACGAAGCTTCGGTAGATACGGCCTTTGGTGTAATCAAGAATTTGAAGAGCTTGTAAGCGGTGCCAAATTTTTAAACGTCGTAAGTAGATTTTGCATCGATTGTACCCCTGTTATACGAAGCAAAAGACGTAGGCCTTGACGGGTATGTTTTTCTTTCAATTCTAATGTTTTGTGCTGTTGCTGTACTTGCTGAATCAATGCTCCAAAACGTTGGGTTTGATAAAAAGGACTCGCTTGATCTGCTATAAAATAGGCAATACAAACGCCTTTCTTGATCACCAATCGTTCGATGCCCAAACGGGCAACGTGCCATTTTAATAAAACACTAGCAAACAACTCCTTACTTTGTTCTGGCAAAGGTCCAAAACGATCTACTAATTGGGTTTCAAACGTGCTTAATGCGTCTTCCGTTTTAAGTTTGCTTAACTCGCTATACAAGGTCAATCGTTCACTAACAACATTGATATAATCTTCTGGAAAAAGCACCTCAAAATCGGTGTCCAACTGCACTTCACGGACAAATTGTTGTTCTTTAGAATCGTCATTAAACAGGGCTTTAAATTCATTGGCACGAAGCTCTTCTACAGCTTCTTCAAGAATTTTTTGATAGGTCTCAAATCCGATTTCGTTGATAAATCCACTTTGTTCGCCTCCCAAAATATCCCCAGCTCCACGTATTTCGAGATCGCGCATCGCAATTTGCATTCCCGACCCTAGTGCAGCAAACTGCTCAATGGTTTTTATGCGCTTTTGGGCATCTGCCGTCATGGTGCTGTATGGCGGAGTTATAAAATAACAAAATGCCTTTTTGTTGCTTCTCCCTACCCTACCACGCATTTGATGTAAGTCACTCAAACCAAAAGCATTGGCGTTATTGATAAAGATGGTATTTGCATTGGGTACATCCAATCCGTTTTCTATAATTGTTGTAGCAACAAGCACATCAAATTGCCCTTCCATAAACTGCAACAAGACACGCTCCATTTTGTTTCCTTCCATTTGACCATGCCCAATGGCCACACGGGCATCGGGGACGAGCCGCTGGATCATTCCTGCAACTTCTGTGATATTTGCAACCCGATTATGAACAAAATAGACTTGTCCTCCTCTTTGCAATTCATATAAAATACCGTCTCGTATCGTTGCTTCATCAAATCGAATTACTTCACTATCAATTGGATATCGATTGGGAGGTGGGGTGGCGATTACGGACAAATCACGGGCGGACATCAGACTAAATTGTAGCGTTCTAGGAATGGGGGTTGCTGTAAGGGTCAGTACATCAATATTGGTTTTTAGAGACCGGATTTTTTCTTTTACACCAACTCCAAACTTTTGTTCTTCATCGACGATCAGCAATCCCAAATCTTTGAACCGAACCTGTTGGTTGACCAGCTGGTGGGTACCGATGAGAATATCAATTTTACCGGCTTTGAGATCTTCAAGGAGTGCTTTTTTATCATGTGCCGATCGAAATCTATTGAGGTAATCTACCCGAACAGGAAGTCCTTCGAGGCGCTTCGAAAAAGTTTTATAATGCTGAAAAGCTAATATTGTCGTCGGAACCAAAACAGCCACTTGCTTGCTGTTGTCAACCGCTTTAAAAGCCGCTCGAATAGCCACTTCGGTTTTCCCAAACCCAACGTCTCCACAAATCAGTCGGTCCATGGGACGCTCACTTTCCATGTCCGCCTTGACGGCTTCTGTGGCACTGCTTTGGTCGGGTGTGTCTTCATACAAAAATGAGGCTTCTAACTCCCATTGCAAATAGCTGTCGGGGGCATAACGATATCCGATTTTTTCTCTGCGCTCTGCGTAGAGTTGAATCAAATTGAAAGCAATCTCTTTTACCCGATTTTTGGTTTTCTGTTTTAATGCCTTCCACGCTTTGGATCCCAGTTTATATATTTTGGGTTCGTGACCGTCCTTGCCGTTGTATTTAGAAATCTTGTGGAGTGCATGGATGCTTAGATATAAGATATCACGCTCTCCATAAATAAGCTTGATGGCCTCTTGTTTTTTGCCCTCCACTTCGATGTGCTGAAGACCTCCAAACTTTCCGATACCATGATCAATATGAGTGACATAATCTCCAACTTGCATCAATGTCAGTTCTTGCAAGGACAAGACTTGCTTTTTGGCTTTTTCGGATCGCAATCGGTATTTGTGATAACGTTCAAAAATTTGATGATCCGTATAACATGTTATTTTTAATGTCGGATCTTCAAAACCTTCAAAAAGGGGGAGCAACAAGGTTTTGTAGTGTACCGTTGTGTCCATTTCTTGAAAAATATCATGAAATCGTTTGCGTTGGTTTTCGTTAGTACAACATAGATAATTGGTCCATCCTTTATCATGGTTTTGATTGAGATGGTTTACCAAACGGTCAAATTGTTTGTTAATTGGCGGTTGGGGAAGTTGTTGCCAATCGAGCGTTTGGTGCTCCACCAATTGTGGTGAAGCTTGCAAAAGCAAAAGCGCAGTGTCCTGGCAGTCTGCAAGCCATTGTTCACCATTTATAAAAAGTGCTTCTGGTGGAAGTTGAACGGTGTCTCCCAAACTTTTGTAGGCTTCTTTGGCTTTGAGATAATGTGTGTCTAACGCACTGCAAACCCCCTCAAGGTCGTCAATCAAAACTGTGCCTTCTCCAGAAAAATGCGATAACACACTTTTTCTTTTACTTCTAAATGACAAAGCTGAGGTGTTGGGCAAAATTTCAATTTTTTTGTGGGTGTCAATCGATAACTGAGTAACAATATCAAAACTGCGCAAACTCTCAATCTCATCATCAAAAAACTCCATACGATAGGGATGTTGACCTGCAAATGAAAAAACATCAACAATACCTCCGCGGACCGCAAACTCTCCTGGTGCGCTTACAAAATCTACGCGCTCAAAACCATATTCGAACAAGGTTTCATTAATAAAATCGAGGGGTATTTTTGTTCCAACTTCTACCTCAAGGGTATGCTTTTTTAATGTTTTTTGAGAAATAATTTTTTCAAAAACTGCCTCGGTATAGGTAACTACCAGTCGTGGGGTTTTTGTATTTGATAAGGCCCTAAGCACTTCGGCTCTAAGCAACACATTGGCGTTGTCGGTAGCCTCACTTTTATAGGCTTGCCTATAACTGGAAGGAAAAAACAAAACTTTTTTTGGGCCCAAGAGCCCCTCTAAGTCATTGAGATAATACGCGGCTTCTTCGGCTTGATTGAAGACCAACAGAAACCGGCGTCCTGTTTTTTGAAAAGCGGCAGCCAGTCGCAAACTCAAGCCCGAGCCCACTTGCCCCTTAAGTAAGGTTACTGATTGGGTTGTACACCGCTGCTCCAACACCTCTTGTTCGGAGGTATTGGTCACATGTTCAAAAAGTGGGTGTTCGGTCAAAATGGTTACAAATATACGTGCTATTTCTTCATTTTATTTACAGCAATTACCGCTGATTCTCCCAAGACATAGACCTGATCTTCTGCTGTAGGCTTGATAATATACATTCCTGTAAATCCCCCAAAAGCGGGTAGGATCAACTGATGTGGTTTTTTATAAAAACAAGGGGCTTTGAGGTATTGCCCGCCAAGACCTTTGAGCCTCACCCCAGGATGCAGGTGACCACAAAGGTTGATTTTTGGAGCTGTTGCTTCTATGGGATGATGTGATAAATAAAAAGGGGCAAGATCTAAAGCTGTATAAACCTCAAGACCGGCTTGCTCAAATCGTGTTTTGGGAAGTATGTCATGATTGCCTTCGATCAAAACTTTTTTGAACGCCTGCTGATTTGCCCATCTGCAAAAATCCACCCACTCACTATTGTGATCAGAATGAAAAAGGTCTCCCAAAAAATAGAGGGTAGCAACCTCAAACTGGGTGAGCAAATGGGCAATTTTTTCATAAAAAGAAAAACGAACCTCCGTGGGTAGAGCAATCCCATTTTTTCTAAAATGCATGACTTTTCCTATGTGTGCATCCGCAATAAAAAGGGCTTTGTTTGCAGGCCAGTAGAGAGCCCCTGTAGGGCTGAGCTCTAACACTTCATGATGGATCTCCACGATCATTGCAATTGCTTTTCGAGTTGAACATACATTTTTTTGATCCGATCTTCGACCGTTTCTGAAGACAATTTCTCTCGAAGTCGATCCGTGATAAGCGGAAAAGAAAAAGGCGTTGGCTGTGCGGCTTTTTTCCAACAGATTTCTTGTTGCTCAATACGCTCAAAGGCTTGTTGCAAGCGCCCTTGCTCCATACCATGATCAAAACTTTCTGCTACCGCTTGGAGATAGAGTAAGTTGTCGGGTTCATAGTCTTTAAATACTTCGAAAAAAAGCTGTGCACTCGATTGTAGATGTTTGCTTTTTAGCGTCTTTTGGGGGTATCCTTGAAAAACCAGTCCTGCAATAACAGCAATGTCTCTAAATTTTCTTCGAGCCATTTCCGCAAGATTTATACTCTTGCGCAAATCATCGATTAAATCTTTGGTTGTTAAAAGGTTGTTATCAATAAGTGCTTCAATATCTATCGGCTGGTCCGACAACAATTCATAGCCATAGTCGTTGTAGGCCAGCGTAAAACTTATCGGATAAAGCAAACTATATCTGTACGCAATTATGGCAGCCATAGCTTCATGAACCGCCCGACCTTCAAAAGGATAAAATACAGCATGATGCCCTTCTTTTGTAGTAAAGGTCTCAATCAAAAATTGGTTTGTTTCTGGAAGCATCGATAGTTGTCGTTGCCGGTCGAGTAACGGTCTGAGTGCTTTCCACTCGGGAGTATTTGAGGTTTCTGGCGCAAAGAACGTAGCCCTTAACATTTGACTCAAATGTGCGCTAAAACTCATTCGACCACCCATCCAAGCCGGAATTTTGGTGTTTTTAGATTTTGATTTTCTAACCAGTACTTCCATTGCCTGAATACGCACCAGTTCCAAATTTCGGCCTGCAAAAGTAAACACATCCCCGGTTTTGAGTTTAGACACAAACCACTCTTCGATCGTTCCTATTTTACCTCCTTTGAGGTACTTGACCAAAAGAGACGCATCGCTCATTATGGTACCTATATTGAGACGGTGTCGCATGGCTATGCTTCGGCTGGCTACACAAATTTTGCCCGCATCATCCACATAGGTTTTTTTGTATTCGTCGTAGTTCTCCAAACTTTGGCTGCCTTTCTGAATAAAGTTTAGCAGCCATTGCCACTGTTGCAAGGTAAGTGTCTGAAAACAAAACGTGTTTTTAACGATTTCAAAACAGGGTTTTGGCATAAAGCCATCACCGACCGCCAAGGTCATCAAAAATTGGACAAGCACGTCAAAACTGTTGAGGTAGGGCAGACGATCTTCGATGGTATTCTCTTTAATTGCTTTTTGCAAAGCAAGCGACTCTATAAGCTCTATGGCATGTGTTGGCAAAAAATATATTTTGCTTCCTTTTTGGGGTTGGTGGCCACTACGTCCTGCGCGTTGTAAAAATCGACCCACACCCTTTGGACTTCCAATTTGCACGCAAGCCGAAACAGGACTAAAATCTACCCCCAAATCCAAACTAGATGTGCAGATAACTGCTTTTAGACGGTGTTGTCTAAGGGCATCTTCGACCCACAATCGGTTGATTTTATCAATACTACCATGATGCATGGCCAACTGACCCGCCAATTCTGGTGCTTTTTCTAACAGTTTTTGATACCAAATCTCGCACTGCGCACGCGTATTTGTAAACAATAAGGTAGAGGGATGTGTCCTAATAATCTCAGTGACTTGTTCGAGGAGGTGAATTCCCAAATGCCCCGACCATGGAAAAGTTTCCATCTCTTTTGGAAAAAGGGACACTACCTCGATCTTTTTTTTCTGAGTGCTTTGAACCAAAATTTGATTTTCTGTTGGCCGCCCTAACAAGATTTGCTGTGCCAAATCAAGGTTGCCTATGGTTGCAGAAATCCCCCATACCTGAAGATTGGGAAGGAAAGATTTGAGATAAGAAAGTGCCAACTCTACTTGCACTCCTCTTTTGGAACCCATCAATTCGTGCCATTCGTCAACCACCACAGTATGCAGGTTTTCAAAAAAATGTTGATGCCCTTTGTTGCTAATAAGAAGATGAAGGCTTTCTGGTGTGGTTACAAGACCAAATGGAGGTTGTCTTTTTTGTTTGACACGTTCTGATTGTGGCGTGTCTCCTGTTCGAAGTCCAACAGAAAGGGTGGGGAAAAAAGCTTTGGTGAGCAATTCTGTTGTTTGTTGAATTTCGACCCCTAATGCGCGTAGTGGCGTTATCCATAGTACGTTTGTTTTTTTTGGAAGCTGGCCAATATCAAGTTGCCGTTGCAACACGCCGCCCCATATGGCATAGGTTTTTCCACTTCCTGTTGGAGCATTGAGCAAACCGCTTTTGCCGGCAAGATAGGCTTGCCATGTCGCTTTTTGAAAACGCTGAGGCGTCCACCCTTTATCCAAAAACCAATCCTGTATGTTTATTTTTTTCATGGAACCAAAAGGGCCTTAAGGTCATCAACCGTGTTGGCGTCCTCTATTTTTTTGTCATGACGCCAACGCAAAATTCTAGGAAAACGAACAGCTACGCCACTTTTGTGCCGGGTAGATGGCGCAATGCCCTCAAATGCAATTTCGAAAACCAATTGAGGGGTTACTTGACGGACAGGGCCAAATCGGTCTTGGGTGTTTTTTTTGACAAAGGCATCTACTTTTCGAAATTCTTCATCGGTTAGCCCCGAATACGCTTTTGCAAAAGTGACCAAGACATCGCCCTGCCACAACCCAAAGGTATAGTCTGTGTAGAGGTTGGTTCGTCGGCCATGTCCTCGCATAGCATAGGTTAGAACTGCATCGATGGTCAACGGGTCTGACTTCCACTTCCACCAGTCTCCTTTTTTGCGGCCGACGCCATAGGGTGCTGATGCCTTTTTGAGCATCAATCCTTCACTGTGCTTTTCGGTGGCCTTTTGTCGCTCTACAGTGATGGCTTCCCAGGATGTTGACGGTAGTGCTTGAGAAAGTTGCCAGGGGAGTGCACTATTTTTGTATTGTGCAAACATCTCTTCAAGAAGTTCACGCCGTTGTCGCGTAGGTTGGCCTCTTAGATCAGTTCCTTGCCATTCGAGCAGGTCATAAATCATAAAGATAACTGGGGCATCTTTTAAGAGTTTGGCGCTGATGTTTTTGCGGCCAATTCTTTTTTGTAGCAAGGCAAAATTTTGAATTTTCCCGTTTTTGAAAGGGAGAATTTCACCATCCAAAACAGTACCGTCTGGCAAAGATAAAAACGCTTCAAATTCGGGAAATTTATCCGAAATCAATTCTTCGCCACGGCTCCAACAATACCATTTGTTTTTTCTAATGATGAGCTGTCCACGCATACCGTCCCATTTGTTTTCTACAATCCAATCTGTGGTGTTTCCCAATTTTTGAGGTGCTTCTTGAAGTGCATGTGCCAGACAAAAGGGATAGGGTTTTGACAATAAATCTTCAGGATTTGGGTTGCGCAGTAGTTGATCAAAGGTTGTGGTCTGTGGTGTCCATTGTCCCATCAGCCGGTGGGCGATGTGATTTTCTTCCATATCAAGAGCTTGTGCCAAAGCACGTGTCATCAACTTTTGACTAATTCCGATGCGAAAACCCCCGGTCAATAATTTGTTAAACGTAAACCGTTGCAAGGCATTGAGGCTCTGCCATTGATCGATGATGTATTTTTTTTTAGTAGCTTCTTGTTGCCCCTTGAGCGCGATGATTTCTTCCATTATATCGGAAAGCGCGGGCGGGTCTTTGTGTTGTATTTGAGATTCGGGGACGACCAGGGCGATGGTTTCTGCCAGGTCACCTACGATATGATAGGATTCTTCAAAAAGCCAAAGTGGGAGCCCTGCAACCTCAGCCGCCCACTCCCTCATCAAGGTTGTGGTGATTGGGCGAGATGGTCTGCGATGGGATAGCAATGCGATGGTCCATAGTGTATCTTGGTGGGGGGTATTTTGGAAATACGCACACAGTGCTTGCACCTTATCGTTGGTTTTGTTGGTGCTGTCCAGCTGCTGTATCAAATTTGAAAAAGCAATCATAGCGCCGTCTCTTTATCGGTTTCTAAAACTTCGCCCTCATAATCGGTTTTTTCGGTGCGTGCATTCCAGCCTTTTTCACGTAAGTATTGCGCAAAAATATCCGTGTAGCCATGGGTGGTGATCACATTTTGACATTGCGTTGCCTCCACAGCTGCGAGCAAGCCCGGCCAGTCGGCATGATCGGAGAGCACAAATGATTGGTCAATGGCACGTCTTCTTCGAGCGCCCCGGGTTAACATCCACCCAGAAGCAAAGCCACTGCTGTAGGGGCCTAATTTTTTTAACCATGCCCCTTCTGCTGCTGCGGGCGGTGCTAGCACAAGACAACCTGCTAAATCCTTTTTGGTCGTTTCTGGAGTGAGTATCGAATATTTTGGAAATTTGATTTTATCCTCCATCACTTGTGACATTTTTCCAACCGCATTGTGGGTATAGATCGTGCCTATGTTGGGGTCTAAATAATGTAACAGCCGTTGGGCTTTGCCCAAAGAATAACCAATCAACAAACTGGTTTTTCGTTGATTTTTATTGGTGGCCCACCACTGGTTGATTTGATCGTGAACATGTTGGGGATTGGGCCAATTAAAAACCGGGATTCCAAAGGTGCATTCGGTAATAAAGGTATGGCATCTAACGGGCTCAAAAGGGGGTGTGATTCCGTCGCTTTTGATTTTAAAATCTCCTGTAAACACCCAAACCTCTCCAAGGTGTTCTACGCGTATCTGTGCTGCACCCAAGACATGCCCCGATGGATGGAAAGAAAATTTGACATTGTTAATCACAAAAGTTGCTCCGTAGGGCACCCCTGTTATGGATATAGCACCTAATCGATGTTTTAGAATTGGGACATTATCTTGTTGGGTAATATAATTTTGATGTCCCCAACGTGCATGGTCTGCATGGCCATGACTTATTAGTGCTTTTTTTACGGGGCGCCATGGGTCGAGGTAAACATCTGCTAAACGGCAATAAATCCCTTTAGAAGTAAATTCCAATAGGGGTCTATACTTTTTCTTTTTCACAGGTTCAAGATACTAAAATAGAAAGAAAGTAAATCCGGTCCGTTCAAAGAATTGAGTCGTTGATAACTCCTCATAAATGGCTGTGCTTTTGACTGATAAAAATTCTATTTTAGAAAATTCAATACAGCGCAATGTTTTTAATTTTTGACACCGAAACAACGGGGCTTCCCAAACGTTGGGACGCACCACTAACAGATGCCGAAAACTGGCCGCGCTGTGTTCAAATTGCATGGCAACTTCACGATGCCAATGGGAAGTGTGTTGAACATCAAGAATTTTTGATCCAACCTGATGGTTATACCATACCGTATGATTCTGAGCAAGTACATGGTATTTCAACAGAATTAGCTGCAGCAGAAGGAATCCCCCTAAAAAAAGCGTTAGAGTTATTCTCGCAAACCCTTCAAAAAACACAATTTGTTGGGGGGCACAATGTGGGCTTTGACCTCAATATTATGGGCGCTGAATATTTGAGAGTCTTTAACGAAAATCCCTTAGAAAACAAACCCCTGATTGATACGTGTACAGAAGAAACTGCTACATTGTGCGCTTTGCCAGGAGGACGTGGTGGGAAATTTAAACTTCCGACCCTCACCGAATTGTATTTTCATCTTTTTAATGAAAATTTTGAAGAAGCACATAACGCCTCCGCAGATGTAGAGGCAACAACACGTTGCTTTTTAGAACTCCTGCGAACGCAACAAATTAATCCATCGTCGTTGGAGGGCAACCCCAAGGTGTCTCAAAATTTGGCTGAGGCGCTTCCTGCTAAAGTCACGTTAATCGGACTCAAACACAAAAACCTAAAATCCCTCAGTCAAAAACTCAAAAACCAAGCAGCACCCCAAAAAACCCCAACATCAACAACCACAATAACCGATCTGAGCAACACACCGTTTGTTCATCTACACAATCATTCGCAGTTTTCTGTATTGCAGGCTACTTCACGGATTTCACAATTGGTAAGTGCCGCGGCAAAGGATCAAATGCCTGCTCTTGCCTTGACGGACCATGGCAATCTGATGGGTGCTTTTCATTTTGTAAAAGCAATAAAAAATCACAACAACAATCTCATCGAGGGACAACAACCGATCAAACCCATTATCGGTTGTGAATTTTATGTCTGTGATGACCACACCGATCGAACAAGAAGAGACGACGGATACCAGATTGTGTTGTTGGCCAAAAACAAAAACGGCTACAAAAACTTGTCCAAAATGACCTCCTTGGCCTACACCAAAGGATTTTATTATGTTCCAAGGATTGACAAAGAAATTGTCAAACAATATCATCAAGACCTGATTGCCCTTACGGGAAACTTATACGGTGAAGTCCCTTCAAAAATTCTCAATGTAGGGGATCGACAGGCAGAAGATGCCCTTTTGTGGTGGAAATCGATTTTTGGCGATGACCTCTATATCGAATTGATGCGACACCATCAAGAAAATGAAGACCGTGCCAACCTAGTACTTTTAAATTTTTCTAAAAAACACAACATCCCAATCATTGCAACCAACAACACCTACTATGTAGAACAAGAAGAAGCCAACGCACATGATATTTTGCTTTGTGTCAAAGAGGGGGAAAAACAAGCCACCCCGATAGGTCGCGGTCGCGGCTACCGCTATGGCTTCCCCAATCAAGAATATTATTTTAAATCCCAAGAGGCCATGAAGGCTCTATTTAGGGATCTTCCTGAGGCAATCGAAAATATCGGAACACTGATTGACAAAATTGTTCCTTACGAACTTCAAAGAGAGGTCTTGCTACCCAAATTTGATATTCCCAAAGCCTACCAACATACAGATGATGATGGTAAAAAAGGGGAAAACGACTATTTGAGATTTCTTACCTATGAAGGAGCCAAAAAAAGGTATCCACAAATCGACACAGGCATCAAAGAGCGGTTGGATTTTGAGCTCGAAGTCATCGCCAATACCGGCTATCCGGGTTATTTTCTAATTGTACAAGACTTTATTGCTGCAGCACGAAAGATGGGAGTATCTGTAGGCCCTGGGCGTGGATCTGCTGCGGGGTCTGCCGTTGCCTATTGTTTGGGTATTACCAATCTAGACCCCATACAATACGACTTACTTTTTGAGCGCTTTTTGAATCCAGACCGGGTCAGTTTACCGGATATTGATATTGATTTTGACGACGAGGGAAGGGCAAAAGTTATGGATTATGTTATTGAAAAATATGGCTCCAATCAAGTGGCACAGATCATCACTTATGGCACCATGGCTGCAAAATCCTCCATAAGAGATACCGCACGCGTACTGGACTTGTCCTTGGGAGAAGCCGACCGTATTTCAAAAATGGTCCCCAATATCAAGCTAAACAAGCTTTTTTCGAGTTCAGAAAATGAGCTGAAAGAGACCTTGCGTTCTGATGAATTTTCGCGCGTTAAGGAACTACGCGAAATGGCACAAGTCGATGACCTTGCAGGGCAGACCTTGCAACAAGCTCAAATTTTGGAAGGCTCTTTGAGAAATACAGGAATCCATGCCTGTGGGGTCATCATCACCCCCGATGACATCACGGAGTTTGTACCAATAGCCACGGCAAAAGATTCGGATCTCTTTGTTACACAATTTGATAATGCCGTAGTTGAAGACGCTGGATTGCTCAAAATGGACTTTTTGGGACTCAAAACCCTTACCTTGATTAAGGACACCGTAAAACTGGTCAAATACAAACATGGTATTGATTTAGACCCCGATAACTTCCCTTTAGATGACACCAAGACCTATGAGCTTTTTCAACGGGGAGAAACAGTTGGTATTTTTCAATACGAATCCGCCGGGATGCAAAAATACCTCAAAGAGCTCAAACCAACCGTTTTTGCAGATCTCATCGCTATGAACGCCTTGTATCGTCCAGGCCCTCTAGAATACATTCCAAGTTTTATCAATCGAAAAAACGGTTCTGAGGCTATTGCCTATGACCTCCCTGCCATGGAAGAATACCTTCAAGAAACGTATGGCATCACCGTCTACCAGGAACAGGTGATGCTACTGTCTCAAAAACTGGCTGGATTTACCAAAGGTGAAGCGGACGTTTTGAGGAAAGCGATGGGCAAAAAGATATTTGAACTCCTCAATAAGCTTAAACCTAAATTTATAGATGGTGGTGTGACCAACGGACATCCACAAGATATTTTAGAAAAAATTTGGCGCGATTGGGAAGCCTTTGCTTCATATGCTTTTAACAAATCACACTCTACTTGCTACGCTTGGATTGGCTATCAAACAGCATATCTCAAAGCACACTACCCAGCAGAATATATGGCAGCAGTGCTGTCCAACAACATGAATGACATAAAACAGGTTACCTTTTTTATGGAAGAGTGTAAGCGCATGGGGCTTGCCGTTTTGGGACCAGACGTCAATGAATCCTTTTACAAATTTACTGTAAATGACCAGAAAGCCATCCGATTTGGAATGGGTGCCATAAAAGGAGTTGGCAAGGGCGCCGTAGACACCATTATTGCGCATCGAGAACAAGCGCCTTATCAATCGATTTTTGATCTTGTAAAAAGGGTTGACCTTAGAGCTGCCAATAAAAAAGCACTTGAAAATCTTGTGCTGGCAGGTGGTTTAGACTCTTTTGATGATACGCATCGTGCCCAATACCTCAATCCGGATGGAGAAGGAATTAGCTTTTTAGAAAAAGCATTGCGATTTGGCTCAAAATACCAAGAACAACAACAGTCTTCACAGACCAACCTCTTCGGAGACCAAAGTGATGAAGTCTATCAAGATCTGGTCATTCCCCAATGCGAATCGTGGAATAGCCTCGAAATGCTAAAAAGAGAAAAAGAGGTGGTTGGCATCTATCTATCGGCACATCCATTGGACGATTTTAAAAAGGAGATTAAACACTATACCTCTGCACAACTCGACATTATTAATGACCTCGAGCCCCTAATTAATAGAGAATTACATCTTGCGGGTATCATCAATTCTGTTGAACATTTGCAAACCAAAAATGGCAAACAGTGGGCCAAGTTTAACATCGAAGATTTTAGCGATCAACAAGAGTTTAGAATTTTTAGCGAGGACTATTTAAAATTTCGTCATTTTTTGGTCGCCAATACTTTTGTGCGTTTTAGAGTCGCCATCCGAGAGGGTTGGATCAATCATGAAACCGGGAAAAGAGGCGCTCCTCGTTTGCAATTTTTGACCTTCGAGTCCCTACAAGAAACCATAGACAAAAACTCCAAAAAAATCACTTTGCAATTGGAGATTCATAACCTCAACGAAGAAACGGTTTCAAAAATTGAGGAACAACTCAAAGCCTATCGTGGAGACAAACACTTGGCATTTGACATATACGATTCAAAAGAAAAATTAAAGTTGACCCTTAATAGTCGAAAAACGAAAGTTAAAATATGCCCCGAACTTTTGGATTATCTCGACAACCAACAATGGCCCTACCGGCTTAATTGATATTGCTAAAAACAATAGCAGCATCAACAAATCTAATTTACATCTTGTCATAAGCCAATAGAAATGATTAATTTTGATCTTTAATTATACATTATGGCTTTAGAAATAACCGATGCAACTTTTGATGAAGTAGTTTTAAAATCAGACAAACCTGTGCTGGTCGACTTTTGGGCGGCATGGTGTGGCCCCTGCAGAATGGTAGGTCCTATCATTGATGAACTCAGTAATGAGTATGATGGAAAAGCCATTGTAGGAAAAGTAGATGTCGATACCAACCAAGAATTTGCAGCTAAATATGGCGTTCGTAATATCCCAACCGTATTGGTTTTTAAAGGTGGTGAGCTCGTAGGACGTCAGGTGGGTGTTGCCCCCAAACAAACGTATGCAGATGCCATAGAGGCTGCCCTCTAAAAAAACATTTTTATACCAACCAAAAATTGTTTTTACATTAATTTTTGGCAATTTAAAATTGGGGTGTATATTTGCACCCGATACAATTGGGTCTGGTAGTTCAGTTGGTTAGAATACATGCCTGTCACGCATGGGGTCGCGGGTTCGAGTCCCGTCCAGACCGCTTCTCTTAAAGAAGTTGTGTGTTGCTAAAATGGCCCAGCCATTTGAAGTAACTGATGAAAGGCTTTCCCATAACACGGAGGGCTTTTTTTATACCCTTAACTTTTTAATAATTTGGATTTATTGACTGGCAGTCAATAAATCATTTTTGGGATCAGGGATTCGGATATGGGGCTGCTCGGCCTTTCGTTTTTCCATATTTTGGAGCGCCTTAGATGAAAATTTTTGTGGATCCTCTTGATAAAGAATACGCCAAACTTTTCCCTGTTTAGAATCTGAAACATAAAGCGACCCATCTGGCCCCTGTGCCAATCCCATGGGTCGGTATTTTGCATCTTGCATTTGTGCCAGTGGTGTGGTACCGATAAAGCCATCGGCAAAAACTTCCCAAGATCCAGATGGAGATCCGTTTTTAAAAGGCACAAAAGCTACTATATATCCCGATTGGGGATAGGGGTTGCGATTTGTAGAACCATGAAAGGCGACAAAGGCCCCATTTTTATACCGTTCTGGAAACTGATCTCCAGTATAAAACAGCAGGTCATTGGGTGCCCAATGGGCGGGAAAACTCATCAGCGGGTTGGTATAACCCTTAGCTTCTTTGCGGCCATCGCCGCCATATTCTGGGGCCCATAGACGCTTATTTTGAAATGGGTCATAATAAGTATATGGCCACCCAAAGTCATCCCCTTGTTGAATCCGCATAAATTCTTCGCCAGGAAGTACGGCATTATCCCATTCGCTAAAAAAATTTGGTGCATGATTATGCAGATAGTCCCGTCCGTGATTGACTGCATAGAGAGCATCGGCTTCATCATTCCATGACATCCCTACCACACTTCGAATCCCAGTAGCGTACCGAAGTCCTTCTCGTTGTGTTTGGTACAATGTATTCTCATCAAAACGCCATATACCACCCAATATATCGAGTTGTGAACAAGGCATCTCTCCTCGAACAATTGCATTGGGATCATTGCTGGTTTCATCAGCATCTTCACAAGCATTTGTGGGGGCGCTAAATGTAACATACATTCCCCCCTTGTGGTCAAAAGCCAATGATTTTGCGTTGTGCCACCGTATTGGAAATTCATCAATCATAATGATTTCAGGATTGCCTTCAGGAATCAGCTGATCGGGTTGCAGTTTTTGTCGATAGACCGTCAGCTCAGAACTAAAATACAAATACCCATTATGAATCCGCATCTCGGTCGCAAATCGCCCATCGTTTAAATAATCTCCGAAGCGTTTAACAACATCCGCTTTACCATTGTTGGTGGTGTCCCTTAGCGCCACATTGCCCTCCTTGCCTTCTACAATACTTAGTTTGATATAAATGTCTCCATTGTCACGAACCGCAAGGTGCCTTGAGGGCCCAACGCTATCTACCACGACAAGGGCACCAAAACCATCAGGAAGAAATAGTCCGCCATTATCGATATCGGAAGGGGGTAATGTCGGCCGTTCGATTTGAGAAGCCGGCTCTTGACATCCAAAAAAAACAACCAACAATAGGAGCAGAAATTGATTTCTTATCATGCGATAAAGATACCACAATCCAAAGAAATGAATTGGTTTTATCGCCCTGCTAATTCATCAGCATCTCAAGCTCATGGTCCGTAACTTCAGGATTAGCGCCTGCTTTTGAGGCAACCAATGCACCCATAGCACAAGCATAGTCAAGCGCAACTTGAGCAGGTTTCTTTTGTAAAATCCCTGATAATAATGTCGCCAGAAAAGAATCTCCAGCACCAACAGTGTCCGTAGCCTTCACCACATATCCCTGGTTATAAAACCATTGATTGTTATGGAATAAAACAGCCCCTTTTGCCCCTTTGGTAACACAAATTTGATGGCTGTTGGTCCGCTTTGAAATGTAGCGCACCTGTTCTTCTAACGTCTTAGCATCTGCGCCTAGTGCTTGGGTAATTTCATACAATTCCTCTTCATTAAACTTGATCAAATCTGAAGCATGCATCAAACGTTCAATCACCTCATAGCTATAATGCGGTGGCCGCAGATTGACATCAAAAACTTTGAAATTGGCCTTGTTTATTAGCGCTTTTAGGGTATTGCTAGAAACGGTATTGCGCATTATCAAACTACCAAAGACCAAGCAATCTGCCCTTTTGACCAATTCGAGCATAGCATCTGTTAACGCAATGGCATCCCAAGCAACGGGTGCTACAATTTCATAGCTTGCATTTTTTTCTGTATCAAGCGTGACGCGAACAGTGCCGGTTGATAATGTATGATTTTCTTGAATATTTGTGCCAAGGTCATGACGCTTTAAAAGGTCTAATATCGACCGCCCTAAAGTGTCATGTCCTACTGCACTGATCATGGTGGTAGCAATTCCCAAACGTTGCAATCGAAGGGCTACATTGAGGGGCGCTCCACCAATTTTTTTTTCTTCAGGAAAAATATCCCAAAGCACTTCCCCAAAGCAGACGGCCTTAGGTGGTTTCATCCATCTTTATTTAGAAATTATAATTCTCTTACCTTCATGTTTCGGTAGGAGATAATCCCCGGGTGATCTTGAATGCTCAAAGATCCTTTTCGGTATTTTCCAAATCCTTCCCAGTTGGCAAATTTACTGTTGGCTACCATGGCATCCCACTCTGGTCCGTGTAAGGGAAAACGATTGATCTCTACCCCATTGTGCACAACTATGCCTTCGTTCGCCTCTTGGTTGATGGTGATGTGATACGAATTCCACTCACCAGCAGGCTTGGTAACCATTTGGCTCGGCGCGATCATATCGTATAACGCACCAGCAATATGCACTTGATTGGCGGCATCACCCTTATAAACTTCGGGGTCTAATATCTGAATTTCTGGCCCGGTATTAAACGGATATTCATAGGCTTCAGATTCGTTGACGCCCCACATAAATCCGCTATTGGCACCAGGAGAAACTTTCCATTCAAATTGAATTTCAAAGTTTTCAAATTCTTGATCGGTGACCAAACTTTTATCCCCTTCACCTTCGGCCATCTCGGAGTTAAACGTCAGGACGCCGTCCTCGATAGACCATCCTTTTTTTGAAGCATCATTTTGATAATAATGCCATCCATCAAAAGAATTGGGTTGAATAAGGTTTTGCCATTCGTTGGTCGTTGCTTCTGCAGTTTCGGAGGGAGCTGCTTCAGGTTTTTTAGGGCTATTTTGACAAGAAATAAAAAGGGTTGCTGCCAAAAATAAAGCGCTGTAATAGTAGTGTTTCATTGGTTATGTTTTTTTGAAAGATACTAAAAGTTTATCTTTTTTTTACAAGGTTTAGATGGGGTACTTTTTAAAGACTTTGTGGAGTTGGTCGATTACTTGATCGACATTTTGTTTGTTAAAACAAAGTGGGGGTTTTGATTTTAGAACGCTGTCAAAAGGGCCGTCAGTACTGATTAGTATATTTTGATTTCGCAATTCATTTTTGATCTGTTTTGCCAAATTTGTATAGGGTTTTTTTTGCGCATCGACTAGGGCTACGCCCAAAAAAAGTCCTTCACCCCGAACTTCATCGATTGCAGGATACAATTGCTGAAGCGCTTTGAGCTGGGCTTTATAATAGGCTCCGACATATAGGGCGTTCTCTTGCAATTTTTCATCTTTCAACACCTTTAGGACTGCAGAACCGATTGCGCATGAAACTGGATTTCCTCCGAAGGAGCTAAAAAATTCGACTCCTTGTGCAAAATGATCTGCAATTGCGCTTGTGGTAACCACTGCACCCATGGGGTGGCCATTGCCCATTGGTTTTCCTATAATTACGATATCGGGTACCACTTCTTGTTTTTCAAAAGCCCAAAAACAGGAGCCCAATCGCCCAAAACCTGTTTGTACTTCATCGGCAATACACAGGGTTTGCTTTTGTCGTAGGATTGGGTAGAGCTGTTTTAAGTAACCCTCTGGCAAAGGAACTTGCCCAGCACAACCCAAAATGGTTTCACTTACAAATGCTGCCGCTTGAACATCCGATGAATCAATAATTTTTGCAGCCCTTTGAACACTTTCTGCTGTTGGTTGTTCTGAATTTGGAAGGGGTAGCTTTATGATATGAGGCTGCTGCCCTATCCCTTTGGGGTGGTTGAATTTGTAGTCGCTAATCTCAATCCCAACTTGGGTATGTCCATGGTAGCCGTGCTCCATGACCACAACACCCTTTCGGTTTGTAAAATTTTTTGCAATACGAATGGCTAAGTCGCTTGCCTCACTGCCAGAATTTACAAAAAACACTTTGTCTAAGGGCTTTGGAAAATGAGCCAATAACGTTTCGGCATAGTCTTGCAATTCGGGATACAAATAGCGGGTATTGGTATTGAGTTTTGTCAACTGTTTTTGTGCAGCTTCTACAACAACAGGGTGGTGGTGTCCCACATGGGGTATGTTGTTGTAGGCGTCCAAAAAGGAAGTTCCATCGGCAGCGTACATGTATTGGAAGGCGGCTTGTTTCATGACTATAGGCTGCTGATAACTAACCGACAATGCCCCACTGATTACCTGTTGTCTGCCGTTCAATACTGTTGTGGTTTCTGGTATCGATATCGCACGAAGCCCAACCGCTTTTCGAAAAGCATTTTCTGCCCCAATGGGCCCAATAGCTAACCAGGTCTCTAACATGTTTTGGGCATATTGCTCACTGATTGCTGCATATTGATTTTCGGGTTGTTGCCTTTTTGCGACTGCCGAATTACACAAACTCATACACAGACGCAAGGCCATCGTATGATAGAGCACTTTTACCTCAACTTCTTGCAGGGGTTGTATCTGATGGAACCCGGATAAAACGGTACATGCCCACGCCAAAAGATCTTCTTTGTCATAGGCCGCATAGACCATGGCTATAGCGACATCATTGACCAATGGCCCGTAGGCTAGATCTCCAAAATCGATAAAACCAACCACCTCGTTGGTGTCTGTCAAGACGTTCCATTCGTTGGCGTCATTGTACAATGTTGTCGTTCTTAGATTGGGAAGGACGGGAGCTACCGTAGCTTCATATTGTTGAATAAAGTATCGAACCACACTTTGAATCCTTGTGTTTTCAATAAGTTCTATTTTTGGTTTTAACAAAAAATAGGTGCTCAGGTGCCACTCCCATTGTCGGAGTCGAATGGTAGGGTGCGACCACTTGTAGAGGGCTTGACTCAAGTTCGCCAAACGGTTGCCAAAAGACCGATAAAGGGCTTGAGATGCGGGTTGGTCTCCCAAAAACTGCCCGTCTATAAACGTCAATAACCGAATGAGATGTGGCTTGCCAGCTATGGTTTGCTTGACAACATACGATCCTGAAGTGGATTGGATTGGCCGCGGACAATTTACCGTACACGATTTTTCCTGTGCCAAAAATGCCAATGCCTGACTTTCGGCTTCCAAAACGGTTGCTTGATCTAGGTCTGTGTAGGTTTTAAAAATCCATTTTTGTTTTTTACCATATGCACAATAATTTATATTGTCATAGCCGGTTAGACGAACCACTTTTGTGACCTTGATGTCAAAAACAGATTGAAGGATCGCTTGCATCCAATTAAACTTAAGGTTTAAAGGTACTTATTCATAAAAGGATGATAAAGGGTTTTTGGGCTTTTTTAAAATCGTTTTAATACATTTAGCTTGTGAATATTTTTGACACCATCAAACAAGAAATAGAGGATTTGGGGTTTTCGGTGATTTCCGAAGATCGGGCTCGCCCATGGGGCGGTTTTTTTGTGATTGATGAAAAACAGGCACCTAAGTTTGCCCAGCACTTTTTTGATATCCAAGCCGATACCCTAAAAATTGGCGGGAAACTTAGTCCCAAAATTTTGATTGTAGCCCCTCATCAAAAATTATCATGGCAATACCACCATCGGAGAGCAGAAATTTGGAAAGCCTGTAAAGGGGATCTGTCTATTGTTCGATCAGCCACAGATCTTCAGACCGAAGCACAGCTTTTCGAAAAGGGAACACAAATTGCACTTCAACAAGGGGAGCGACATCGATTGATTGGGGGTCATGATTATGGTATTGTTGCCGAAATTTGGCAGCACACCCATCCAAATCATCCCTCTGATGAAAATGACATTGTCCGCCTAGAGGACGACTACAAAAGATCTTAACCCCTATGAAGCGCAACACATTTATCCAGCAATTGGCTGTTACAACGGTAGCCAGCAGCTTACTTCCAAATTTTATGTATGGACAAAACGCTTCGCTAAAAGCAGCATTATTAAATAAGATTGGGATTCAACTTTTTTCAATTCCAAAACTTCTAAGCGAAAACCTCGAAATGGCGCTTGAAACCCTGCAACAAATGGGTTACACCTCGCTAGAGACATTTGGACCTTATACGTTTAGCGCTCAAAAAGCACAAGATGGTTGGAAAAATCTGGCGCAGTTTTTGGGACCGGTTTCCAGTGGTCTCCAAGGGCATACCCCTCAATCTTTTAAGGAGTTGACCTTACGTTATGGGTTTCAAATTCCCTCGATGCATACAGATTTGGAAACCTTAGAACATCATATGGCACCCCTTGCTGCCGCTGCGCATAAATTGGGCGCTACTTATGTTGTATTGCCAATGATCCCAGATGAAGAACGCAAGACGTTGGAGGATTATAAAAAAATGGCTGATCGTTTTAATGCAATCGGTGCGCAAGCTCAAAAAGAGGGCATTCGTTTTGCCTATCACAACCATGGAGCTGGATTTAGACCCATTAATGGGGTTGTCCCTTTTGAGTATATCATAAAAAACACCAATCCCGATACTGTAGATTTAGAATTGGATATCTTTTGGACGGCGGCTGCCGGGGTCGACCCCGTTGCTTTGATGAATCAATACACCAACCGATATAAGTTGATGCATGTTAAAGACATGAAAATGCTGAAAACTTTTGAAAATGAGCAAATTCAAATGCAGGATCTAATGGCGTTTTTCCCATTAATTACTTCTTGCGGTCAGGGTGTTTTAGACCTCCCTGCTATTATTGCAAAAGGTGTTGAAATTGGGATTTCACACTTTTTTGTTGAGCAGGATTTGGTACAAGAGCCCAAAACGGCATTAGCTGTAAGTGCAGCCTTTTTATTGACCTAATAATTTTAATGCTGCTTTAGTGGCAATCGCAATTGGTATCACAATTGCCCTTGTTTTTTTTCTTGAAAACAAAACGACGCAATAAGATTGTTGCTGCAAAAACAACCAATAGGACGACCAGTATATTTTGCAACCACTCCATTATTGCAACAATTGAAAGGCGATCAGTGAACTTATATAGGCGATGCCGGTCATGCCAAAAAGCTGAATCAAAGGCCACCGCCAAGAATTGGTTTCTTTTCTAACAATTGCCAAAGTACTCATGCATTGCATGGCAAAGGCATAGAAAAGCATGAGCGAAATTCCGGAGGCAAAATTGAAAACCTTGCGGCCATCGGCCCATTGCTCAGAGGCCATACGTGACTTGATGGTTTCTTCTTCGGTGCTTCCAACACTATATATTGTGGCCAAAGTTCCTACAAAAACTTCTCGAGCGGCAAACGAGGCAATCAGTGCGATTCCAATTTTCCAATCGTATCCAAGGGGAGCAATTGCGGGCTCGATGACTTTTCCTAAGATTCCGATATAGGAGTTTTCGAGTCGAAATGCATCAATCTCGTATTGCAAATCTTCAGCAGCAATCTGCTTATCGATGTATTGTTGTGCAACTATGGTTTCGGCTTGGTCAAAATTTTCTCCAGGACCAAAGGAAGCCATTACCCATAACAAAATTGAGATGGCAAAAATGATTTTACCAGCCTCTATGACAAAGGATTTTGTTTTCTCAAAAACGGTTAGCGTAACATTTTTTAGAAGTGGCCATTTGTAGTTGGGCATTTCTACCACAAAGTAGCTTTTGTAGTTTGATTTGATAAAACGCTTTAGAATCATCGCACTAATCAATGCCATTACCACCCCCAAGAGGTAAAGCCCCATCAAGGTAAGCCCCTGATAATTCATTCCAAAAATACGTGCGTTGGGGATCACCAATGAAATCAAAATCAGATAGACCGGCAAGCGTGCTGAACAGGTAATAAACGGGGTTACCAAGATGGTGATGAGTCGTTCTTTCCAATTTTCAATATTTCGTGTGGCCATAACTGCAGGTATGGCACAGGCGGTTCCAGAAATTAATGGAATCACACTTTTGCCACTTAATCCATAGCGACGTAAGCTTCGATCCATCAAAAAAACGACCCGACTCATATAACCGGTTTCTTCAAGAATCGAAATAAAAAGAAAGAGAAACGCAATCTGTGGTATAAAAATGAGTATCCCGCCCAATCCAGGAATTACTCCTTCTGCAATCAATTTTGTAAACATCCCTGGGAGGAGGTTTGATTTGACAAATTCACTCAGACGGGCAAAACTTTCATCGATAAAGTCCATCGGAACACTGCTCCAGTCATAAATGACTTGGAAGATCGTGAGTAATACCAAAAAGAAAACCACATAGCCCCATACTTTGTGAATCAAAACCCGGTCAAGCTTGGCGCGTAGATCGGTTCCCCGAGTACGGTCTATAGTATAGGTTTTTTTGAGGATATCATTGATGATTTGGTAGCGTTTGATGGTTTCGGTTTGTTGCAGTCTTTTGAGGTTGGTATTGGATTGGGTTCTAAAATTAGAAGTGTCGGCTACCCGTTGACGGTCTAGGTTGGCAAAATTTACATCTTGGGTAATGACGAGCCATAATTTGAAAAGCGATTGATTGGGAAATGTAGTTTTGAGGCTTTCAAAATATGCCGGGTCTATGCTGGCTACATCCAAAATGGGTTTGGTGCTGAGTTTTCGATAATTGATTAATGCTTTTTTGAGCTCTTCTACCCCTTTGTTTTCGCGGCAGCTCATCAGCACAACCTTAGTGCCCAGGGCTTCTTCTAAAGCAGCCGTATCTAGCTGTATGCCCTTGCGCTGCATCTGGTCAGACATATTGATTACTAAGATACTGGGGATTTCGAGGTCTTTTATTTGGGTAAAAAGCAGTAAGTTGCGCTTGAGGTTTTCGATGTCTGTGACCACCACTGCAACATCAGGATAGTCACGGTCGTTTTTGTTGAGCAGCAGTTCGATAACGACACTTTCGTCCATTGACGAGGCATTGAGACTGTAGGTCCCTGGCAAGTCAATGATGTGGGCTTTGGTGGTGCGATCCAACCGAAAATCGCCTTCTTTTTTTTCTACAGTAATGCCGGGGTAATTGCCGACTTTTTGCTTGAGCCCTGTCAATAAATTGAAAACAGAGGTTTTGCCTGTATTGGGATTGCCGATAAGTGCCACATTGATTGAAAGTCCCATAATCTATGCGGGTTCTACGATGATGTGTTTTGCAATTTCTCTACTTATGGCCAGATGCGATTGATCCAATTTGATGTACAAAGGATCGCTAAACGGTGCTTTTTGGATCAGCATAATTTGATTGCCAGGAAGACAGCCCATTTCTATAAGCTTGAGGGGCATGTTTTCGATGTCAAAAGCCTTAATAACCGCTGTTATTCCGGGCTCGAGCTCATCAAGATTTTGCATTATTTAGAATCGTTTTAAAAAACAAATGTAGGGATTTTTGAACGAGGCCTTGCAAAAAAAGTGTTTAGTTTTCGAAAAACTCCTTTTCCAAAACGTCCAAATCTTTTAGCAGCTGAGCGACAGACTTTGGGTCTGTACCGTCATAATATCCGCGAATCCTTCGTTGCGGATCTACCAGTACAAAATTTTCGGTATGAATCATATCATACGGCCCACCATCTCCATCTTGTTTTGCAACCAAATACGATTTTCTCGCCAATTGGTAAATGGCTTTTTTGTCTCCGGTAAGCAAATCCCATTTTTGATCGTTAACACCTTTTTCTAAGGCATATTTTTTGAGTTGCGGCACCGAGTCGATTTCTGGAGTTACACTAAAAGATACCAAATGGATGCTGGGATTGTCAATGATCGCTTGCTGAACGGTTAGCATCTGATCAGTCATGATCGGGCAAATGGTTGGGCAGGTTGTAAAAATAAAATCTGCGACGTAGATTTTATCGTCCAGCTTTGTGTGTGTTACCTCAAGCCCATTTTGATTGATGAGTTTAAAATCGGCGATTTTGTGAAACTTCTTAACGTGTTGTAAGGTGCTATCGACCAATTCATAATTGACCATGGCGGGTTGAAAAATTGGAAGTTGCTTTTGTGGAGATAATGCCTGATAAAACAGCCCAAGTATGCCCAATGAAAGGACCGTAAAAACGGTTAAAAAAGTTTTATATTTTGAAAAAAAATGGCGCATGTCACAATTTTGGTACAAAGATAGTCGAAATCGAGGGGGCATTGTACGAGTTTGTTAAAGAACTGTCAATTTCTAAATGTGCAATTCGCTAACTGCCTCAAAAAACCCTATTTTTGGCTAAAATTTTATCTATGAGCCCATTTATGGTCAAGGCCATTCAGTTGTTGATGAGTCTATCCCTACTGATCGTCCTTCATGAACTTGGACATTTTATTCCAGCAAAAATCTTTAAAACACGGGTCGAAAAGTTTTTTCTGTTTTTCGATGTCAAATATGCACTTTTCAAGAAAAAAATTGGAGAAACTGTTTATGGTATCGGTTGGCTGCCCTTGGGCGGGTATGTAAAAATCTCGGGAATGATCGACGAAAGCATGGACACCGAGCAAATGCAGCAACCTGCGCAACCTTGGGAGTTTCGTTCTAAGCCTGCCTGGCAACGCTTGATCATTATGCTGGGTGGTGTAACCGTCAATTTGATTTTGGGTTTTTTGATTTATATGATGATTCTTTTTGTTTGGGGAAAAGACACCTTGAGCAATGAGGCTTTACCGGCGGGAATTTCCCCTTCTGCAGTCGCTGCAGAAATCGGTTTTGAGAAAGGAGATCGCGTGTTAGCCGTTGACGGCCAGGCCCTTGACAATGTTTTGGATATAAACCGTTATTTGTTTTTGCGAAGCGTAGCAGAAGTTACTGTACAACGACGCGATGGGCAAATCGAAACATTGGCAATTCCACAAGATATAGGGACACAAATTTTCGAAAGCGGACAAATGATTCCGATTCGGCCACTTGTACCTGCAATTATAGACAGTGTGGTACCACAAACTCCAGCTGCGCTTGCCGGTATCCAAAAAGGCGATCAGGTGGTTCGGATCGATGATCAGCAGATTTTAGATTGGGAAGATTTTACCACCATGGTAGGAAGTGCTCCCTCACAGTATATGACTCTTGAAGTGCTTAGAGCGCAAAAAGTGATTAGCCTGCAAGCAACAACGACCGTCGAGGGTACTCTGGGGGTGTATCCCAAGGTTCCTGATATTGAGTTTACCAATGTTTCGCTTTCTTTGGGGTCGAGTATTCAACAAGGTTTTGCCTATGGCTATTGGACGTTGTATGACTACGTGGCCCAGTTTAAATATATTTTTACTAAAAAAGGGGCTGCACAAGTTGGCGGTTTTGGTGCTATTGGCAATCTGTTTCCTCCCGCATGGGATTGGAGGGGGTTTTGGTCCAGTACGGCACTGATTTCGATTATGTTAGCTTTTATGAATGTGCTGCCGATTCCCGCTTTGGATGGAGGTCATGTGATGTTTTTGCTCTATGAAATGATTTCGGGAAGAAAACCCCATGACCGCTTTTTGGAGTATGCACAAATTTTTGGGTTTATTTTATTGATGAGCCTGGTACTCTATGCCAACGGAAACGATTTGTATCGTGCCATTTTTGGTTGATCCACAACTGGTGGCGCTAAGGGGTGTTAAATAACAATTTTTGAAGCCTTCAATTAAATTTTGTGATTGTATTGTGGACGAAAAAGAAACTTGTTATATTTGCCCCACAAAATTCCTCCTTAGCTCAGTTGGTTAGAGCATCTGACTGTTAATCAGAGGGTCCTTGGTTCGAGCCCAAGAGGGGGAGCAATCATTTATCGAGCAAAAGCTCAAGCACAACAAGCCCTTCGAGACATCGAGGGGTTTTTCTTTGCAATTAAGTTTAGTTTAAA